>JAIBBI010000008.1 GCA_019694755.1 Gemmataceae bacterium
GGAATCCGGGCGACTTCCTTCACCCATTCGGTGATCATGCAGGCATAGTCGGGCACCTGCCCCACGGCCGAGCCCATTCCGCGCTCGCTCATCCCGTGCGGGCAGCCGAAGTTCAACTCGATGCCGTCCGCCCCGGTGTCCTGCGTGCGCTTCGTGATCTCGTGCCAAGATTCGCGGTTCGACTCTACCATGAGCGAGACCCAGAGCGCGTGGCCGGGATAGGCCTTCTTAACCCGGGCGATCTCGGCGAGGTTCACGTCGAGCGTGCGGTCGGTGATGAGTTCGATGTTGTTGAGCCCGGCCAGCTTTCGGCCATCGTAGTCCATGCCGCCGTAGCGGGATGACACGTTGACGATCGGCTCGAACCCGAGCGTCTTCCACACGGCCCCACCCCACCCGGCATCAAACGCCCGGCGGACCTGATACTCCGAATTCGTCGGCGGCGCGGACGCCAGCCAGAACGGGTTCGGAGCCTTGACACCGCAAAAATCGATACTCAGGTCAGGCACTGCACAGGCCCTCACAAAAACAAGCCACAGATGAACTCAGAGGAACGCGGCTAATCAACCGGGGCAGAGTTGGCGATGGATCCCCCGGGCGGCGAGTTTGCCGTCCTGGACGGCGTCGACGACTTCGCCGCCACCGCGGACGCAGTCGCCGCCGGCGAAGAGTCTGGCTACGCTGGTCGCGCCTGTCGCGCGATCGACTTTCACTTTGTCTCCGTCGAGCGTCAGGCCGGGGATGGCCCGCAACAGTTCCAGGAGCGGTTCCTGGCCGAGGGCTTTGACCACCATGTCCGCTTCGACCGTGAAGTTCTGGCCTTGCAGCACGTCGAGTCGGCCCGTCCTTGCGGCCGGGTCGCCGGCCGAAGTCCGGGCGAACTCGACGGCCACCGCGTTGCCACGTTTCTCGAACCTCACCGGCTGTGCGTACCAGACGAACCGCACACCATCAGCCCGGGCCAATCCGTACTCGTATGCGAATGCCGGGACCGCCTGTTCGCCGCGACGGTAGGCAATGGTCACTTCTTCCGCCCCGAGTCGGACAGCCGCGGTCGCAACGTCGATGGCCGTGTTGCCCGCGCCGAGCACGAGGACCCGCGGCGCGATTTCGCACTCGGTGAGCGGACGCGTATGCGTCTGGAAGATGAAATCGAGGGCTTCCCAGATGCCGGGCAACTCTTCGCCCGGTAGGCCCAGCGGCTTCGTCCGGCCAAGCCCCACGGCGAGAAACACCGCATCGAACTCGCCGAGCAGTTTCCTTAACGCCTCGGCTGAAATCCGCTGATTCAACCGGATGTCGACGCCGACCTGGCGGATCAACTCCACTTCGGACAGCGCGAATTCGGTACTGACCTTGTAAGCGGCGAGGCCGAGCGTGTTGAGTCCGCCCGGCACGTCGCGGGCCTCGAACACCACGACGTCATGGCCGAGCTTGCGCAGTTCGTGGGCACACGTCAGCCCCGCGGGGCCGGACCCGACGACGGCGACCCGCTTGCCCGTCGGCAGGCCGGGCGTGTAGAACTTGATGCCGCGGGCCCGGGCGACATCGGTCGCATACCTCTGAAGCCGACCGATCTCGACAGTATGGCCGAGCAGTGTGTTGTCGACGCAAGCGCCTTCGCACAGCACTTCGGTCGGGCAGGCGCGAGCGCAACTGCCACCAAAGATGTTGGCGTCGAGGATGGTCTTCGCCGCGCCGACCTCGTTCTTGTGAAGAATCTGGCGGATGAACTTCGGCACGTCGATGTGCGTCGGGCAGGCCCGCATGCACGGCGCGTCGAAGCAGTAGAGGCAACGCGCCGCCTCGATCAACGCCTCGTCGGCGGAAAACGGCGCGGGCACGTCCGCAAACCGCGACTGCAACACCTCCAAAGCCATCCGCTCGCCTGCTCGCATGTCGTAGTCCCTGTCGGAGAAACTTGCCGCCGATGAGCCTTGCACCCGCACCACGGGCGCGTATCAGGCGAGGGTGCGAGGTTGCCATTGGCCCCAGCCGGCGGCTTCCTGGCACTTGTAGTCTGTCACGATCTGTTTCCCACGGCAGAACGTGTGCCGTGCGAAGCCTGCGAGTTCCTCGCCCTGGTACGGGTTCCAGTCGGTCCCCGACTCCATCATGGCGTAATCCACCTTGATCTTCTTCTGCGGGTCGAAGACTACGACATCCGCATCGCTGCCGGGGGCGAGCGTGCCCTTCTTTGGATACAGGCCCATGATCTTCGCCGGATTGGAACAGCACTTCTCGACCAGTCGTGTCACCGGCATCCGCCCGCCGAGCACGCCGCGGGTGTAGAAGACCGGCACCATCGTCTCCAGGCCCGGCAGCCCCATCGGGATCTTGGTCCAGTCGCCGTTCCACATCGCCTTTTGCTTTTTCGTGAAGCTGCAGGTGTCTGTACTGACGACGCAGACCTCGCCCGATTCCAACCCTTTCCACAGCCGCTCGATGTCCTTCGGCTTCTTCACTTGCGGGCAGCACGCGAACAAATGTCCGTCTTCCCGGGCGAAAACAGAGTCGTCGATGACGAGGTACTGGATGCAAGTCTCAGCCAGGACGTTGACGCCGCGAGCCTGAGCCGCCTTGATGATGTCCGCACCCTCGCCCGTACTCATGTGAACGATGTACAGCCGGCCGCCGGTCGCTTCGCTCCACATGGTTGCCCGCTGGATCGCCTCGGCTTCGATGAAGTTGGGCCGGGTCATCGCGTGCAATTGGGCCCCGTATTTCTTCATGTCGTCGGGGTTGTGCCGGCGGGCGATCAACTCGTCGAGAACCCGGCTGCTCTCGGCATGGACTAAAAGCATGCCATTGAGTTGTTTGCAACGCTCGAGCGTGTTGTAGATCGCGCGGTCGTCGCTCTGCCAACCTTCGCTGGCATAGATCATGAACTCCTTGAACGTCGGGCAGCCACGTTTGATCATCGCCTCCATTTCCTTGCCGTGGCGATCCCAGTTGGTGATCGCCATGTGGAAGGCGTAGTCGATGTGGGCCTTGGGCTTCGCGCGTTCGAGCCAGATGTTGTAGGCGTCGTCGAGCGACTGCTCGCCGTAGGGGATCGCAAAGTCGATGACGGTGGTAACGCCGCCGCGGGCCGCCGCCCGAGTGCCGGTACGCCAATCGTCACTGCTCACCGTGCCGCAGAAAGGCAGTTCCAGATGCACATGCACGTCCAGCGCGCCGGGCATGACATACTGCCCGGTCGCGTCGATGACAGTCTTGGCCGCGCCGGGCGTGGCCAGGCCCGGGCCCACGGCCGCAATGGTCTCGCCGCGAATGGCGACGTCGGCGACCGTGGTCCCGTCGGGCCCGACAACCGTGCCGCCGGAAATGATCAGATCGTAGGCCATGGTCCACGCTCCCGGAGTGGTCAACGAGGCAGGTTGGCATCCTAAACCGCCGACAGGTCGGCCGCAAGCCACCGGCACACGGTTCCGGCTACAATTCCACGATGCCTGACGACCATCCGCTTTACCGGGCGTGGCGGAATCCCGCCGTCCGCGCCCTGCTCGATACCGTCCTGCTCAACGGCGTGTTTCGCACGCGCCCGGACCTGGGCCAATCGCTACTCGTGCGGATCGACGACTGGAGCCGGGATCCCGTCAGTGACCCGTATCCCCTGCTCTACGAACATCTCCACGGTCGCGCCAACGCCGGTTTTGCTCCCACCTTCGAGGGTGACGAGGACAGCCGCATTACACGACGTGTCGGTCAGATCCGGGCCCTGGTCGCGGCCCGGCCCGCACCGCAGTCGCTGGTTGATGTTGGCTGTGGCGACGCGCGGGTGACGGCCGGGCTGGCACGGGCGTGGTCGATTCCCGCCTCGCGGGCCATTGCCGTCGACGTGTTCGACCGCGTCGCCGACCGCTCAACCGTCACCTACAAGCCACTTTCTGATGGCCGGATTGCGTGCGACGACTCCTCGACCGACCTCGCCCTGCTGCTCATGGTTCTGCACCATGAAACCGACCCGGCCTGTCTGCTGCGCGAAGTGTTCCGGATCGTCCGGCCCGGTGGCACGCTGATCGTCCGCGAAAGCGATGTCGATACGCCGGACTTGAAGCTGTTTAACTTCGTCATGGAAGACTTCTACTATCAGGTGTTTCGCAGGTTGCCGGGCGTGCCCAACCCCGCCCGGCACGAGTCGGCCGCCCACTGGCTCACACTGCTGCGGAAGACGGGATTCGCAGTTGAGCGAGTCGAGCGGCCGGAACCGGGCAACCCGTTTACACCGGTGTTTCTCGTGGTCCGCCGGCCGGGGTGAAACGTCGGGCCGGCGGCCGGCATCGAACCGCCTATCAATAGGGGTGGACTGCACCCCTCGAGGATTCCGGACCATGTCGCGCCGACCAGTCGCTCTGATCACCGGCAGTGGGGCCCAGCGCGTCGGGGCCGTCGTCGCCGCGTCGCTGGCCGACCGCTTCGACCTCGTATTGCACTACCGCAGCGCAAAGGCCGAGGCGGAATCCGCCATCCGCGACTACCAGGCCCGCGGCATTAACGCCATTGCCGTGCAGGCCGACCTGACTCAGGAAGCCGAGGTCGCCCGACTGGTCGAGCAAGCCGTCCGTCAGTTCGGCCGACTGGACGCCGTCGTTCACTGTGCGGCCGACTGGAAGCCGAAGCGGCTCGAAGCCGTCACCGCTCACGATGTCCGCCACTATTTGGACACGAACACGCTCAGCAGCTTTCTGATCGGCCAGCATGCGGGGCTCGCGCTGACACGTCAACCCGCCGGCGGGTGCATCGTCCTCGTCGGAGATTGGGCCTGTGCCCGCCCTTACACCAACTACGCCGCCTACTTCCCCTCAAAGGGCGCGATCCCGACGCTGACCCGGACGCTGGCGGTCGAGTTGGGCAGTCGCAATCCCAACGTGCGGGTCAATGCCGTGCTGCCCGGTCCGGTGATGCTGCCCCCGGAAATCCCCGCCGACGAGCGGGCCCGTGTGATCAACGCGACGCTCGTCCGCCGGGAGGGCAAACCGGAGAATGTCGCCCATGCCGTGAGCTTCCTGATCGACAACGATTTCGTGACCGGCGTCTGCCTGCCCGTGGACGGCGGTCGCTCGATCTACGCCCCGGACTCCGTCGGAGCCAACTCATGACCGACCGCGTTGAAAAAACCGATGCCGAGTGGCGGGCGTTGCTGACGCCTGAGCAGTATCGCGTCACCCGACAGGGCGGCACCGAATGCGCCTTCACGGGCAAACTCTGGGACCACCATGAGGAAGGAACCTTCGAGTGCGTCTGTTGTGGCCGGGCCCTATTCAGTAGTGGCACCAAGTTCGAGTCCGGCACCGGCTGGCCGAGTTTCTTCCAACCCGTTGATGCCGAAGCGATCAAGTATCTCCGTGACACCACTCATGGCATGGTCCGCACGGAGGTCCAGTGTGCCCGTTGCGACGCCCATCTGGGCCACGTCTTTGAAGACGGCCCCCGCCCCACGGGCTTGCGTTATTGCATCAACTCCGCGTCGCTGAAGTTTCGCGAATAACCCATCTTGCCCGGCTTGCAGGTGGCGTTGACCTGCCATCGGAAATGCCTTATCACCCACGGGCTTGCGGCCGATTGTCCGGTCGCGCGCGGAGGCGTGAATGGCCCGGGCCAATTGTGGAAGGCGGCCGACGGCACGGCATGTGTGCCGCTCGCTTGCCGTGCTGCTCATGGTGGCAGCCGGCGCGAGCCTGGTCGCGCTTCGGTATTGGACCGATCCCGTCACGGTCCGTCGCCTCGTCCTCGAGCAACTCCGCAAGCAGTTTCCCGGCGCGGAAGTCAGCGTCGACTCGGCCCGGCTCTGGCCCGGATGGGGCATCCAGCTCACCAACCTGTCGCTCGCTCGTCGGGATGACCCGGTCCTGTCTCCCGTTCTTCAAGTCCCCAACGGCCGGATCGAGCACGATGTCGAAGCTCTCGCTCAGGGCAAGCTCCGCATCAAGCGACTCAAACTCGATCGACCCCGGCTCACAGCCGTGCGCAACGCCACGGGCCAATGGAACATGGACGGCCTGATCGCGCCGCCCCGGCCCGGCGTGCCGTTGCCGATTGTCGTGGTCGAGCGCGGCTCTGCCATTCTTCGCGTGGCGGCTTCGCAGGGCGGCGAGAGCGTCTGGCACCTCGACGGTCTGCGCGGCTCACTCCTCGACGACTCAGGCCTCGCACGCTTCGAAGCCCGCGGCACAGCCATCCAGCTTGGCCGGTTGCAACTCGAAGGCTGCTGGCGACGCGACCGCGGCGACGTGGATGCGTCGCTCGACTGGGCCGAGATCCCGCTTTCTGAGAACCTGATTCGCGAGATCTCGCGTTTCGCACCAATTCCACTCGAACAGGTCCGCTCCGTAGCCGGCTCGACCCGCCTTCAACTCGACGTGCGCCGCCGACCCGAAGACGGACCCGGCTGGAACCCCGACCTCCGATTGACCCTGAGTCAATGCAAGCTCGGCCTGCGCGACCTTCCCATCGACATTACCGCCATCGACCTGGGCGCACGGTATCGCGACGGTCGATTCACCGTCCACACGATGAACGCCCGGGCGGTGGACGCGAAGATCCGCGCCACGCTTTCGGCGCGCGTGCCGACCGAGAACCCTGCCCAGGCGGTCGATACGTTTGCCGCGTCGGTCGATGGGCTGCTGATTACGCCCGAGTTGTTCACCCGCCTGCCCGAGCCGGCAAAGCGGTTTCAGGCGCGGTTTGCCCCTGTGGGCAAGTTGAGCTTCGATTACCAGTTCGCCCGGCGAAACTCGGGCGGGTGGGACGCACGCCTCGAGGCCCGGCCCGAAGACCTGGCCGCGCGGTATCACAAGTTTCCTTACCCGATCCGCCGGGTCCGCGGCCGGGTGGTCAACGACTACGCCTCTGACAAGCCCGACCATCATGCGGTGGATCTCAGCGTCGAGGTTAATGGCGGGGCACGGGTCTGCATCCGCGGCAACGTCGCCGGAGCCGAGCCGTTTCCCGCCGTGGACCTCTGGTTGCTGGGCGAGGGCGATCAGCCCGCCCGCAACATTCCCGTCGACGACGACCTGATTGCCGCACTGCCGCCTCGGTTTCAGCCGCTGGCCCGGTCGTTCCACTTCCGCGGCTCGGCCGACCTGCTCGGGCGGATTCACCACCCCGAGGGCGCACCGCACGGCCACGACCAGTACCACGTTCAGTGCCGGAATGCCTCACTGTGCTACGACGCATTCCCCGTACCGCTCGAAAACGTTGCGGCCGACCTGGAAATGCATCTCGGCCCGGGAATGCCCGGAGATCCGAATCGCGGCGACTACTGGGTGCTGCGTAGGGGCACCGGCACCCACGGTCGCGGCGCGGTCACCGTCGGTGCGTGGAATTCGCCCGCGCCGCACGGCCAGCAACTGGTCATCGACATTTCCGGCTCGGGCTTCCCGATCGGTGAATCACTCAAGGCTTCGATGGCAAAATACAACCTCGGTCCGACATGGGACCTGATGGCGCCCACAGGCACGATCGACTTTAGCTCGCGCGTCACTCTGACGGACCGTGCCAACGGGACGAAGGAGCCATCGGTCTCACTCGGGGTCCGCGGCGCGACCGTCACGCCAGGCTTCTTCCCGTACACGCTCTCGGACCTCAACGCCAAGCTGCACGCGACTGAGGGGCGCGTCGTCCTCGGCGAATGCTCCGCGAAACACGGCCCGGCAACCTTTAAACTGGCCGGTGGCGAGATCCGGACGGGGAGCGGCCTGTGGGTCGATGTCCGCGACGTGGCCGCGGGGCCACTGACGATCAACACCGAATTCGTCTCTGCATTACCGCAGTCGCTCCAACGTGCGGTCACCGGTCTGGGGCCGACCGGAAGGTACGATGTGGGCGTGACCCGACTGGTCCTGCACGACCCGCCGGCCATTCCGGGCCCTCCCGGCCCACCTGTCCTTTACTGGGACGGCCGTCTCGACGTGACCGAGGGCGGCTGGTCCACGGGAGTGGCGTGGGAGAATATCGGCGGCACGATCGCCTGCCGGGGCGCGACCAAGGGCAACCGCCTCGACTGGCTTCAGGGCCATGCGTCGCTCGGCCGGGCAACCGTCCTGCGCCAACCCATGGAGCGAATGCACGCCCAACTTCAGGTCGATCCCGAGACACCCGACGTTTTGCAAGTCCGCGGTATTCAGGGGCAAATGTTCGGCGGTACACTCGCCGGCGAGGGCCGGATCGCGTTCGGCGGCGGGCTCGACTACGCCTGCGACTTGAAGGCGCTCGGTATCCGCCTCGAAGAGTTCTCGAAGCAGAACGGCGTGGGCGGGAAACTGGAAGGCCGGGCCACTGCACAACTTTACCTGTCCGGTCGCGGCACCGGCGTCGACGAGATGACCGGCCGGGCCGACATCGACGTGCCGTCCGGCAAGCTGTACGACCTGCCGCTCGCACTCGAACTGCTCAAGGCCGTCACCCTGCGAGCACCCGACGGCATCGCCTTCGACGAGGCCCATGCTCATCTCAAAATCGAAGGCCGGCGGCTTAAGGTCGATCGCCTTGACCTGCTCGGAAGTGCCGTGAGTATGGGCGGCCGGGGCGCGCTCAATCTCGACGGCACCGGCGTCGATCTCGACTTCTATGCCGTGTGGGCCCGGGTCGCCCAGATCCTGCCCGCTTCGTGGCGCGACGTACCGTCGAGCGTGAGCTCGCAGATTCTCAAGATCAAGATGCGCGGGTCGCTCGTGGACCCGACCTTCGCGCCCGAACCCGTTCCGTTCCTCGTCGAGCCCGTCGCCAGGCTACTCGAACGCAAGGACAAGAAACAACCGCCCGCGGAGCGACAATGACCGGAACGCTGCTGCAAAAGATGATCTTCGGTCAACTCACGCGGGTCTTCGTACTCGCGCTCGTAGGCCTGACCGGTCTGTTCGTGCTCGCGGGTCTCGTGGCCGAGGCGACACAGCGCGGGCTCGCACCGTCGCAAATCCTACTGGTAATTCCGCTGTTGGTGCCGAACACGCTGCCGTACACGCTCCCGGCGACGACGCTGTTCGCCACCTGCATCGTGTACGGCCGACTGGCGGCGGACAACGAAGTCCTCGCCGTCAAAGCCGCGGGCGGCCGCGTGGGCATGATGCTTCGGCCCGGCTTGCTGCTCGGAATCGTCGCCTGCGGCATCACGGCCGGGCTTTATTGGCGCCACATCCCCGACACGCACCGCACTCTCCGCACCAGCGTGCTCGGCGACGTCGAAGACCTTTTGTACGGTCTGCTGAAGCGCACCGGGTGCCTGCGCCACCCGAACGTACCATTCTCCATGTGGGTGCGCGAGGTACAGGGCAAGCACCTGATCGACGCGGTCTTCAAGCAACGCGACGAGCACGGCGGCTACGACGTCGTCGCCCGGGCCCGCGAGGCGGAGATCCGATTCGACCCGAAGACGAACCTCATCAAGGTTGAGATGCCGCGATGCCTCGTGGTCGGGGAGAACAACCGCGGCGGCGGCGTGATCGGACACCGGACATGGGACGTACCGCTGCCGAACAACCTGCTGACGGCCGAATGCCCCAATCGGCCGAGCGATCTGCCCTGGATCGATCTGTTCGCACGGCGCGACGTGGTGTTGGCCGAGGCGGAGCAGGCCCGGCGGGAAATCGACACGCCGCCCCTCGAAGAAGGCGTCCTCCCGGACGATCGAAAGGCGGAGCTGCGCAGGTTCCGAGAGAATAGCGCCAAGGCAAAGATGCGTGAAGCCCGGGCGATCGATGCGGAGATCCACCTCCGCCCCGCGTTGGCGGTCGGCTGCTTGTGTTTCGTGCTGGTGGGTGCGCCCGTCGGCATCTGGTTCGGCAAGGCCGACTACCTGAGCGCGTTCGTCACGTGTTTCCTACCGACGGTATTCGTGTACTACCCGCTCTTGCTTTGCGGCACGAACCTGGCGCGGGACGGCACGCTTCCCGCCTCGGTCGGCGTCTGGCTGGCCGACGGCGTCACCGCCGGCCTGGCAATCATCCTGCGCTGCGTTCTGTTGCGACGTTAAACGTGGAGTCGTAGCCGGATTCGCCAGAATACGGCTACGGCTCATCGGCATTCTGGCGAATGCCGCTACAAGCAGTCACCTCGACGGTATTCTGGCGAATGCCGCTCCAAACTTTCGGACGCCGTCCCGGCGCATACCGCTACGGGTCAGTTAATCGGAGGAGCCGCCAAGCCGTGATCGTTGCTGGCCACGCTGTTGCGTGCGACCCAAGTGTTGTGACTCCCAAGTCGCTCGAGGGCCTGCGGGCTATCGAGAATCGTCATATCCAACTGTTCCCGCGACTCGAGGCTGGCAAGCACGGTCTCGGGTTCGACCGACGGCTCCATCAGGGCGTTCATCGCGGGGTCACCCCAAAATGTCATCAGCGCGCGCCCGACCGATTGCCGGGCCATTTCATCGCAATTGTGAAGGTCGACCGCACGGAATCGGGCGGTCGGAGTGTATTGCAGGTTCGGAAGTTTCGCGAGGTGTTCGGTCTTCAACCAGATAATGGGAATCTGGTCGAGCGCGAGTTGGCCCGGCTGATCCCGGCCCCACGTCATGTGAAAGAACGAACAGGTCAGGTCGACGAGGCCGCCGAACTCGGTGACGAGCCAGGCGTGGGGCGTCGGCAATGCGGGGTTATGCGACCAGAATCCGCTTCGGGTCTGCCAGGCCAGGCCAGCCGTATCGACCCCGCCGAACAGCCAGGACACGGTCCCGCCGACGATTGTCGAGCGGATACGCAGCGAGCGCAGCACCATGAAGATGGCGAGGGCCGCCCCGTGGCACTTTTCCGCGTAGTTTTCAGGGGTCACGTGGCGCAACGCCGCCACCGTCGAACGCAAGACCATCCTTTTCAGGATGGGGTGCAGTTCGGAATTGGCGTACGACTCCCGAAGGAGCCTATCGAGGACGTGGGAATCGGGGCTCTTCATCACGCGTCTGTCGGGGGCTCTCGAGTAGAAGTGTGAACGGGGGTGGAAATCCGCCACCGGAGTGCGTTTCAAATTCTTCCAGGTGAAACCGGAGGCCTTCATATTGATGAAGGCAGCTACACCGGGAGGAGCATCTCTCCTTAAGATGACTCTTTTCCTGGAGATGCGTCCACCATGCCGCTTGTTGTTCAGAAGTTCGGGGGATCGAGCGTGGCGACGGCCGCGCGGATCATGGCAGCCGCCCGTCGGGCGATTCGTGCCCGCCAGGCCGGCTGTCAGGTGATCGTCGTCGTCAGCGCGCGCGGCGACACGACCGACGAACTCATCGGCCTGGCCCACGAGATCACCGACGATCCGCCAAAGCGCGAAATGGACATGCTCTTGGCCACCGGCGAGCAGATTTCGATCGCGCTCATGGCCATGGCCATCCGCACGCTCGGGGTGCCGGCCATCAGCTTCACCGGCACTCAGATCGGCATCCGGACGGACTCCACACACACCAAGGCCCGCATCAAGGAGATCGACACCGCCCGCATCCGCCAGGCGCTGGCCGAGGGCAACGTCGTCATCGTCGCCGGGTTCCAGGGCGTCGACGAGGAGTTCAACATCACGACTCTGGGCCGGGGCGGCTCGGACACGACGGCCGTCGCCCTGGCGGCCGTTCTCAAACACGAGTCGGATTCCCAGCCGCCGGTCGATCACCCGGTGAATTGCGAAATCTACACCGACGTCGATGGCGTCTACACCACCGACCCGCGGGTCGTCCCCGAGGCGCGCAAACTCGACGCGATCAGCTACGACGAAATGCTCGAGCTCGCCAGCGTCGGCGCGGGCGTCATGCACTCGCGCTCGATCGAATTCGCGAAGAAGTTCGACGTGCCGTTGATGGTCCGCAGCAGCTTCACCGACACCGAGGGCACCTGGATCGTGCCCGAGGCGGCATGGATGCGCGACGTGGACGTGTGCGGTGCGGCCATGGTCCGCGACGAGGCGGGCGTGTTCATCGAACAATTGCCCGATCGGCCCGGCATCAGTCACACAATCTTCGCCGCGCTAGCGGAGAAAAACATCGTCGTCGACATGATCGTGCAGAACGTCGCTGCCGCGGGCAAAGCCGGCATCGGCTTCACCGTGCCCAAGGGTGAACTGGCGCACGCCCTCGCGATTCTTCAGCCCCATGCCGCGTCGCTGGGCGCCCGCATCACTGCCGACGAGGAAGTCAGCAAGGTCTCCGTCGTCGGTACCGGCATGCGGACGCATTCCGGTGTCGCCGGCAAGATGTTTGCCGCGCTTGCGGCCGAGCAGGTGAACATGAAGATGATCACCACTGGCGACATCAAGATTTCCGTCCTCGTCGACAAGGCCGACGGGGCCCGTGCTTTGCGGGCGGTCCACGAGGCGTTCCGCCTCGAGCGCGAGCGGCCCGGCGCGGGTCGGCCTGCCCCCGAGTCGGCCCGCGGGGCGCAGTCCATCGCCGTGTCGGGCGGCGACCTCGCCGTCGGTGTCGCCCGGCTCACCGCCATGGAAGACATCCTCGTCCGCGACGTGGTCCTCGATGACAATCACGGCCGGGTCACCGTCACCGACCTGCCCGATGAGCCCGGCGTGTGTGCGCGGCTGTTCTCCGACATTGCCGGGGCCGGCGTGCTGGTTGACATGATCGTGCAGAACCTGACCCGAGACGGCCGGGCCGTGATGAGCTTCAGCGTGCCGGCCAACGACCTGACCCGCGCCGTCGACCTCACCAAAAACGCCGTCGTGAAGATTCACGACAGCACGGCCGTCTCCGGCGACATCGATCTGGCCGTGTTGCACGTCTACGGAGTCGGCATGCGGACGCACACGGGCGTCGCCCGAACTATGTTCGGCGCGCTGGCGGCTCAGGGCATCAATATCGCGATGATCAATACGAGCGAAGTGTGCGTGAGCGTCGCGGTCGACAAGGCACGGGGTAAGGCTGCCCATGCCGCATTAAGGACTGCGTTTGCCCTGGCGTGAGTCACGACTTGGGTTTGCGGGGCACGGCACACTGGCCGTCGTGGCACGGAACGAGTTTGTAGCGGTTCTTCGCGACCCAGAGGTAGACCTTCCGGCCCAGCCACGGCACGCCCGGGATGTACAGAAACGGCGCGATCAGCCAGGTGGCCGGAAGCCGCCAGGACATCCAGCGGAACGCGTCGAACCCGGCATAGGCCCGCTTCCCGCCCGGCGGGACGACGTGCATCTCTTCGAGCAGCCGATCCATCTCCAGCGGTTGCTCGCTGGCTGGCCAGTTGGCCGTGTCGCGGGCGTCCCGGCACTCGAGCCTGTGCAGCCAGTCGAGTTTGCGCAGAATGCTCACCGACTTCTGGCAGAAGGCACAGTCGCCGTCGAAAAGCACGATTCCGGTATTCGCGGTCGCTGCGTTCATGGCTCCCCGGTACACTAACCGCCAATCGGCGGCCCGCATCACTCACTCCGAGACCATTCTACGATGCCCGCGACGTGCGCGCTGCTCGCGATCGACCTGGGGGCCGAGTCAGGCCGCGGTATTCTCGGCACATTCGACGGTGCCCGTGTCGCACTCGAGGCCGTGCACCGGTTTCCCAATGGCGGCGTGACGCTGCTCGACCAGATGGTCTGGGACGCCCCGGGCCTGCACCGCGAGATCCTGAACTGCCTGCGAATCGCCCACTCCGACCGCGGCGGCGTCGACTCGGTCGGCATCGACACCTGGGGCGTCGACTTCGGGCTCATCGGCCGGGGCGGCACCCTGCTCGGCCTGCCCCGCCACTACCGCGACCCGCACACCGAGGGCTTCCCCGACCGGGCGTTTGCCACCGTTCCCGGGGCAGAGATCTACCAGCGGACGGGCTTGCAGTTTCTACGGTTCAATTCGCTGTTCCAACTGGCCGCGATGAAGCACGACCGCTCGCCGTTGCTCGACCCGGCCGAGCACTTGCTGATGATCCCGGACCTGCTCCATTACTGGCTCACTGGCATCAAGGCGAATGAGTACACCGATGCCAGCACGACGCAGATGGTGAACGCGCAGACCCGGCAATGGGATTACGAACTGGCCGGGAAGTTCGGCATCGCGCCGAAGATGCTGGGCAGCCTAATAACTCCCGGCACGGTCCTCGGCCCGCTGCGCTTGCAGGTCGCGACCGAGACGGGAGCCCGGCCGATCCCGGTGATCGCGCCGGCGACGCACGATACGGCCTCGGCCGTGGTAGCCGTGCCGGGCAAGGGCGACGACTGGGCGTACCTGAGTTCCGGCACGTGGAGTCTGCTCGGCTGCGAACTGCCCGAACCGGTGATCACTGACGAGTCGCGGACGGCCAACTTCACCAACGAGGGCGGCGTCGACCGCACGATCCGGTTCCTGAAGAACATCATGGGGCTCTGGCTGGTGCAGGAGTGCCGGCGGAGTTTCTCGCGGGCCGGCAACGAGTTCAGCTACGACGGGCTGACGCACCAGGCCCGCGAAGCCGAGCCGTTCCGCAGCCTGATCGACCCGGATCACGCGAGCTTCCTGCTCCCGGCCGATATGCCGACGGCGATCACGGCTTTCTGCAAGCGAACGAATCAACCCGCGCCGACGACGCCGGGCCACTTCGCCCGTTGCTGCTTCGAAAGCCTCGCGATGAAATACCGCGACGTGCTGAATCGGATGGAGTCGCTGACGGGCCGGCGATTCGGAATCCTGCATGTCGTGGGCGGCGGGTGCCAGAACGAGTTGCTCAATCAGTTCACTGCCGACGCGATCGGAAGGCCTGTGGTCGCCGGCCCCGTGGAAGCCACCGCACTCGGCAATGTGATGATGCAGGCCCGCGGGTTGGGCCTGGTGTCGTCACTGGAAGAAATCCGGGACGTCGTCCGTTCATCCTGCGAGTTCGCAACCTATGAACCGAAGGACGCCGCCAAGTGGGACGAACAGGCAGAACGGTTCGCGAGGGTGACGGGGAAGTAGGAACCAAGTGGTTCTTCCCTCCCCCGCAAGGGGGAGGGAACCATTCGGACTTTGCGAACCCCGTCTTTCTGGCGGAAAGCGGATCGCGGTTAGCGGATAGCGGACCTCACACTCCGACCGGCGGCCCGTTCCTTTCCGGCGTGTTGGCCGCCGACTGCATGTCCGTCAGGGCTTCGCGGGTCATGCGGTCGGCGAACTCCTTCATTACCGAGCCACTGCCGTCGTCCTTCAAGTCGAACCCACTCTTCTCGGCGACGAGCAGGCTGATCAGCGTGCCGAGCAGGCCCGTCGCGCCCCCGGCATTCGGGCTGCCGTCGCCGCCACCGGCCATGAACACCTTTTGCGGCACCAACGGCTGCTGGCTGTTGGCCAGCTTGTCCGCCGCCTGCAGCAAAGCGTACAACCGGGGGTCGCCGAAGCTGTTGATCTTGCGCATCAGCACCGTCGCCTCGCTGAGGCCGATCTGGAGCTGCTTGGTGCCTTCGCCCTTACCGGCCAGCACCTTCTGTTTCGCGTCCGCCTCGGCGAGCATGACGGTCTGCTCAGCCTGGCGCTTCGCCCGTGCCAGGTCAGCGTCGGCCTGGATCACGCGGATCTGGTTGTCGGCCTGCGCGGTCACCACCGTCTGCTCGGCCGCCTTGCGGGCGCGGGCCAGGTCCGCCTCGCCCTTGATCTCGTTGATGCGGATCGTCACCTGGCTGTTCGTCAGCTCCGTCTGCATCTGCGCGATGGCTTGCGCCTCCTGCAGGTGCTTGAGCTTCTCGGCCGCGCCCCGCTGCTTCTCGTAGGTCTCGATCTGCTCAATCGAAAGCTGCCGCTGGCGAAGCTGTTCGAGCAGCCCCTCGATCTTGGTGTCGCCCTCCACGCTCGTCGGCTTGCCGATCAGCACGTCGACGCACTCGATGTCGAACTCGGAGAACCGCTCGTGCAGTTGCTGCTTGGCTTCCTTCTGGATGTCGTCGCGTTCCTGCAGAAGTTGCAGCATCGTCTTCTTGTGGGCCACGTCGCGGAAGAAGGCCGAGAGCATCGGGTCGAGCGTCTGCGTGATCAGCTTCTTGACGTCGCCGAACCGCTGGATGACGCCGGGGGCCCGCTGGTAGTCGATGTGTACGACCACGGAGAGCGGCAGGAGCGGCTCATACGCGTCGCGGGTAACGAGGTCGATGCTGCGCAGCGACTCGTCGTAGCGGTGGGCTTCGGTCTTGCCGGTGATCCAGTGGAGCACGAAGTTGGTGGTCGGCACCAGGATCAGGTTGCCGGCATAGGTATTGAACGGGTACTTGCCCGGGCCGAGCGGCTTCTGCCACACGCCGCGCTCGCCCTCGGCCACGCGCTCGCCGTGGCGGAACGCGGTGCCCGAGAGGTCCCGCCCCTGTTGCCCGTAGTAGCTGACCACGACGCCGACGTAGCCGATGGGCACCACGGTCTTCGGCTTGATCTCGATGGTGGCGAACCAGCGGTTGATGAAGTAGGTACCGTCGGTGAGCGGCATGTACTGCCGGCCTCGCCGGCCACCCGCCCGCAGAAACGCCTCGGGGTCCTGGAAGTTGTTGTGGTAGTGGGCGTCGTTCGACGAGTTGCCCACGTCCGGTGCGATGATCTCGCCGGGCGACAGGCTGGGGCCGTCGTGCACGGTCACGATGCCGATGGAGTCGACCTTCACCGTCTGGTCGTTGCGGAGCGGGTCGATGGCGTCGACCGGCTTGCCGATGACGACGGGGTGGAAGCCGTCGATCTCGCGGAGTTCTTCCTGCCAGGCGAGGAGTTCCTGGAGTTCCTGTCGGCCCGCGGTGCCGAGCCGATAGACGCGGTTCTCGGTGATGACGGTGAACAGCGCGGGGTTGATGGCATACACGCCTTCACGCAGGATCGACCGCTGTCGGCCGCGCTGGCCGCCGGCCGACCCGAGCAGCGAGCTTTCCGACGCGAGTTGCGGTTCGCCGGCCTCCGGCTCCCGGCTGGCGACCTCGGAGAGGAAGCCGCGGGCGTCCTGAAAGTTGTTGCACTCGACCACCCGGCCCAGCGTCTGGCTGGCCGAGAGCGGCTCGCCGTCGCGGGCATACACGTAGCCGATCTGGCCCTGCGGCACGGTCACGAGCGGCAGGCGGTGAATCTTGTACTGCCAACGCCAGAGTCCGAAGTGGAAGCCACCGCGGAGCAGATCGGCCTGGTAGCCGGCCTCGCCGTGCAGGGCCATGATCCGGCCCTCGGGCACGGAGCCTTTGGGGCTCCAGCGTTTTTCGACGACGCCGACCTGATCGTTCGGGATGAACCGCAGGCCGCACAGTTCGAGGAGGAGGAGCAGCCCCAGCACAATGACCAGGGCGACCGCGAGTCCGTTCGTCAGTACATCGGGGAGTTGGGCGAGGGGAAGCGGGAGGGCGACGAAGTGATGGAACATGGAAGCAAAAGCTCCGTCGGCTGCCCACGCCCGCGGCGGCGAAACACGCCACCGCGGATCGAACGGGCGGTATCAAACCGCCCCGGGCCGGCCGGACAAGTTCGATGGGTATTTCGCCATATCCCGGGGTTCATTACAACTGAACATTCGTACAAACCCCTTGGAAACCCCTGCGGATTGTTCCACAACTGCCGCTCAGGTATGATCATGCGGGGGAATGGGAAATCACTCCGTAGACACGTAGAATTCCGCGCTCCGGCTCGTTGAGGGTGCCTGACACATGCCGATACACGATTGGACTCGCGTCAAGCCCGGCATCTTCCACGTTCTGCACCATGACTGGATCACGGAGATCGCGCGGGCTTTGAATCAGGGTGTCTTACCTGCCGACTACTATGCTTTGCCCGAGCAACGGGTCGGCCAGTTCGGTCCGGATGTTCTCGCGCTCCACACATCGGAACCGGCTGCATCGCCGCCTGTCAGCGACGGGACCGGTGTGGCCGTCGCACCTCGTGTCCAGCCGACGGCGGAGACCGACCTCGATTTTTATCGACGCAAGCAGAATGTCGTTGCGGTGCGCCATGCCAGCGACGATCGCTGCGTGGCTGTCATTGAACTCGTGTCGCCGGGCAATAAGTCATCGCGGCGGGCATTGGCGAACTTCGTGGACAAGTCGGCCGAGTTGCTCGACCGCGGCATTCATCTGCTCGTGGCCGACCTTCAACCTCCCGGCCAGCGCGACCCGAACGGGATTCATGCCGAGCTATGGGACGCGATAGCCGGCGAGCCATATGAACTGCCCCGGGCCCAGCCGCTGACCTTTGCAGCGTACGAAACCGACGACGGGGTCCGCGCGTATGTCGAACACCGAGCCGTCGGCGAAACGCTGCCCGTGATGCCGCTATTCCTCGCACCGCAGCGGGCGGTCGACGTGCCACTCGAATCGACGTACACCGCGGCCTACAACGGAATGGCCGCCCGATGGCGACAGGTACTGGAAGCCCCCGGCCCCTAAAAGGGTTACGCCGCGATGCCGGCCGGGCAAGTTCGCCGCCAGCGACTCGCGAGCCGAACCAACGCCGGCCAGATGAGGTAGCCCACGCCCGCTGCCGTTACCGCGTACAGCCACCACGGGCGCGGGGCTTCGGGCGACCAACGCTCCCATAGGTAGCGATTGGTATCCGACATCTCAGTCCAAAGCTGGCCATCGCAGTCGAAACCGATGGGCCACCGTCCGTGAAGGATTCGGGTAGTTTTTCCATCGGACACACGGAAAGTCTCAGTAACAATGTTACTCACGGGCATCAGGAGATTGGCGAGAACGGCGGGTAGCGCAGTACGAATCGATTTGTTCCACCCGCTACCCGTGACCTGAAACACTGCATGGTCTTTTGACAACCGACCGCCGCGATAACTGCTCCATTCGGCAGTGATTCTGTGGAGTTCATGACCCGACTTCGTGTCCAACACTCGAACGACATTGGTCGAGTCTTTCAGGAAGACGCGTCCCTGCCATTCCACCGACAGTTTGATCGGCGGCGCATGCTTCCCCGGGCGACGTTCACCGGCCGACAAATCCCAAGTAGTCCAAAGACTCCGTTTCGACGACGGCGGGACAAAACACTGAGGGATAGCGTTATCTCTGCCGAATGGCGACTCCAACAAGTTGAAAGATGCAACTCGCCCGTCGTCACTCACTTCCAGGTAAAAGGAGTCAGAAAAGGAATCGTTATCGATTGGAAAGGTCCGCTGTTCCCGGGTACTTCGCTTCCAGGCTTGGATCTGATTCTCCCTACTGAGGGACAGCATTTCGATGTCATCACTCTTGACGAGCGCTACAATCGTCTGGCCGTCCCTGCTGACGCAGATCCTGTGTACGCTGATACTCGGATCAGGTAGCCGAGGCAGGCCTCGGGGGTTGTTACTCGAATTTGGCAGTTTCAGCGGGTACTGCTCGATGACCGCGCCGGTCTTGAAATCCCACAGTTCAATCCCGCGTTCATCTCGGGAAACCGCGAACAAGCCCGAGCCGTCGGGCAGAACTTCAGCACAGGCCCCAACCTCCCGAGATTGAAACACTGGCCGTCCATCCGACGTTCGCAAGACGACCGTTGCGACGCCGTTGGCCGCAATCAGGTGACACCCATCGACACTCCAGCGCACCCGCGTCCATCGCCCGGGCGGCAATGCCAACGGTTCGCTCGGCGACACCAGCGAATGCAGGTCCCACTGATAGTTCGGCTGTCGCAAGGCAATCCATCTGCCATCGGGAGACAAAAGCACCGGAATCGCAGTGGCCGAGCCGGTGGTCCTGCATTCGACAAGCGACCTGACATCGACTGTCGTGAAGTGGTATTTTTTTGGCTCGATATTCGCAAACACAGTCTTCGTCTGGTTCGGCAGGAACACAACTCTCGAACCATCGGCAGATATCACTCCTTCCGATCCCGCCGGCTTTTCAAAGCAGAAGTCCGGCTGCGGGGGCCAGAGCAGCCAGACGAACCAAAGCAACGGGAGCAAGCCGGCAATGCTCGCACGCGGCCAGTGGAAGGGAAGCGACAGCAGGCGACGACCGATTAACATGCGAGCGATCCGCTTTGGGCCCGATCGGGTGATCGTACCCGAAACACCCGGCCGATCCAACCGGGACCCGGCCGGCGTCACGCCGTGACCCCGGCCGGTCGGGTTCGCCGCCAGCGACTCGTGAGCCGAACCAACGCCGGCCAGATGAGGTAGCCCACTCCCGCCGCCGTCACCGCGTATAGCCACCACGAGTGCGGGACTTCGGGGGACCAGCGCTCGACTACATCACCGCCTGCGGCGGCACAACCGTTTGTCCAGAGATTGCAACCGGAATCAAATAGGCCATGGCTACGGTTGGGTATGAACCGGGAAATCGAACCATCCTGCATTCGTGCGATGTAAATCCCACTCGGCCGTTTTGGAAAGGTCCAGAAGGAATTGCTTTGCAGCCATCCCTGCAACCAACTTGGCTGCTCGCTTCGATTGAATGCTACGTAGCCAGTTGATGTTTGCGGCGACCAATACCTCCCAACTGCTGCTCCCGGCAGCCTGGACACTGTTTTACCCGATTGCTCGTCGAGGATCCAGAATTGATCGTAGTCAACGCAAATGATGTAGTCGCCGCAGGGAACCACCAACTTCGATTCTGACGGCGTCTTGATTTCTAATGCTCCACCGTCGTTCACTTTCCAGGCAGAGGCTCTTGACCATTCGCCAAGTGCAGCACTGGTCTGCCAAGCGGGCAATTTCGGGTCGTTGATTAGCGTTCTCTTGATGCTGGCCCCGATCGTGCGACAGTCTGCGCTCAACTGGAGTTCAACGGTACGTTCCGGGTAGTGCTCGCCAATGTCAAACGTGGTCTGCTTGCCGGATTCGAAGCTCCACAAAACGACGGAGTCGATTGCCCGAAGGCCATTCGCGGTACTCGGAAATCGCACGAAAGAAGCTACGAGAGTACAGCCATTCTCCGAGACATACATTTCCGTTATCCGGCATGAGTCGGCAATCGGCTTATCGTCGGCCATGGCTTTTGGGTCGTCCGGCCGGTAGGGCAGGGCGTATGACGTCAGCAGTCGAAACGGCTCGAAGCCCCATACTTCGATTCGACTCCGGTCGGCCGACAGAACGCAGATTCCGGTACTGTCAGGTAGGAATACCGGTGCTACTTCTCCGCGAGACAATTGCGAAACGGTTTCACCCGTACTCGAACGGATGATGATCAGTTTCTGTTCCCCACTCATCGCAAGGTATCTACCGTCCGGGCTCCATTGGATTTCCCAATACCCCTCGGGAAGCACGCAGATGTGCTTGGCGGTCGGCCAGCTCCGCAATACCCGTCGAGTACTGAAGCTGCCCGTAATGGCCCGGTCACCGTTGGGTGAAACATCAGGAGTTGGCCAATCTGCCAGGTAGGACACAGAGGTCACCCGACCAGTCGATATGTCGACAACTTGCGCCCGATAAGTCCGTGCCGGCGAACCGCTGGATCGTTCATGAAAGTTCGCCTGACGGCCACTAGCCAAAACCTTCACCGAATATCCGGGCGGACCTTCATACCGAAAGTCGGGACGAGGCGGCCGTACGTACCAGCCGAGCCAGAACAGCACGAGCGAGAGCACCACGGCCAAGCGTGGCCGACGGCGGGGGAGCGTGATCAGTTGGCGAACGAACGACATGCGAGCGATCCGCGTTGGGCCGATACGATGATGGTAACTGCCAGGGCCGGGGGCACCAACCCTTGGCCGACATTCGCGGAGGCCGGTGGGCCATGCCGAGCTACGTCGCATTTCTCCGCAGCATCAACGTCGGCGGCCGGCGGGCGACGATGGACCGCCTCTGCTCGCTGTTCGAGGAGTTGGACTATTCCGACGTCTCCACCTTCATCGCCAGCGGCAATGTCCTGTTCCAATCTCCGCAGAAGAACGCGGCCCGCCTCGAGACTTGCATCGAGGGCCATCTGCACAAGGCACTCGGCTACCCGGTGGAGACGTTCGTCCGCACGCCCGCGGAGATCGCCAGGGCCGTGGCCCACGAGCCGTTCGAAGTCCGCGAGACGGATTCGCTGCACGTCGTGTTCCTGCGCGACCGGCTGGACCTGGCCGCGGCAAAGTCGCTCGCAAAGTTCCGCACGGAGATGGACGAGTTGCACGCCCACGGGCGGGAGTTGTACTGGCTGTGCCGAGGCCGGCTGACGGAGTCGCTGCTCAAGTGGCCGCACGTGACGAAGGCGATCGGCATGCCGTCGACGGCCCGCAACGTGACCAGCCTGCGCAAGCTGCTCGCGAAATTGGGATAGGCCGGGCGGAGGGATCGGCATGACGACGGTCGATGTGCTGTTGGCGATGATCGACGAGGCGTTTGACAGAAAGTCGTGGCACGGGACCAACCTGCGCGGCTCGATCCGCGGGCTGTCCGCGGCCGACGCGGCCTGGCGACCGGGCCCGGGCCGGCACAGCGTCTGGGAGATCGCCCTCCATGCGGCATACTGGAAGTACACCATCCGCCGACGCCTGGCCGGCGAAAAGCCCGGCGCGTTCCCGCTCGTCGGCTCGAACTGGTTCGCCCGGCCGAGCGAAGGCGGGGACCCGGACAGGGAATGGAAAGCCGACGTCGCACTGCTTGTGGTCACCCACCGGCAACTGCGGGGACAGATCGTGAAACTGAAGCCGGCGGATCTGAAGAGAAAGATCGACTCCGGCGCGGTAACGGTGGGTCAGCTCGTGCGCGGCATCGCTGCCCACGACCTCTATCATGCGGGGCAGATCCAGATTTTGAAGCGGTTGCGGGTGGGGGAACGGTGAACTTACTTCGGAAGGCCGGCGGTCGTGGATTGGGTGATCTTTTTCATTGGCAGTGGATTGGCCTTTCTGGTCGGAGTGGCCATGAACGTGGCCGCGCTGGTCCTCGTTGGCGGTGGCCGCCGAAGTCTTCGGTCGGTCGTGCCTCTGCTGGTGATTGTCGGACTGGTTCTTGTGGGCGTATCCGCGGCCCCGTTACCCTATTGGCTGTATGCGGTCGTCGGAGCCGCGACGTTGTGTTGGGTAGTAGCCGAGGCGAGTCGCAGGAATTGCTGGCTCGGCGGTTCGGCGAGAGGCTGGCGGCTGGCGACGATGCTGGCTTGGGCGATGGCACTGTCGTGGGAATTGCCGTACCAAATGATGCCGCGACTACCGCGGACGGGTCGGCCAACATTGTGCGTGATCGGGGATTCGGTAATAGCGGGGATGGGAGAACGGGAACGGCGGACCTGGCCGGTGCTTCTGGCCGAGCAGAAGAAAATCGCAATCGCGGACGTTTCGCAAATGGGCGCGACGGTCGCGTCGGCCAGCCGGCAGGCAGATCAACTTCCAAACAATGGCGAACTGATCCTGCTCGAGATCGGTGGGAACGACGTTCTGGGGTCGTCGACGACGGTCGAGTACCGCGATGGCCTGGAACGGCTGTTGAAGAAGGTATGCCGCCCGGACCGAACCGTGGTCATGTTCGAGTTGCCACTCCCGCCGCTGGCCAACGAATTCGGCCTGATTCAGCGTGAGCTGGCCGGGCGATTCGGAGTCCATTTGATTCCGAAGCGGGTGTTTATTGGAGTGTTGACGACGGCGGGGGCAACGCACGATTCCGTTCACCTGACGCCGGCGGGGCATCAGAGAATGGCGGACGTGGTGTGGTCGGTGATGGGGAGCGGGTTCGAATAGGGGCAAAAAGAAACCCCCGGGGCTTTCGCCTCGGGGGTTCCATAAACCCGGCAATAACCTACTCTCGCCCTCGACGGACTACCATCGGCCCTGGTCGCTTAACGGCCGTGTTCGGAATGGGAACGGGTGTTTCCAACCAGGTATGTTCACCGGGAAGTTCATAACAATCTACGGGAGTGTGAGCTGCGTGCGAAAGATCTCGAGAGCCACGGCCGCTGGGAAGCGGCCGGGTGAGAGAGAACAATGCGGTCAAGCGATCGGCTGTTAGTACCGGTTAGCTGAGTACATTGCTGTACTTACACGCCCGGCCTATCGACCTGGTGATCTTCCAGGAGCCTTCGTCTAGGACAGGAAGTCTCATCTTGGGGAAGGTTTCACGCTTAGATGCCTTCAGCGTTTATCCTGACCGTACGTAGCTACCCAGCGATGCTCCGAGCGGAACAACTGGCACACCAGCGGTACGTCCCTCGCAATCCTCTCGTACTAGCGAGAAAACCCCTCAAACTTCCTGCGCCCGCAGCAGATAGGGACCGACCTGTCTCACGACGGTCTAAACCCAGCTCACGTACCGCTTTCATTGGCGAACAGCCAAACCCTTGGGAGCTTCTCCACCCCCAGGATGCGATGAGCCGACATCGAGGTGCCAAACCTCCTCGCCGCTATGAACGCTCAGAGGAGATAAGCCTGTTATCCCCGGAGTACCTTTTATCTGTTGAGCGACGGCCTTTCCATCCAGCACCGCCGGATCACTAAACCCGACTTTCGTCCCTGCTCGACCTATCGGTCTCGCAGTCAAGCACCCTTCTACTTTTACGCTCTTTGCCCGATTGCCAACCGGGCTGAGGGTACCATTGGGCTCCTCCGTTACTCTTTAGGAGGAGACCGCCCCAGTCAAACTGCCCAGATAGCACTGTCCACCGCCCGGATTCACGGGACCGGAGTTAGAATTCAAGCACAACCAGGCTGGTGTTTCATATTGTGGCTCCCTGTCGGCCGAGACCGACAGTTCAAAGCCTCCCAGCTACACTACGCAAGTTGGGCCTAAACCCAATACTATCCTACAGTTAAGGTTCACGGGGTCTTTCCGTCTAACTGCGGGTACGTTGCATCTTCACAACGACTACAATTTCACCGAGTGACTCGTGGAGACAGTGGAGCAGTCGTTACGCGATTCATGCAGGTCGGAACTTACCCGACAAGGAACTTCGCTACCTTAGGACCGTCATAGTTACGGCCGCCGTTTACCGGGGCTTCGGTTGCGAGCTTCACCTTACGGCTAACCCTCTCCCTTAACCTACCGGCACCGGGCACGCGTCAGACTCTATACGTCCTCTTACGAGTTTGCAGAGTCCTGTGTTTTTAGTAAACAGTCGCTACTCCCTTTTCACTGCGGCCACCCGAGGCTTTAACACCCTAGGTGGCGCCCCTTATCCCGAAGTTACGGGGCCAATTTGCCGAGTTCCTTCACGAGCCTTCTCTCGAGCGCCTGAGTATACTCAACCCGCCTACCTGTGTCGGTTTATGGTACGGACGGCTGACTTCGACCGCCTCGGGGATTTTCTCGGCACCACGTTCAGGGACTTCGGAATCGTAGATGTCCTCGCCCTTGCGGGACCCCCATCTAACAGGGGGCTCGCCTTGCTGTGATGCGTCACCCGATTTGTCCATCAGACCGGTGCAGGAATATTAACCTGCTCTCCATCATCTACGCCTTTCGGCCTCGACTAAGGGTCCGACTAACCCTGGGAGGATTTACCTTCCCCAGGAAACCTTAGGCTTACGGCGAACGGGATTCTCACCCGTTTTATCGTTACTCATTCCGGCATATTCACTCGTGCATCGTCCAGGATTCGTTACCCGTATCCCTTCACCCTAACGCACGACGCTCTCCTACCGCTGCATTGCTGCAACCCGCCGCTTCGGCGCTATGCTTAGTCCCGTTCATTATCGGCGCAGGATTCCTCGACCAGTAAGCTATTACGCACTTTTTAAATGGTGGCTGCTTCTAAGCCAACATCCTGGCTGTCTCAGGAATCCAACTTCCTTTCGCACTGAGCATAGCTTGGGGGCCTTAGCGGGCGATCTGGGTTGTTCCCCTCTCGACGACGAAGCTTATCCCCCGCCGTCTAGCTGCCAGGCCTTGGTACTGCGGTATTCGGAGTTTGGTATCGACGGGTAGGCGGGTAGCCCCCCGTTCGATTTCAGTAGCTCTACCCCCGCAGCCAACTAACCTGACGTTAACCCTAAAGTTATTTCGGAGAGAACGAGCTATCTCCACGTTTGATGATACTTTCAATCCTCCCCACAGCTCATCCCCTAGTTTTTCAACACTAGTGAGTTCGGTCCTCCATGGGGCATTACCCCCACTTCAACCTGGCCATGGGTAGTTCACGTGGTTTCGCGTCTACCGCCACAGACTTGTCGCCCTATTCAGGCTCGCTTTCACTTCGGTTCCGCTGCAGAGCAGCTTAGCCTTGCCTGTAACGGTAAGTCGCCGGATCATTATGCAAAAGGCACGCGGTCAGGCATTCCGGCAAGCCGGCATAGCCCTCCCACCGCTTGTAGGCATGTGGTTTCAGGTTCAGTGTCCTCCCCTTGTCGGGGTTCTTCCCACCTTTCGCTCGCGCTACTCTTCGCTATCGGTCGCCAGAGAGTACTTAGCCTTACGGGATGGTCCCCGTGGATTCGGACTCACTTTCACGTGTTGAGTCGTACTCAGGTGCCGGATCACAACTTTCCCCTGCCGCATACGGGACTCTCACCCTCTGTGGTCGGCCTTCCCAGACCGTTCTGCTAGAGTACTTGCTGCTAAATTCCGGTCCTACAACCCCGAAAGGACGTGTCCCTTCGGTTTAGGCTATTCCGCTTTCGCTCGCCGCTACTGACGGAGTCGAGTTTTCTTTCTTCTCCTCCGGGTACTGAGATGTTTCAGTTCCCCGGGTTCGCCCGTGGCACCTATGGATTCAGTGCCACGCATTCAGGGATCTCGGGATCAGCACTCGTTTGACAGTTCCCCCGAGCTTATCGCAGTCTGCCACGCCCTTCATCGCCTTCTGGCGCCAAGACATCCCCCACATGCCCTTAGTAGCTTGGCCGCATTGTTCCCGCCCGCCCGGCCGCGTTGCCGCGTCGTCCGGATCAAGATCAATGCCACCCGCAACTACCTCCGATCGGAGACTAATCCAACCGGAGTGTAACGTTCGCTCTCTTCAGGCTCTCGTTTTCTTTCACTCCAATCATGGGCCCGACGACCGACCCCCTTGCATCAGGAAGCCGTCCGCCGCACCCTCGTTGGGATGCAACTCACACTCGCCGTAAATTGTAAAAGAACAATCACTTGCGCCGGTCGCCCGGCCTCCGCCAGCCCTCGACCCCAGAGGAGCCGAACCACTCGCGGACTTTTGTTCCCCGTTCGCAACTGTGAAGCAGTTGTGAACCGCGGGATACACTGTCTTAGGGATTCACGTTCGACCGTCAATCACTTCGGACAGTTTTTTCTTTCCCGGTCACTTCTGGAGGCGACCGGGGTCGAACCGGCAACCCCTAGCTTGCAAAGCTAGTGCTCTCCCAGTTGAGCTACGCCCCCTTTTGGAGTGCAAAGTTCCAAGTTAAAAGTGCAAAGTTCAGAAACCGGCGGAGCCGGTCGGACCTCAACTTTTAACTTTTCACCCGTAACTTTGCACTCCGCAGGCTGGAGTGGGCGTACTTGGATTCGAACCAAGGACCTCAGCTTTATCAGAGCTGCGCTCTAGCCAACTGAGCTATACGCCCGACTGCCGACCGAACCTTCACCCGCAATCACCAATGACGGACAATCACCGGATCGGGTTCGATGGGATTGGAATTATAAGCGGAGCACCCCCGGAGTCAACGAATTTGCACGGCCCGGGCCGGTCCGACCCGGAAGGCCGGCCGGACAGCCGGACCACCTTTCCTAGGCCACCACCCACGTGTCGCCACTGTTGAACAGGTCGTCGAGGGTGTCTTTCGCGGCCGCCACCGCGGTGGCCACCTGACCATTGACCAGTTCGTCGTAAGTGGGCCGCTCCACCGCACGGAACACACCGACCGGCTCCGGCATGCCGTGCAGCTTGCTCATCTTGGCCAGCAGGAATGCCATCGAGGGGTCCGGCGACTTTTCGTCGTGGAACAGCAGGTCGTCTTCGGTGACGCCCTGTCCCAACTGCACCACTTCGGGCAGCATGGTCCCGGGATTCACCCGAATCCCCTTGTCCTTGTTCTTGCCGAAAATCAGCGGCTTCCCGTGCTCCAGGTACACGATGTTGTCGTCGCGCTGCGTGCGGTCCTGGGCGTACTTGAACGCGTCCGAGTTGAACACGTTGCAGTCCTGGTAGATCTCGACGAATGCCGTGCCCTTGTGCTTCGAAGCCCGCTCCAGGGTTGCCGTCAGGTGCGTCGTGTCGATGTCGATCGACCGGGCGACAAACGTTGCCTCGCAGCCCAGGGCAAACACCAGCGGGGCCAGCGGGTTGTCGACCGACCCCTGCGGCGTGCTGTACGTCTTCTTCCCCATCGGGCTGGTGGGCGAATACTGCCCCTTCGTCAGCCCGTAAATCTGGTTGTTGAAGAGCAGCACCTTCACGTCGAGGTTGCGGCGCAACACGTGCAACGTGTGATTGCCGCCAATGCTCAGAGCGTCGCCGTCGCCGGTGACGACCCAGACCTGCAAGTCCGGCCGGGTCAGCTTTACTCCCGACGCGACGGCCGGCGCGCGACCGTGGATCGAGTGGAACCCGTAAGTGTTGAGGTAATACGGGAACCGGCTCGAGCAGCCGATCCCGCTGACGAACACGATATTTTCTCGCGGAATCCCCTGCCCGGCCAGGACCTTCTTGGCCTGGGCGAGGATGGAGTAGTCACCGCACCGGGGACACCAGCGGATCGCCTGATCGCTGGCAAAGTCCTCGGGTTTCACCATCGGAAGAGTCGAGACAGCCATTATCCGCCCTCTGCTTTCCGCTATCCGCTATCCGCCAAACCGCTTTCAACGATCCGCATTCCGCCGGAAAGCCCCCGATGCGTTTTACTTTCGGGTCACTTTTTTGGCGGATAGCGGATAGCCGAAAGCGGACAGCGGTCACAGCATTGAGTCAAACCGTTCCAAAAGCTCCCGCACAAGCAGGGGCTTGCCCTGGACTTTGTTCATCGGCTGGGCGTCGATCAGGAACTTCCCGCGGATCAGGAGCGACAGTTGCCCCGTGTTCAGCTCGGGAATCAGCACTTTCTCGTATTGCCCGAGGATCTTGCCCAGATTCTTCGGGAACGGGTTCAGGTAGCGCAGGTGCGCGTGGCTCACGTTCCGTCCGTTATGCCGGGCCTGCTCGACGGCCGCGCGGACGGCACCGTAGGTCCCGCCCCAGCTCAGCACCAGCAGTTTGCCCCGGCTATCGCCGAACACGTCCTGCTCGGGAATTGAATCGGCGATATTTGCGATCTTCCTGGCCCGGGTATCCACCATGTGCTGGTGATTGTCCGGGGCATAGTCGATGTTGCCGGTGCCGTCCCGCTTCTCGATGCCGCCCACGCGGTGCTCGAAGCCGGGCGTGCCCGGGGCGGCCCAGGGTCGGGCCAGCTTGGCATCCCGCTTGTACGGCAGGTACTTCCCGTCGGCATCTGCGTAGCCGTTCAGCACACCGTCTGCGGTGGGCTTCGGGTGCTTGACCTCGATCGGCGGCAGTTCCGAGAACTTCGGAATCCGCCAAGGCTCCGCACCGTTGGCGAGATAGCCGTCGGAGAGGAAGAAGACCGGCGTCATGAATGTGACCGCCAGCCGGATGGCCTCCTGGACCATGTAAAAGCAATCGCCCGGCGTAGCGGCCGCGACGATCGGGATCGGGCTGTCGCTATTCCGGCCATACATGGCCAGCAGCAGGTCCGCCTGCTCCGTCTTGGTCGGCAGACCGGTGCTCGGACCGCCTCGCTGCACATCGACGATCACCATCGGCAGCTCAGTCATGACGCCGAGATTGATGGCTTCGCCCTTGAGCACGATGCCGGGACCACTCGAAGCCGTGGCTGCGATTTCGCCGGCAAAGGCCGCGCCGCAGACGCTCGCCATTGCGGCGATCTCGTCCTCGGCCTGGAACGTCCGCACGCCGAACCGCTTCAATTCCGACAGCTTGTGCAGAATGTCGCTGGCCGGGGTGATCGGATAGCCCGAGAAATACAGCTCTTTTCCGCACCGCTTAGCCCCCGCCACCAGGCCCCAGGCGGTCGCCTCATTGCCCGTGATGCTGCGGTACTTCCCGGCCGGGAGCTTGGCCTTCGGCACGATGTAGTGCTTGGGAAACGCCTCGGTCGAGTCGCCGTAATTGAACCCGCCGCGGAGAGCCCGAGTATTGGCCTCGACGTACTTCGGCTTCTTCCCGAACTTGTCCTTGATCCAAGCCTCGGTGATCGCGCAATCCCGCTCGTAGAGCCAGTAGATCAGGCCCAGTGCGAAGAAGTTCTTGCAGCGGGCGGCCTCTTTCACCGTCAGCCCGAGGCCCGCGACCGAGTCCTCGGCGAGGCGGGTCATCGGCACGATGTGTACGTCGAACTTGCTCAGCAATTCGGGGTCGGTGAGCGGATTGTTGGCGTAGCCGGCCTTTTTCAGGTTCGAGGTGTCGAACTCGTTCTCATTCAGGATGAGAATCCCGCCCCGTTTCAGGTCGCCAATGTTGGTCTTGAGAGCGGCCGGGTTCATGACGACGAGCGTGTCGACCATGTCGCCGGGGGTGTAGATGTCGGCCGAGGAGAAGTGAAGCTGAAAGCCGGACACGCCGGCCAGGGTGCCGGCTGGCGCCCGGATTTCCGCAGGGAAGTCGGGGAAGGTGCTGACGTCGTTGCCGAACGCGGCCGACGTGTTGGTCAGCTGTCCGCCGACCACCTGCATCCCGTCACCCGAGTCGCCGCAGAACCGGATGACGGCTTCGGCTAAAGTCTCGGTGGGTTTCTGCTGTCGTTCCAGGGGAGCGGACATATCGGTCTCCAAACCCGCGGTCCCGCCCGATCGACGACCCGAAGAGACGGTGCGGCCCGCAGCATCGATGGGGTCATACTAACGGGTCGGCGACCGATCTTAAAGCGCACAGGAGGAAGAAAAATCGACCCGCCGACCGCCCCGGCCGTGCGAACCTCACGAACCTGTAACAAGTATCGAAATTGTTCGGATTCCAGTGTCGGAATGCCCGCGGCCGGGGTATGATCAGGGTGGATGTCTCCCGTTCGGGGTCCGGCCATGATCCGTCCCGCGTTTCTGTTCAGCCTGTGTATTGTCAGCCTCAGCCTGGCTGCCGACCCGCCGGCCCGCCCCGCGGGCGACCCCGATGGCGTGCGCAAGACCACGGCATTCGAGCAGGAACGGCTGCGCCAGCAGTTTTCCGCGTTTCAGCAATCCCTCCTCGGCCTGGCCCAGCGACTCGAGAAGAGCGCGAAGCCCGAAGACCGCGAAAAGGCACTCGTCCTGCGTCAGGCGATCGATCTCGCCAGCCGGGAGGGCATCGACACTCAGTTTTCAAAACTCGTCGCCACGCTGACGGCCTCGGGCGTCACGCTCCGCGAGATCGAAGGGGCGATCGGTCAGAATGAGCAGTTGCTCAAGACGCTCCGCGAGATGATCCAGCTTCTGCTCAGCGACAACCAGTCCGCCAAGGACAAGGAAGAAGCCAAGCGACTCGCCGACATGCTGAAGAAACTGGATTCCGTCATCCGCTCCCAGAAGGTCGAACGATCTAAAGTCGAGAGCGGCAAGGGCGACAAAGACAACCTCGCCAAAGGCCAGCAGAAGGTCACCAAAGACACGAAGGACCTGTCGAAAGCCTTCGACCCGGCCAAGCCGGGAGAACCCAAGTCGGGTGACCCGAAGTCAGGCGAGCCGAAGAAGGGTGAACCGAAACCCGGCGAGCCGAAAGACGGTAAACCCAAGGACGGTCAGCCGAAAGACGGGCAACCCAAAGACGGCCAACCGAAAGACGGCGAAGACAAGCCCGGCGATCAGCAGCAGCAGCCTCCCTCGGAAATGGAGCAGCAGCGCAAGCAGATCCAGGACGCGATGGAGAACCAGAAGAACGCCGAGGAGCGGATCAAGAAAGACGACCGCCAGGGCGCGTCGAATCAGCAGGACGAGGCAATCAAGAAACTCGAGGACGTCCGCAAGGAGATCGAGCGCCGGCTGAAACAACTCCGCGAGGAAGAACTCCAGCGGATGCTCGCGAACCTCGAAAACCGCTGCCAGCGAATGCTGGTACTTCAGCAGGAGGTCTACGACGGCACCAAGCGTGTCTTCGCGACCATCGAGCAGCAACCCGACAAGAAGCCGACCCGCACCGAAGACCTGAAGGCCGGCGAATTATCAGCCAAAGAAGCAGTGATCGTCGTCGAGGCGAACAAGGCACTGCAATTGATTCAGGAGGAAGGCTCGGCCGTCGCTTTCCCGTTGGTGCTCGAAGACGTCCGCGATCAGATGAAAGTGGTCCAGGCCCGGCTGTTCCGCACCGATGCCGGCAAGTTCACGCAGTCGATCGAAGAAGACATCATCGCGACGCTGAAGGACATGGTCGCGTCTCTGAAGAAGGCCCAGCAGGACATGAAGGACAAGCAGAATCAGCCGCCCCCGCCGCCGGGCCAGCCCCAGCCGCAAAAGCTGATCGACATGCTCGCCGACCTCAAGATGATCCGGACGCTCCAGGAGCAGATCAACAAGCGGACGAAGTCGTACGCGGCCGAGTACCCCGGCGAGCAGGCCGACGACCCGGCCATCCGCAAGGAACTGCACGGCCTCGCGACCCGGCAGGAGAAGGTCCACAAGGTGACACGCGATATCGCCACCGGCAAGAACGTGGGACAGTAATTTATCGCTCAGGCATGACACGCCCGAACGGTATAATCATGCTGAAGGGAGAACGCGACTGATGAAGAAGCTCTCACTGGCAGTGGCACTGGCCCTCGGAGGGCTGGCTCAGGCTGAGCCGACCCGGACCTACACCTTCAGCATGCTCAAGGCACCCGCCGTGGACACGTTGCGGGCCAAGGCCGAAGCATGGACGAAGGACCCCGCCGTCCGCGACAAGGCCGCGAAGATCTGGGCCGACGCGGATCGCTCGTCGTTCGACCGTCTTGTCGAAGTGATCGCCTTGTCGCACCCCGAGGCGGCGGCCGCGCTGGCCGACGCCCGCGACCCGGCCAAGCCCGCTCCGAAAGAACTGCCGGCCTTCCTCAAGAACGCCACGGTCGATCCGTTCGTGAAGGCGAACGTCGCACTGGCTTACGCTCGGGCCCTCTCAGGCAAACGGGTGTTCGAGGAGGCGCTGGAGGCACTCAAGTCGGCCACGCCCGAACTCGTGGCCGACCCGGCCAGTTACTACTTCCACAAGGCCGTCGCCGAGCACGCCCTCGTGCAGAAGTCGCCGGCCTTGATGTCGATTACCCGCTTGCTCGAAGACGTGTCCGATGTGCCGGAACGGTACAAGAATGTCTCCATCCTCATGCTGCTTGAAATGCAGTCGTGGAAGGATGAAGACAAGGACCTCGAAAACATCGCCCGGCTGATGGACAACATCGAACGCCGGCTCGACCTGGCCCGCGGCGGCCCCAAGACGCAGGAGATCCAGAAGAAAGTCATCAACCGCCTTGACGAGGTCATCAAGGAAGTCGAGAACCAGATCAAGAACGGCCAGTCCCAATGCCCCAGCGGTGGCCAGCCGGGTCAGGGCGGATCCAATCAGCCGTCCGCCCCGCAGAACGACAGTTTCGGCGGCAACAACGGCGGGCCCGGCGTCGTCGACTCCAAGAAGCTCAAGAACCTCGCCGAAAATTGGGGCAAGCTCCCCGAGAAGGAGCGGGCCAAGGCGATGATGGAAATCACCAAGGACCTGCCGCCCCGCTACCGCGAAGTGATCGAGAACTACTTCAAGACCCTGGCGAAGAGCCAGAATCCGTAACAAGCTGCCCCACCTCCCTGACACGCACCCGGCCGGACCGATCGGCCGGGTGCGTGTCGCGTTTCACGGCCCCCGAAAACCGCGCCACGCGTAGAATCACTTCGCCGAATGTCGCGGAGAGTTCATGGACCCGGCCCTGCTCGATCTTCACCACGTCAGCCGGACGTTCGGCCCGCTGACCGCGCTCGACGACGTGTCGCTGAATGTGCCGCCGGGCCGACTGGGGCTGCTCGGGCCCAACGGTGCGGGCAAATCCACGCTCCTCAAACTCCTGATGGGCCTGCTTCCGCCGACCACCGGCAGCGGCACAGTACTCGGCCAGCCACTCGGCTGCTGGCGTCTCCGGCAGATGGTCGGCTTCATGCCCGAAGCCGACGCGCTCGTGCCCGGCCTGCAGGGCGTCGAGTACGTGGCCCTAGCCGGCGAACTTTACGGTATGCCCCGGTCGCAGGCCCGCCGACGTGCCCACGAAGTGCTTACTTATCTCGAACTCGAAGACGCCCGGTACCGCAAGCTCGAAGAGTACAGCACCGGCATGAAGCAGCGGATCAAACTGGCGCAGTCGCTGATCCACGACCCGCCCGCGCTGCTGCTCGATGAGCCGACCAGCGGCCTCGACCCGGCCGGGCGCGACGCCATGCTCCGTCTGTTACTCAAGCTCGGCCGGGATCACGGCAAGTCGCTGATCCTCTGCACGCACCTGCTCGCCGATGTGGAACAGGTCTGCGATCAGGTGGTGATCCTCGACCGAGGTAAGGTCTGCCGGCAGGGGACCGTCGCCGAACTGTGTACGACGCGGAAAGACCGGTATCGGCTTCAGGTCCAGGGCGACCCGGCCGGGTTCCTCGTGGGCTGCGAGGCCGCAGGCGTCGACGTACTGACCAACAATGGCCGAGGGGAATATCGCCTGACCGCGCCGCCGGGCTGGACGCCGCAGTCACTGTTTTCGCTGGCCGACCGGCACGGCACGGCAGTGCGCAGCCTCACCCGCGACGACGAAACGCTCGAAGAAATGTTCCACCGGGTCATCAGCCATGACCAGTGATGCCCCGGTTTTCCATCCGGGCCACGCCAGCCCCGAGTCGCTGTTGCGCTACCGCCCCTGGCGCGGGTCGCTGGGTGGGCCGTGGCGCGGTGCGCTGGCCGTCGCCCGGCTCAGCCTCGCCGGACTCATCCGCAGGAAGCTCGTCTGGGTGCTGCTCGCATTTGCCGCCCTGATCTTCCTGTCGTTCTTCTTCGGACAGTACCTGCTCATCTGGGCGGTCGGGCAGATCAACGAAGAAGAAGTCCGCGTCGCCGGCTTCCAGCGGGTGAACCCCAACAATCTCATCCGCGATCTGAACAAAGAGCTGAAGCTTAACGGCTCGGCCGAGACGTTTCGCAATTTGTTCTGGTACGAGGGGTCGATCCTGATCGTGACGCTGGCATTCGTCGGCGCGCAGATCGTGGGCAATGACTTCCGTCACCGCAGCCTGCCGTTCTATCTTTCGAAGCCGCTCGCCGGTCGGCACTACATTGCCGGGAAGTGCCTGGCCGTCTCCGCGATCGTCCTGGCGGTCACCGCACTCCCCGCGATGATCCTGTTTATCGAATATGGGCTTCTCGATGGTTGGGAGTACTTCTGGCGGTCGGGCCTGCTGTTCTTCGGCATCCTCGGCTACGGCGCGGTGCTGGCCGCAACGCTGAGTCTGCTCCTCGTCGCCGTCACGAGCACCGTGCAGAAGACCGCACCGCTGGTCATGGTGTGGTCGGCCATCTTCATTCTGATCCCGCGGGTCGCACAGTTTCTCGCCGTCGAGACGGCCAGCCCCAACTGGCGGCTGATTGACCTGTGGAACTGTGCCTACGTCGTCGGCAACCGGATGCTCGGCATTACGCTCGACAAGCAACCCTCGGCCGGGGCGTCGGCCGCGATCCTGATCGCCACCTGCGTATGCAGTGCGGTGATCCTCGCCCGCCGGGTCAAGGCCGTCGAAGTTGTCTAGGAGCCCAACCGATATCCGAACCATGACCGAATCCGCCGCTGCTGCCGTCGACTCCCGCCTTCTCGCGTTCGAAGACGCGTCGAAGTGGTACGGGCCGGTGATCGGCGTCAATCAAGTCTCGCTCGCACTCGGCCCGGGGATCACCGGCCTCGTAGGAGCAAATGGCGCGGGAAAGTCGACGCTTCTTAAACTCGCCACGGGGCAATTGAAGCCGGACCTCGGCTCGGTCAGCGTGTTCGGCGTCGACGCATGGGACTGGCGGGCAAAAGACTACTTCGGCTACTGCCCCGATGTTGACGCGTTTTACGAAGAGATGTCCGGCGCGGCATTCGTGCGGACCATCGCCCGGCTGTGCGGGTACAAAGCCGGCGAAGCGGCCGACCTCGCTTCGGCTGCGCTCGAGCGCGTGGGCATGACCGGCCGGGCGGGCCGGCGCATCCGCGGCTACTCGAAGGGCATGCGCCAGCGAATCAAGCTCGCGGCCGCGCTGATCCACGACCCGCCGCTCGTCGTGCTCGACGAACCGCTCTCGGGCATCGATCCGGTCGGCCGACGCGAATTCCTCGAACTGTTCCTGGCACTCGCCGGGCAGAATAAGTGCCTGCTCATCAGCAGCCATGAACTCGAAGCCCTCGAGAAACTGACCGACCACGTCGCCGTAATGGCCCGCGGCCGAATGGTCGCCGTCGGCACGCTGGCCACCATCCGCGACCTGTTCGAGGACATGCCGCTCTCCGTCCGTATCGACTGCCCCGAGTGCCGGCAGTTGGCGGCCCGGCTGATCACCTGGGACGAAGTGGCCGGCCTCGATGCCGGCTCCGATTCACTGATCGTGCGAGCCCGCAACCCCCGGCAATTCTTCCGCGCGTTTACCCGACTCGTCTGCGACGAGGGGATCGCAGTCTCCCATTTCGAGCCGCTCGACGACTCCGCCCACGCCATCCTGGGTTACCTGCTCGGCGGGATCGGCAAGACGTGAACGCACCCCTTTCACCTCAAACACCCCCGCGTGTTCTCCGCGACCGCTCGCTACTCCGGGCATGGCTCGCGCTCGTGATGCTCTCCATCCGTCGCCTCGGCCGGGCGCGGATGATGGTGTTCGTCGCCCTCGGGCTCCTGGGCGTCGCGCTCGTGCTCGTCGCGGGCAAGACGGCGCAGACCGGTTGGTCGATCGGGAACCTCCGATACTCCTACCCCGCGCCGAAGTTTGCCGGGTTCACGTTGCCGCGGGTGAAAACCAAAGACGGGCGCGACCCGTTCCGTGTCCAGGTCACTTATGGAATTGTCGGCGAGCATCTCGACATGATCCCGTCGCTCGCGCCCTGGGCCCCGCCCGAGGCGGCGATGCTCTCGGCCGCGGCGGCCGGCTACCGAGGCACGCTGAAGGCCTCCGGCATCGTCGTGTACACCCGGGCGATGCTCTTCACAATGTTCCTCGGGTTCCTGCTGCCGGTCTGGTGCCTGAGTTTTGCCACCGAGTCGCTGGGTGGCGAACTTGAGTCGCGGTCGCTGGTCTGGCTGCTGACCCGGCCGATCCCCCGCTGGTCGATCTACCTGGCGAAGTATCTGGCGATCCTGCCGTGGGCGATGGTGTTTTCGCTCGGCGGATTCTGGCTGATGGGCCGGTCGGCCGGGCCGGCCGGGCGGATCGCGTTCACCCTGTATTGGCCCGCGATCGCGCTGGGGACGCTGGCATTTACAAGTCTGTTTCACTTGATCGCGGCGACGAGCCGCCGGCCCACCGTGGTCGGGTTGGTCTATTGTTTCTTCCTCGAGACCTTGCTCGGCGACATGCCGGGACTGATGAAGCGCGTCAGCGTAAGCTATTATGTAAGGTGTCTGATCTTCGATGCGGCCGGGGGGCTGGGGCTGCAGCCGGACAAGCCGGCGGTTTATCAACCAGTGAGCGGGACGACGGCCGCGGCCGTGCTCGTCGGCGTCACTGTGGGGGCCCTGATCCTCGGCATGATCCGGTTCAGCCGGGCCGAGTACCGCGACGACGCGACCTGACGGAGTGACCATGCCGGCGACCGCGACCACCGACCCGACTCCCCGCCACGGCGACCGCGGCACCGCCGCCTCGGTAGGCCCACGGTTTCCGCGTACTCTGACCATCGCCATCAGCCGGCAGTCCGGCGCACGCGGCGGCTCGATCGCTAAGCGAGTCGGCCGGCTGCTCGGCTGGCAGTACGTCGATCAGGACCTCATGGAGTTCATCGCCCAGCAGGGTGTGCCGTCCGGCGACGAGATGTCGGCCGCGGCACGGGCGTGGGCCGACCGGAGACTCGAAGAACTCCGCGTGGCCGGGAACCTCGGTAGCGACCCGCAGGCGACCCATTTCGCCCGAGTGATCCTTACGCTCGGTGCCAACGGCGAGGTCGTGCTGCTGGGCCGGGGCTCGGGCCACATTCTGCCGACCGCCAGCACACTGCATGTCCGCGTGATTGCCCCTCGGGCCGACCGCATCGCTTATTTCAGCCAATGGCAGCGGCTGACCCCCGCCGAGGCCGAGCGCGAGGTCGATACCCGCGACCAGAAGCGGGCTCAGTACCTTCTCGATCAGTTCGGCGTCGACGCGGCCGACCCGGTGCATTACCACTTCGTGCTCAACTCCAGTCTGCTTGGAGTTGAGATGTGTGCCGACCTGATCGCCCAGGCCGCCCGCGCTCGTCTGATGAGCGAAGAGTCCACCCCGGCCGACGAGCCAGCCCACGGATGACCGGCGTCTCTTACTCCGAGTTCACCGCGGCCGTGCAAGCGTTGCCCGAGCGGCCCATCGCTTTCGTGCTGGGGTCCGGCCTTGGTCCGGTCACCGCCAACATGACCTTCCGCTGTGCCGTCGGCTTTGCCGACATCCCGGGGATGGTCGCGCCGACGGTGTCCGGCCACGGCGGGCAACTCACGCTCGGCGAGTGGGCCGGCCGGCCGGCACTCGTGTTCACCGGCCGGCTGCACTACTACGAAGGCAACCCCTGGGCCCGCGTCGTCCGGCCCATGGAAGTCCTCGCCGAACTCGGCGCCCGGGCGGTGATTCTGACCAATGCCGCGGGTGGCATCAACACCGCATTCGCGGCCGGCAGCCTGATGCTCCTGACGGACCATCTCGAGTGGAACCACCCGCGGCACTGGCTGTCGCCCGGGCCTGGCACCCGGCCTTCACCGTACAGCCTGGAACTCGGGCAGCAACTCCTGGCGGCCGCCGCAGTGAGTGACGTGCAACTCCACCGCGGAGTGTATGCGGCCGTCACCGGGCCGACCTACGAGACCCCAGCCGAGGTGCTGGCACTGAAAGCCTGCGGGGCGGACGCCGTCGGCATGTCGACGGCGCGCGAGGCATCGCGGTGTGCCGAGTTGGGGCTGCCCGTGGCCGCGATCTCCTGCGTCGCGAACCTCGCGGCCGGGTTGAGCCCGACGCCCCTGAGCCATCGCGAAGTGCTTGAGGCGGTCGCCGCCAGTGCGGGCCGGCTGGGCAGGATTCTCGAGCAGTTTCTCGTCACGTTGCCCAAAGTGTAATCAGCGCGATCTCGGGCCGGGACCGGAACCGGAACGGCAGGCTGACCGTACCGATTCCCCGCGACACGTAGACGGGCGTCGTCGGCCCCTGGACCAGCCCTTTCAGGTATTTCGCCCCATACTTCGAAGGCACCTGCGGCGGAATGAACGGCAGCAGGACCTGCCCGCCGTGCAGGTGTCCGCACAATGCAAGCCGGACGCGCGGGTCGGCGACACGTTCTTCGATGTAGTCCGGATTGTGACAGAGAAGGATGGCAACATCGTCCGGCCCGCAGTCGCCGAGGGCTGCTTGAAGGTCGGGTCGGCCACACCAGTGGTCGTCGACGCCGGCAAGGCGGATGCGTGAATCGCCGCGGTTCAGCCACGCACCGCGATTGCACAGATCGTGAATCTGGGTATGGCTGATCGCGGCGTAATACCTCCGGATATTCTCCCAGTAGTCATGATTGCCGGGCACGCTCCAGACACCGAAAGGCGCGGTCAGTTCATTCAGCGCGGCCAGGCACGGCAGGAAATAGTCGTCACCCGTCCGGCCATGGACGTAGTCCCCGCCGAGCAGGATCAGATCGGGCTTCAGTGCGTTGGTGGCAGCGACCACCCGGCGGACGAAATCGATGCCGGTGTAATTGCCGTGATGGATGTCGGTGAGAAATGCAATAGTGAGCCCATCGAAGACCGGCGGCAGGCCGGGCACGCGGATGCGCGGCCTCGTGACTTGAAGCCAGAACGTTTCGCCGAACCCGTACGCCACCGCCGCGACGCAGGACGCGAAAGCCGTGCGGACGATCCGCCGGATCCAGCCTCGGCGTGTGAGTTTACGGGTCGGTCCCATCGGCCGGTATTGTAGCAGCACGCCCGACCGGAATATTGCTCTGGCACGAATCCGGGACGACGTATATTCTCAGGCCCCCGCGGAAGGATTCCGCGCCGTGATTGAGTTCCAGGGACCGGACAATGGCGATTCATCCGTCGGCAATCATCGACCCTTCCGCCCGCCTTGCTCCCGATGTCACCATCGGAGCCTTCGCCGTGATTGACGGGCCGGTGGAACTCGGCGCCGGTTGCGTTGTCGAACCGCACGCCCACCTGATCGGGCCGATGACCGCCGGTCCGGGCAACCACTTCGGCCGGGGCTGCGTGATCGGCGGGGCCCCGCAGCACCTCGCGGCCGACGGAGTCGGGGCCGACGTGGTTATCGGAGCCAAGAACACCTTCCGGGAATACGTGACAGTCAATCGCGGCAGCGGCCCGGGCAAGCTCACCCGCGTGGGCGATGGCAACTACCTGATGACCGGCAGCCACGTCGGCCACGACGCCATCGTCGGAAATCGCTGCATCTTTGCCAACAACGCCCTGCTTGCCGGTCACGTCGTCGTCAGCGATAACGTGTTCATTTCCGGCAACGCGGCGGTTCACCAGTTCTGCCGGGTCGGCCGGCTAGCCATGCTCGGCGGCGTTTCCGCCGCGACGCAGGACCTGCTGCCGTTCATGCTGCATCAAGGCCATAACCAGGTCTTCGGGGCCAACGTCGTCGGCATGCGGCGTGCGGGAATGTCGCCCTTCGAGATCAGCGCGGTCCGGCAGGCCTTCCGGTTCATCGCCATGAGCGGCGACCTGATTCCCGTGGCCCTCGAACGCTGTGCCCGCGAACTGGCCAATTCCTCGGCCGTCCGCGAAATCATCGACTTTGCCAACGCCACGAAGCGCGGGATCGTCGCAGACATCGGCCGCACCGAACGCCGGGCCGCCTGAGCGTGTCGGGCCAAAAGCTCCACGACTGGGCACGGGACTTCGCGATGCCGGTGGCCATCGGCCTCTGGGTCGCCTGCACTGCCGTCTGTGCCGTCGGAGCGATCACCAGGCCGCACTCCCACACCGTCTACCCCATCTACACCTACGCCGCCCGCGCCTGGCAACAGGGCGAGGACCTGTACGTCTGCGTTCCCGAGTTCGATTTCTACCGCTACTGTCCCACGTTCGCCGCGCTGACTTCTTTGCTGCTGCCTCTCGGCGAAGGGTGGGGCGGTGCGGCATGGCGCGTGCTCGGCGTCGTGACACTGGCCGCGGGATTGCACCGCTGGTGCCGGGTCATTGCCGCCGGGGATTCGCCGGCCCTGCGCGGCCTCGTGTTTCTCCTCATCGTCCCGTTCATGATTCAGAACGTCCACAACGGTCAGGTCAACGTCCTGATCCTGGGGGCATTGTTGCTCGGTACAGCCGACGCGCAGGAGGACCGGCTCGCGCGCTCGGCCGGGTGGTTCGCCGCGGCGATCCTGATCAAGCCGTACCTCATCGCCGTCGCCGGCCTTGTCATCCTCACCCGCCCTCGGCTCGCGCCCCGGCTCGGCCTGGCACTAGTAGCAGGTCTCGCAGTCTCGTTCCTGTTTCAGAAGCCCGGCTATGTGATCGAGACCCATCTCGATTGGTTGCACCACCTGACCGGCAACGACCGGTCCACCGCCAGCATTCGCGAGCAGTACCGCGATTTGGGCATAGTGATCCGGATGTACATTGGCCCGATTCCGCCCGTGGCCGTGCTGGCGATCTCTGCCGTCGCGGGAATCGGCCTCGCAGCGCTCACCTGTGTCAGGAAGCTTGACCTGCAGACTGCCTTCGATCTCGGTTGCTGTTGGGCAACGCTGTTCGGCCCCGCGACCGAATCGTGTACTTACTTGTTGCTCGCCCCCACGGCGATCGATCGCGTCCTCAGCCAACCTGGTGCCGCGGGTTTCTGGCCGAGATTGAGCTATTCGCTGCTGGTGGGCGCGACGTGCGCGGCATTCTTCCCGAACGGCTGGCAGGTGCAGGCGGCCGGCCCGCAACCGATCGCCGCGGCCATCCTGCTGGCGCATCTGGTGGCCGGCGCGTGTCGCCGCCCGGTCGGACGTGCGGTCCCCATCCGCCGGGCCGCCTAGCACGCGGACTGGTAATCCGTGTGAAGAACAGGTAAAATAAGGGTTCCGAATGGCTTTACTTTCTGAACCTCGCCGGGTGGCTGAGCCGGAGGCATTGCTGCCGGCCCGCGGGCGCGAAATGGACCATCTTTTTGTCTACGGCACGCTGCTGAGCGGCGTCGCCAACCCGGCCATGGCCGCTCTGATGTCACGGATGCAATACCTTGGGCCGGCCAACCTTCCCGGTCGCCTGCACGACCTGGGGCCCTACCCCGCCGTCGTGCCCGATCCGGATTGCCCGGACCACGTTCGCGGCGAACTATACGCCCTGCCCCGCGACCCTTCGCTGCTGGCCCTGCTCGATCAGTACGAGGGGTTCTTCCCGGACCGGCCGGCCCAGAGCCTGTTCCGCCGGGTCCGCGTCGGCGTCGCCCGCACTGATGACCGTGCGGTCCATGCTTGGGTCTACGTTTGGAACCGCGACATCGGCAACGCGCCGGTCATCGCCGAAGGCGACTACCGCCTGGCGCGCTCGGCTAACCGCAAGAGTGGCTGATCAGTTTTCGTCTTTGGACGTGTGGCGTTCCCGCCACATGGCAAACAACTGCCGGACATCGCCGACGTGGTCTTCCAGCGACTTCTCGTCCCACGGGCGGTAGTTGCTGTGCGTATCGCCCAGCGACTGTACGGTCGGCGCTTCGCGACGGACGTACGGCCCCGACACGCCCGCCAGCCAGCCGAATCGTGACGCCCAATGGTCGCCGGTCACGCGATACTTGAAAAGGTAGTAGTCGATCCAGCCGGCATCGGTCCCGGAATCGAACGAGACGACCTGCGCCAGTTCCACTTCGTCCGGAGCCCGGCTCAGCTCGCGCGGATGCACGAGCCAGTTCACCAGATCCGACTCGGCGAGCGCGGCCTGCGTTCGAAGGCGCGTCGGATAAAGCTGGTAGCGCTCGACCTTCTGCAAGCCATCGAACAGCAGCTTCCGGCATTCGGGGCATGCTGCGATGTCGGCGACAACCTCGGCCGGCACGTCCTGATTGTGCCGCATCAGCGACAGCACCGCGTACATCCGCAGCCGGGGGTCGGTGAACTTTTCGACCGCGTCGCGGAGCACGGGCACGAGGCCCGGGAACGGGATGTAACCCATCAGGTCGAGCAGGACGCCCGCCTGGCCGCGGATGCGGTGGTAATCGAATTCCCACCGCCATGCCACGCCGTCGGACCGCTGGGCCGGCAGCAATCGGTCGAGCCGTTTCGCATACAGGCTCAGCAGGGCCGGCACGTGCGGCACGAGCACGTCGCCCTCGATCTGGTGGGCCGCGACGAAGCTCAGTGCGTAATCGACGACCCCTAGCCGAAGCTTGGGCACGTCCAGGTAATTGAGCAGTTCGGGGAACAGCACATCGGCATACTGCGGGGCATGGGCATAGAGCCCGAGCGGCAGCGAGCGGATCTTGCCCGAGCGAGCGTGTTCCCGAAGCAGGACCAGCAGCGTCCCGGCGGCCCGTTCGTCCTCAATGCGAACAAGCCGGACCAGCGCCTCGCGGCGGGCCTTCGGGTTCCAAAGGTGGAACCGCTTCTCGATGCTCGGGAGGTATTCGGGGTACGGTACCATCAGGGCCGCACGGATCAGATCGACGGAGGTATCGTCGGTCCGTGACCGCCTCCGGGGGTAGGGCAGCGTCGAGGCCTTGAGGGCCCGCAACCCCTGCTCCGGCGACAGGCCGAGCCGACCCAGCCGGATCAGGTGACGGGCGGACCGCTCCCGCTCCCGCTCGTCCGGGCTGTGCAGCATTTCGATGATGTCGTCGAACCGCACTGCTGAGGGCACGACCGCGCCTCCTTGACCGTATTTCCGCGGCCCCGATCATAACCGATACGGAGAGCAATTTCCAGCATCTTGTTGAAATTTGTTTTTCAGGAGCCCGATGCCACAACCCTGGTACGCCGCCGGCCTGGCCTTCACCTGCACCCGGTGCGGCAACTGCTGCACGGGCGCGCCGGGCTTCGTCTGGCTCTCGGATGCCGAGGTTTCCAGCCTCGCCGGGGCCTGCGGCCTTCCCGACGACCAATTCGAGCAGGTCTACACCCGGGCGGTCGGGGGCCGGATATCGTTAAGGGAGAAGGCCAACGGAGACTGCGTATTCTTTGAGTCCGGAACCGGTTGCACAGTCTACGACGCCCGACCGACCCAGTGCCGGACCTGGCCGTTCTGGGAAAAGACTGCCGGAACCCCCGAAGCCTGGGTCCGGACGCAAACCGGGTGCCCCGGCGCGGGGCACGGCACGCTGATCTCTGCCGAGGAAATCACCCGGCGGATCCGTGCGACCGGGATGTGATATGCTCCACACTCCATGACCCCCGAACTCCGCGAGCAACTGCGCTCCATCTACCGCTCGGCCGACGCTGCCGTCGCCGCGGCCGGGCCGGTCTGCGAGTCGTCCGGCAAGTGCTGCCGGTTTACCGAGTACGGACATACGCTGTTCCTGAGCGCGATCGAGGCCGAACTGCTCCTCGAAACCGCACCGGAATACGAGTCCGTCGACCGGCACGGCTGCCCGTTCCAGGTCAGCACGCTCTGCACCGCCCGGGTCGATCGGCCCCTCGGCTGTCGGGTGTACTTCTGCGATCCGTCGTATCAGGACGCGATGCCGGAGATTCTCGAGTCGCATCTCCGGCAGATCAAGCAACTGGCCGACGAACACGACCTGCCCTGGCGGTACGCCCCGCTGCACGAGTTTCTCGGCCAGGCGCTGGCCGAAGGCAGACCGGCCCGCGTGCCCCTGCCGGTGACGCCCCACTGACCCACTGCGAGTCTTCCGATGCGCAAACTGCTGACCGCCCTGACGACACTTGTTGCCGTGTCGGCCGCCCCAGCCGGCGACTGGCCGCAATGGCTGGGGCCGCGCCGCGACGGCTCCACCGATGAAGTTGTCCGCCCGTGGAAGGAGCCGCTCAAGGTCATCTGGCGGGTCAAGGTCGGCGAAGGGCACAGCACGCCGGTCGTCGTCGGCGATCAGGTCATCCTCCACGCTGCCGGCGGCCCGGGCGTCGACGACGAACCGGCCGTGAAGGCCAAACTGGAATACGTGACGGCCTTCGCCGCGAAAGACGGCGCGGTCCGCTGGGTCGGGCGGATGGACAAAAAGCCGTTCCAGAGTCAGTTCGGCAACGGCCCGCGAGCGACCCCGGCCGTCGCGGGCGGGCAGGTGTTCGCGCTCGGCGTCACCGGCACATTGGCCGCGTTCGACCTGAACAACGGCAAACTTACGGCCGATCAGGTCGATCTCATCGACGAGACCAAGGCCCGCGTGCCGTACTTCGGGGTCTCGACATCGCCGCTCGTGGTCGGCGACAACGTGTGGGTGATGGCCGGCGGCACCGAGGCCGGGCTGACCGCGCGAAATGTCAAGACATTGAAACCCGTCTCCAAGTCGCTCGCCGACGCTGCCAGCTATTCCGCACCGATCCTCACCTCGGCCGGCGGAAAGGAACAGATCGTCGCCCTGACGGCCGACGCGGTGTACGGCATCCCGACGGCCGGGGGCGACCCGTTCTGGAAGTTCCGCTTCACGGACCTGCTCAGCGAAAGCTCCGCGACGCCGATCCGCTCCGGCGACCTGCTCATTGCCAGCTCCGTAACCCTCGGTAGCGTCGCGCTGAGGCTCGGCGAGAAGGACGGCAAGCCGACCGCGACCGAGGCTTGGCGCAACTCGGCACTCTCCTGCTACTTCTCGACGCCCGTATCTGTCGGTAAAGAAATCTACCTGGTCACCGGCCAGCTGATCCCGCCGCCCATCGCCACGCTCTACTGCGTCGACGCGGAGACCGGCAAGGTACTGTGGAAGAAGCCGGGCGTCGGCAAATACGGGGCGACGCTGGTGAAAACGGGCGACGGCAAGCTTCTGATGCTGGAAGAATCCGGCGATCTGGTCTTGATCGAGCCGGGCCGGGACAAGTATGTCGAGCTAGCGCGTTCCAAGGTCTGCGGCGAGACGTGGGCCCATTTTGCCGTGTCCGGCAGCCGGGCGTTCCTCCGCGACCGTCAGGAACTGATCTGCGTCGAGTTGCCGGGCCCGAGTTCCATTGCAACTCCGTGACACCGGCCGCGTATGATAGTGAGGGCGCGGCACCAGGGTTCCACGGGACCCCGGGGCTGCCTGATCCTTTGTTCACTCACCGGAGCGTGTCCATGATGCGCCGATTGCTGCTTGTCACCGGCCTCGTCGCCGGCACCTATATCGCCGGGGCCCAACTCCACAGCCAGCCCCTGCCCACGACAACACCCGTCCGCACCGACCCGGTCAGCTTCCGCGATGTCGTCAAAGGCGTCCTGCCCGCGGTCGTCAGCATCGACTCCAAGGTCATCCGCGGCAAGAACCGCCGGGCGGCGGCCAACGACAATAGCAGCCCTGAAGACTTCCAAAAATTCTTCGACGAACTTGAACGCCGGCAGCAGCAGACTCCCTCGCCAAGCGAACAGAACATCGGCTTCGGGTCCGGCTTCATCGTCGATCCGAAGGGCATCGTCCTGACCAATTTCCACGTCATCGAAAAGGCCGACAAGGTCGAGATCACGCTGACCGACGGGCGGAAGTTCACCTCCACCGAGATCCTCGGCGACCAAAAGACCGATCTCGCGATCGTGCGTTTCGACCCCAAAGGTGCGAAACTGCCGTGGCTCGAGTTCGGCGATAGCAACCAGATGGAGATCGGCGACCGGGTGCTGGCCGTCGGCGCGCCGTTCGGCCTCTCGGGCACCGTGACCCACGGCATCATCAGCGCGAAGGGCCGGGACCTCGGCCTCAACCGGTTCGACGACTTCGTCCAGACCGACGCCGCCATCAACCCGGGCAACTCTGGCGGGCCACTCGTCAACCTCGAGGGGAAGGTCGTCGGCGTTAACTCGGCCATCCAGAGCAAGACCGGCGGCTTCCAGGGCGTCAGCATGGCCATCTCCAGCAACATGGCCAAGGGCGTCATGCAGTCGCTGGTCAAGGACGGCATCGTCAAGCGGCCGTACATCGGCATCGAAGCCGCACAGGCTCAACCCGGGCAGTTGGCAGATCTCGGCGCGGCCGAAGGCGGCGTGCTCGTGGCCGGCGTGCGCGAGCAGACGCCTGCTTCCCGCGGCGGCATCAAGGCGAACGATGTGATCGTCGGCATTGCCGGCAAGCCGATCAAGGAGTTCCGCGACCTCACCAAGGCAATCGCCGCGGAGCGCGTCGGTGCGACGATCGAGGTCAGCGTCATTCGCGAAGGGCTCCCGATCAGCCTCAAGGTCAAGCTCGAAGAAGAGCCGAAGGATTACGGCGCGAGCCCGATCCGTCGGCTACCGTTCCGCGGCGAAGTGGTCCGCGTACCCGCCGTCGGACTCGGGCTGGCTACGATCTCAGCCGAGATGGCAACCACCCTGCAAGTCAAAGGCGGCGCGGTGGTCGTCTCCGTCGATCGCAGTGGCCTGGCGGCCGGCGCGGGCTTCGCCCCGGGCGTCGTCATCCTGAAGATCAACGGCCGATCAATCACGACGGCCGAGGAGGCCAAGAAGGTCATCGAGACCGGCCTCGAAGGCGACGGCGTCACGCTTTCCGTCCGCATCGGCGGGCGAACCGTGGAGTATCACCTGAAGGCCAACTGATGTCGTCGGCACGGGCCATTTTCTGCCGCAACCTGCGTTGAAGGCCGGGCGTGCGGCGGGTAAACCGACTGCATGACCCCGGCCCACCGAATTGCCGAGCTGTGCGAGAGCATCCGCCGGCACGACCACCTCTATTACGTCGAAGCCCGGCCCGAAATCTCGGACCGCGATTACGACCGGCTCCTCGACGAACTCAAAAAGCTCGAAGCCGACCACCCCGATCTGGTCACGCCTGACAGCCCGACCCAGCGGGTCGGCGGCGCGCCGATTGCCGGGTTCGTCACCGTCGTGCATCGCGTGCCGATGCTTTCCATCGACAACACCTACGACGCTGCCGAACTCCGCGAGTTCGACGCCCGGGTGCGAAAGCTCCTGCCCGGCGAACCGGTCCGCTACGTCGTCGAGCCGAAGATCGACGGCGTGGCCATGTCACTGACGTACGAGAATGGCCTGCTGACCGTCGGGGCGACCCGTGGCGACGGCGAGCGCGGCGACGACGTCACGCACAACCTGCGCACGATCCCCGGCATCCCCCTCCGCCTGCACGGCGATCACCCCCCGGCCCTGTTCGAGGCTCGCGGCGAAGTGTACATGAACCGCGCAGAGTTGGAGCGGACCAACGTCGGACGGCTGGCTGCGGGCGAAGAGCCGTACGCCAACCCGCGGAACCTCACGGCCGGGACGCTCAAGCTGCTCGACCCCCGCCTCTGTGCCGAGCGCCGGCTCAGCTTCTTCGCCTACGGCTCCGGAGCGATCGACGGGATCAGCCCGGCCACGCACCGGGAGTTGCTCGACCTGCTCCGCGCTTTCGGCTTCCCGGTCAACACACACATCGTGAGCTTTGAATCGATCGACGATGTCGTGAGCTACTGCACCCAATGGGCCGACGAGCGGCACAAGCTGCCGTACGACACCGACGGGCTGGTCATCAAGGTCGACGATCTCGCCCAGCGCGAGAAGCTGGGCGTCCGCAGCAAGTCGCCGCGTTGGGTCGTGGCATACAAGTTCGCGGCCGAGCAGGCGACGACCCGCCTGCGGGCCATCGACGTGCAGGTCGGAAAGACGGGCAAACTGACACCGGTCGCCCGGCTCGACCCGGTCCGGCTCGCGGGCACGACCGTCAGCAACGCCTCGCTGCACAACGCCCAGGAAATCAAACGCAAGGACATCCGGGCGGGCGACCTCGTCGTCGTCGAAAAGGCCGGGGAGATCATCCCGTACGTCGTTCGCAGCGAACCGGACGCCCGCACCGGTGCCGAGGCGGTCTTCGAGTTCCCAAAGGCCTGCCCCGTGTGCGGCGGCTCGGTCGAACCCGACGAGGGCGAGGTCTTCTACTACTGCACCAACCCCGCCTGCCCGGCCCAGCTCAAGGAACGGCTCCGCTACTTCGCCACACGCAATGCGATGGACATCGAGGGGCTCGGCGAAGGCGTCGTCGAGCAACTCGTCGATACCGGCCTGGTCGGCTCCATCCCCGACCTGTTCCGGCTCGAGGTGGACAAGATCACCGACTTGCAACTCAAGGGCGAGAAGGCGACCCGCAAGCTCGGCGCGAAGAATGCCAAGACGCTGATCGACGGCATCCGCACGAGCAAGGACCGCGGGCTGACCCGACTGCTGACCGGCCTCGGCATCCGGCACGTCGGCGAGCATGTAGCCGACCTTCTGGCCCAGCGGTTCGGCTCGGCCGCGGGGTTGCTAGCCGCCACGGCGGAACAACTCGCGGGGGTCGAGGGCATCGGCCCCCAGAGGGCCGGCGCAATCCACGCCTTCTTCCAGTCCGACAGTGGCCGGGCCCTGATCGCGGAGTTGGAATCGCTCGGTGTGAAGCTGACCGAGGACCAGCGGGTGGTGCCGGCATCGAGCGGCCTGAGCGGCAAGACGGTCGTCGTCACCGGCACGCTGACGAAGTTCTCCCGCGACGAGGCGGAAGCAATGGTCCGCGCCGCGGGCGGCCACCCGGCCGGCAGCGTGTCAAAGAAGACCGACTACCTCATCGCCGGCGAAAAAGCCGGCAGCAAACTGGAAAAAGCCCGCAGCCTCGGCATCCCGGTGCTGACGGAGGAGGAGTTTGAAAAGCTACTCGGGACGTGATTGACTACTGCTGCCATGCGTGGCCGGAGGTGCAATTACGACCTCACGGTGCAAACGCACCCGTCCGTTGCATGCCCGAGGGTTGGCCGTCGAGGGATCGCCGGGCGAGGTCGTACGACGGCAGGTCGCGGAGCGACTCGCGGCGGAAGATGTCCGGGTTCCGCTGGGTGATGGCCGTGGTGGGGTAGACCCGCATGCCGTTGAGCTTTAGCTCCATTTCCAGCTTCTGTTGCGGCCACTTCAGCACGACGTGCGACGGCACGGTCGCGCCGACGCCGGTGTCCCGCTTTACGCTCATCACCTCGGCGATGGCGACCACCTGGCCGCGGTCGTCAAGCAGGCGATGCTCCTTGATCTGCGGTTCGCTTCCGTAGGTGGTCCCGGCCCGGAACACCGTGACTTTCGTCACCGGCTTGCCAGTCGACGACGTGGCCTTCTCGGAAAGCTCAAATTTGTCGCCCTTGCGCTCCACGCGGAAGTTGTCGGCCGGCGCGTTCAGCGAGGCCATGCCGAGGCATTCCAGTACCCAATCGGGCTGGAACGGGAACGGCAGGTTCACGTCGCCGCGGGCGAGGTCGTTGTAATTGCAGTGGTACAGGTACGGCGGATTGTCCTGGCTCACCCAGTACCAGAATTCGTTGCTGTTCGAGCCGAAGTCGGCGACCGGCTTGCCGACCGCTTTGGCCCGCAGCCGGAAGTTCTTCGGTTTTTCGCAGTAGAGCGTACCACTCAGGCCGCCGCCCTGTGAGCCGGCCTTCACTTCGAGTGCAAGGTCGGTCGCCTCGACGGCTTCCACACGGGCGGCGTTCGAGTTGACGAACGAAATCAGGTTCTGCGGCGATGGCGTCTGCGACGCGACCGGGCCGACCGTGCTCTTGCCCTCGCGCGACCCGCTCAGGCTGGCGCAGCCGACCGCAGCGGTCATCATCAGGGAGACGGCAGTGGCACGAGCGATGGACATGCACTTCATCCTTGGCCCGAGGTCAATCCCACCCGAACAGCCGAAACACTTCGTCCTGGGCATCTTGAAGGTCGGCGGTCGTCAGTTTCGGATCTCTCACCTCGATCGTCTGGCCGCCTTTGGTGTCTCGAAACACCATCAGGTCACCCAGCGCATCGGACTTTTCGCCTTCCAGTCGGAGTCGCTTCCGCCGCATCAGCAAGAGCGCTAGCACATACCGGAAGCTCGCCTTGCCCGCGTCCGCCTCGAGCCGGTTCAGGCATTCGAGGCACATCTCGTCGTCGAACACCGGCTTCGGCGGGCCGTCGGTCGCCGGGACCTTCCCCGCCCAGAACGCGATGGCACGGTCCGGCGGGCCGGGCCAGGCGTCGGCCGCGTAATCGTGCCGGACAAGGCTCGTGCCCTGCTCCACCAGCACGCCGAAGAACTTCTCTCCGGTCTTCAGTTCCCGGCCCGTCGCGAAGCAGCGGCGGGTCGGCGCCTGGAGTGCGAAGTCAGACACTCACTCCTCCAGTATTGTACCCCATCGTACCCCGGCATCGGACGGGCAGAACAGGGCGATTTGCCGGATTCTTCGGCCGGCGGGCTGCCGCCGGCGTGCGCGATTTGCCCAGCTTCACCCGGTGCAACTCTTACAATCGGCCGCATACCCCGCCCGACCCGGTTTCGCAAGCCGAAGATGCCCGGAAACCGGAACACCGTTCTACGAAGCGACCCGGGAAATCTGCCGCACCGCCCGCGGGTCAAAACGCAACTTCTCGCCATTCTTCGACAGGACGACCGCGTCGAAGGTCAGCCGGTCCAGCGTCCCTTCGACCACGGCATGGTCGGCCAATTCGACCCGCACTCGCGAGCCGACGACTGCAAACAGGTCGGCCCACTCGCGCTGGACCTCGGCGGGCCGGCTACCAAGCTCCTCAAAGCACCGGTCGAGTTCATCGAGCAGGCGCTCCGCAACTTCGTCGATGTTCCACTCGTGCCCCGTCAACGATCGAAACGAACCGGCATCGGGCAGTCCGGCGTCGGTCAGTTGCTCGGCCGACGGATTGACGTTCAGCCCGATCCCGACAATGAGTCGGCCGCGCTGCTCGATCAGTATGCCGGCCACCTTCTTCCCCGCGACGAAGACATCGTTCGGCCATTTGGCGACCGGAGCCAGCCCGGCGAGAGACTTGCACACGCGAGCCACGCCCATCGCAGCCCAACCGGTCGCCACGGCCGGGCGGTCGAGCGAGTCTGGCAGCTCCACCACGGCCGAGAGCCAGACTCCCGCGCCGGCCGGCGAAGTCCACGTCCTACCGTACTGCCCCCGCCCCGCGGTCTGACACCGGGCGATGACCGCACTGCCCACCGGCAGGCGTGCCGCCTCATCGTTCGTGCTGGCCACCGCATCGAACCGAACGACGTGAACCCCGACGTGCCGTCGCGTCATGTCCGCGCCCCGGCCGAGTAGTCGAGTGCGATGTCCAGCGCGGGTGCGGAATGCGTGAGAGCGCCGACGCTGATCCGGTCAATTCCCGTCGCCGCGATCGCGGGCACGGTCACCAGCGTGATGCCGCCGGACGCTTCGAGCAGAGTCTTCGGGGCGACGTCATTCCGTCGGGCAACGCACTTTGCCATGAGCTCTACGGTCATGTTGTCGAGCAACACAAACTCGGGCCGGCAGGAGAGAGCGACTTCGAACTGGTCCCACGAATCGACTTCGACCTCGATCGGTAGGCCCGGCGCGTGCTGCCGGGCGGCCGTCACGGCCTTTGCCACCGCGTCAGGCCCGCCGCCGAGCGCGGCCAGGTGGTTGTCCTTGATAAGGATCGCGTCATCGAGTCCGCGGCGGTGATTGACCCCGCCGCCACAGCGCACGGCGTACTTCTCCAGCAGGCGGTAGCCGGGCGTGGTCTTACGTGTGTCGAGGATCTTTGAGCGATCAGCCGCGGCCTCGACGTACCGCCGGGTCACCGTTGCAACGCCGGAGAGCCGTTGGAGGAAGTTCAGCGCGGTTCGCTCGGCCGCGAGCAGCGACCGCATCGGCCCGGATACCACGGCAATCACCGAGCGCGGCGCGACCGCTGTACCGTCAGCAACGCGCGGCTCGAATCGCAGCTTCGGATCGACAGCCCGGCACACAAGCCCGGCGACTGACAGCCCGGCAATCACGCCTGCGGCCCGGGCGACGAAATCGGCCGCCCCGACCGCGTCGGCCGGGATGGTGGCCTGCGCCGTCACGTCGCCACGCGTACCCAAGTCCTCATCCAGCGCGAGTGTGACAAGTTTCTCGGCCGCCCGGGTTTCATCGTCGGTGAACTTCATGGAGATTCCTGTGCAGTGACTCTATCGCGCGAGCCGCCGGCCGGGCCACACCGACACTGCCGACCCCTCGGCGACAAACACCGAGAGCGGCGGCCGGGCCAGCGCGGGGGCGAAGTCGGCTCCATAGTACCGCCCAACGTCGCCACGCAGCCAATACTCCGTCGCGGGCCAAATGCGCCACGGCGGATGGTCAACCCGGTATTCGACGGTGCCACCATCGCGTTGGCGGGCGTAACCGTAGTAATGCTCGGCAATGAACTCTTCTTCCGATCCCGGGATCAATTCCGTAGGTGCGCCGGTCGTGGTCGCACCGACGGCGCAATCCGCCCAGCGGTACTCGCAGCGATTCGGCTCAATGGAGGAGCTCATCGTTTCGCAGACGTAGTTCTCGTTGTACACCCAGCGGGCAATAGCTGCGATGGCCCGCCGAGGCACGACCTCACGAATGAACACGACGCCGCGCCGGACTTCGTCGCCCTCCATTCTCCGAACGTAGAACCGGAGGTTGACCTCGTCGAAGTCCTGATGAAACGGGATCGGGATGCCGAGCACCCGGGTCCCGCGCATGACAAAGCCGACGATGCTGACGTAACAGCGGCCCCGCCATGTATCCAACTCGACTCCGGCGGGCGTTAGCGGACGAAGGATCGCCGGGTCGATCTCGAAATTGAGCATCACGAGATGCCGCCACTGGGCCGTGAGAAACGGTCGGGCCATGGGATCAGACCCCGCGGACCTTGGTCGAGGGAGAAATCCTAATAGTCCAACCGGGCCAGCCGGCGGGCCGCAACAAACAGCAGCCCGGCCGCCAGGGGAATACCACTGAGCACCGCCAGCTCGGCCGAGAACCCGAGTTCATTCAACCGACGAAGGTCCACCACGGTACGGAACGAATCCTCGACGGCCATCGATTGCGCCAGCAGCAGGTGGCCGTCGAGCGGCTTGAAGAGAATCCAGTATGCGGATTCGAGCCAGCCCGGCACAGCCCCTGCCGAGAGCAGCGTATCGTGCCGCAGCAGGTTGATCGTCGCACAGCCGAACCAGCCGACCAGCACCCCGAGCGCGGCCGCCACCGTGCTGCGGGTGAAGACGGCCAGCAGCGCGGAGAGCGAGAAGAACGTGCCGAAGTGAACCAGCAGGACCGGCACGGCGACGAAGTACCGGATGTCCCAGAGACCTGTCTTGATGCCGAGCGCGAGCCAGGTCGCGAACACGAATGCTAACGCCTGCAGCGCGACGGCCGCGAGCACACCGACGAACTTGCCGAAGAGCATCATGCCCCGAGAGACGGGCTTGGCGAACAGCACGCTGGCGGCAGCCGGGTCGAGGAACCCGGGCAGGAACCCCGCGGTCCAGATCAGCGCGAGCAGCACCCCGGCCGTGTCGGCGAGGCCCCCGGCCAGCATCGTCTGGACGAGTCGAACGGCATGCGCCCCGGTCCGGCTGAGCGGAACTTCGACCGCACCGAAAAGCAACGACATGGCGCCGGTGGGCACGTCGACGCCTTCATTGCGGACGCCGGCGGGACCAAGACCGATGCGGTCGGCCTCCTTCTGCGGAAGGTACTCGGGATTTTCCCACGGCTGGGTGGGGAGTTGCTGCGTCTCGCCGTGAATCCCGACACCCAGGCAGAAGACGGTAGCGACAACGGTGACAAACGAGAGCGCGGTAGTGACGCCGGCGGCGCGGGCCTGCGCGAGGGTTTCGCCCAGAAACCCGCGGCCGGCGAGGAGGAATTGCGGCAAGGTCATGCGACTACTCTACCGCGCAAAGAAAAAGCCCGCCGGGAGGAATGCTCCCGGCGGGCTGAATTGGCCCGAAAATCACTTGATCAGCGTGACTTGCACACCGCCCTGCATGATCCGCTCGAAGGCGGTCCGCAGGTTGGAGATGCGGGTGTTGTAATCGCCGACGATGATCTTGTACGACTCGAGGGACCCGCCGGCGGCTGTCGTCTTGCCGTTGATTTGCACGTTGTTCAGAAACGTGAGTGCTGTCGTCTTGGTCGCCGTAGTCGTTTCGAACAGATCGCCGAAGGCGATCGCGTGAACGCGGGCGGGCACCCGGGTTGTCGAGTAGCCGCGGTTGGCAGCGTCGTCCGGCTTGCAGATCTGCGTCACGGTCGCCAATGCGGCATTCATCACGCCCGAGTCACCGTTGGCGACGTAGGTAGTCGTGCCGATCTGCGTGGTCGTCTGGTAAAGTGCCTGATATGCGCCGCCGCTGTTCAGAGCACCGGTGCAACTCGTGTTGGGCACACCGTCGGTCTCGAAGATAACCATCTTGGCCGCGCCGCGCCGACCGTTATACCCGGTGGCAGTCGAGAACTCGTTGTAGGCGAGTTTGAAGCCCATATCAGGACAAGTGCCGCCGCGGGCGTTGGGTACGTTTCCGCTTAGCTGATATGCGTAGCTGCTGTTGATCGGCCGGACTTCTTGAGCCGGATCGCCGAGCACGTCGAGGAGCGTGTAAGGAAACCAGAGGGCGTTCTTCATCTTCTGGTAGTCCTGCCCGAGCTTGACGCGCGGCGTGCTGTAGTTGCTGATGTCCGAGAAGAACATCATTCCGACCCAGTCGTTCGGGTGGTTCTTCTGCACGTCGTCGAGGGCCGACTGCACGCCGGCCTTGAGCTGCCAGCACTGGGCCTCGGAGCAGGTGCCGGGAGCCATGTTGCCGGCCGGGCCGTCCTCGTCACAAATGAACATCAGCATCGTGTACGGGCCGAACCAGAAGTGCGCCCGAGGGCGGTCAGGGTTATCGGTGTACTGCATATACGGGGCCTGACCGGTGGAACTCCGGTTGCCGGAATTCCGCAGTGAGTACTTCGAAGTGATTTTGGTGGTACCCCAAGCCGTGTCTTCCTTCCCGTGAAAAAAGGAGGCTCCTCCCGACACGCCGAGGACGTAGTCGATGTACCTCTTCCAAAAGACCTTATCGAGGTCGGTGGTGCTGGTTACGTCGTTGGGGATGGCGGAGTAATAAAGCACCCGGCCGGCCCGGAGATTGTCGGGGAAAACCTTGGGGCCGCTCTTGATCCACTTGAGGATAGCCGGGTAATCGACCTGGTAACCGGTTTTTGACGGTGCTCGCATCGCCCCGGCAGAGTCGAACAAAACGTTGTTGTCGTCGACTCGCTGGCCGGAAATGCTGCCCCCGGCGCTGTTTACTGCTGACGTTCCGTAAAAAAAGAACCGCATTCGCCAGTCGCCGGGGACGTACCCCGTCGAGCCCGGATCGCCGTAAGGTACGCGCGGATCGGGCGGCCAGATCCAGAACGTTTTTCCGTAATAGGCCGGACCGACGGAGTATCCGACGAAAGTTGAGCCGTAACCGCGGTTGATCAGAGGCCCGCCAGCCGAGGTATAAGTTGAGGGCCGGGCGGTATCATCATCCGGCTCCCAAGTCGTATTTTTCGTGTGCGTGTTGGACGTAATCGTCATGTTCAATAACTCGGCCGCCGTCTTGGCGTAGGCGGCCGTCGCTACGTTGCCGACCCGCGGCGCTTTGTCGCCGACGTAGGTTGCGGTCGCCGAACTCTGGACATCGAAGTCGTTCGGGGCGGGCGTGGCACACGGCGTGTACGTCATGCTGTAACCGCCCGATTGCGGGTTGTGAAACGCATTGACGTAGCTGCTGCCCACCTTGGTGAGAAAGTTCTTGATGATCGGTGGGCCGTTGTCGGTCTCCATCGTCATGTTGTTCGGAGCGTTGTTTTCACCCGAACTCATCGTGTAGTCGGTGGTCCGCTGCATGGGATTGGTACCGGTCGTCGCCTGGCCGACGTACCGCGACCAGTGGCCAAACTTCGGCCAGTTCGGATCCGGGTTCAGCGACTTCACGCCGTCGCTGCCACCCGTGGGCCAGTTCACGACGGATGAGAACTTCATCGATCCCGAGAAGTCGAGGACGATCGAAATGTCGCGCGGCCGGTGGACTGCGGTCGCCGTCGCCGAGACCGCGTAGTTGTTGATCCCGAGCACGCGGGCGAAGTAGGTCGGCTTGGTGAGGTTGATCGTCGCTTCCGTCGCGGTCCACGATCCGCCCGAGGGCGGCGCGGCCGTCGTGCTCGTCGTGAAACTCGACGCATCCGGGACGAACCGGAGAGCGGTCGAGTCGTACTTGTACACGCCGGTCTTCACCGTCGTCTGCGCCGCAGTGACGGGCGTATCGAGAATCTTGTTGTAAGTGGCCGTGTTCTTCGCGGTGGAGACAGATCCGGAAATGTTGTAAGTCTGCGACGCGAGTCCGTTGAGCGCGCGAGCACCCGAGAGGGCCGAGATGTCGGCCGCGCTCTGCGCTTGCGTCCGCGCCACGGCGATGAGGCCGATGCCGACCGCCAGGGCGATCAGGCCCATCAGTCCGACAATCGACAGCGCGAGCGTGGGGATGATAGTCCCCCGGCGGTTTTCGCGGTGCAATCTCATGGCGGTCGATCCTCAGTAGGGCGTCGGACGGTGTGCGGGTCTTAGTTGGCTTCACTGGTCATTACGGCCGACACGTCGATGTTCTTCGGGCCGACACCGATCAGATTGCCGGCCACGAACGTGTAGCTGCCGGTGATCTTCACGCAGATTCCCGCGCCGAACTGCGCGTCGTTCCAGTTGGCCCCAGCCACCGCGGTCGGTGGGCTTACGCCGGCCTGCGTCGGAAACACGGACACCGTGTAACCGGTCAGAAAGCTCTTCTGCGAACCCAGGATGGTATCCACTTGCGATTTGACTTGCGCCAGTGTCGTGCCGTCGCCGGTGTGGACGACGGCATACCGCGCGCCCTGGGCCGTGGCGTTGGCGGCGACGTGCATGAAGAACAGGTATCGGCCGTACTCCAGAATCCCGAGCAGAAACAGCAGGAAAATGGACAGGACGAACGTCATTTCGACGATCGTGGCGGCCCTGCGTCGGCCGGTCTTCCGAGGGTGAAGAACCATGGGAGCCTTCTCCGGTCAGGGGACCGAGTTCCAACTGGGAATCGTTGTGTTGATTGTGAACGGGTCGTCGCACATCGAAACCCAGTCTACTCGGGCCTGCAAATTCGTGATGCCGAGCAGATTGAGCGTCGTGATCCGCACGTTGTTGTACGGCACCGTCAGTGTGACCGAGAATCGCTGGTTCTTGGTCGCCTGAAACGGATTCGCGCTGGCCGTGTTGCCGTCTTCGAATCGGAACGCCACGGTCACACCGGTCGTATTCGTGAAGCCCGCGCCTTTGAGGTAGTCGATCGTGGTCTGCTGTACATTGGGAGTCCCGGAGGTCGTTTGAATCTGGGTGTACGCCCCGGTGACGTTGATCGTCTGGCCCTGGGCGGCGATTCGCGCGCCTTCGCGGGCCGCGTTGACCATCACCTGCTGCACGTGAAGGACCCGCCCCAATTCCCACGTGCCCATCATGAGAGTCAGCATCACCGGCAGGACGAACGCCAGCTCGACGGCCGCGATCGCCTTCCGGGGTATTCGGGTGTGAAGTCGCATAACGGTGCCCTCGGTCGCGGGGCGCAATGCCCTATCGACACTGTGTGTCACGTTTGCCGGATATGCAAACGCGATCACCGATTCGACTCATCAGGGACGGGGAAGGATGAGAAACCGCGCGGAGTTCTTGCGCACCGGCAAAGAGGGGTCAAGCCGGAGCAACGCTAATTCCTCAATTCGACACTAGGTCACGATTCTGGGCAGTGCAAATGGAATTCGAACAATTTCTTTCCCCGGCTCGTACAGCAGAAAACCCTTGCAAACGGCGCGGCACCGTGCCAAAGTCACTTCACGGGAATCGCAGCCGGAATCATGGCCGTACCGCAGTCTCCAAAGGAGTTCCTCGACCTGGTTCGCCGCAGCCAACTGGCGGGCGACGACAGACTGCGTTCGTATGATCCCGACCAGTTCCCGACCCCCCGGGTCGCCGCACAGCAACTCGTCGACGACGGCATCCTCACAAATCTCCAGGCCGGACTGCTGCTCAAGGGCAAATGGCGGAACTTCATCATCAGCGGAAAGTACCGCCTGATGGAGCACATTGGTACCGGAGGCATGGGCCAGGTGTTCCTCTGCGAACACCTGCGGCTCGGCCGACGGGTGGCGATCAAGGTACTGCCGGCCGAGCGGGCGGGAGATCGCACCAGCCTCGAACGTTTTTACCGCGAGGCCCAAGCCGTCGCCGCGTTGAACCACCCCAACATCGTCCGGGCCCACGACATCGACACTGACGGGCCGCTCCACTTCCTCGTCATGGAGTATGTCGAGGGCGCCAACCTTCAGGACATCGTCAAACGCGGCGGGCCACTCGACGTCGGCCGGGCTGTCGAGTATGCCGTGCAGGCCGCCTGCGGACTGCAGCACGCCCACGAGGCCGGCCTGATCCATCGGGATGTCAAACCGTCGAATCTGCTTGTCGACCGGGCCGGCCAGGTAAAGCTGCTCGACCTCGGCCTTGCACGGTTCTTCGGCGATACCAGCGACCCGCTCACCCGGCGCACCGCCGGCAGGAACGTCATCGGCACGGCCGACTACCTCGCACCCGAACAGGCCCGCGACAGCCATGCCGCGGACATCCGTTCCGACATCTACGCCCTCGGCGGCACACTGTACTTTCTGCTGGTCGGTCATCCGCCGTTCACCACGGGCACGATCGCCCAGAAGTTGATGCAGCACCAGTCCGACCGCGTCCGGCCGATCGCCGAGGAACGGCCCGAAGTCCCGGCCGAGGTGTCCGCGATCGTCATGCGGATGCTGGAGAAAGACCCGGCCGACCGGTATCAGAGCTGTCTCGATCTGATCGATGTGTTGCTGCCGCTCGCGCCCGAACATGTCCCGCCGCCGTCGTCGAATGAACTGCCCAAGCTCAGCAAGGCGGCCATGAGCTTCGAAGCGCCCTCCGGCCGGGTCATCGCTCCCGAGCGGTCGGCCGTGCGAAGTCGTCCGGAAAGCGACTCGACGCCGCCGCGTGGCGTCCCCCGGCCGGCGAGCGGGTCCGGTCGGACGGCTCAGCCCGGCTCCGGCAGCACACCGCGTCCGCGGTTCTCGCGGCGCATGTTCCTGGCAGCATTACTGGGAGGTGGCGGGGTGCTGGTGGGCACAGCGCTGGGCCGGCTATTCTTCCGAAAAGGCCCGACGCCCTAACGCTGAAAGATCGGCAGGTACCCTGCCGGTACGCTCAAGGAAATGACCGCGATCGAGGTAGCGTAACACGGGCCGACGCCCTCGCGGTCGTAGCCCGCCCGAGTCCAACTCCCGTCGGCCGACTGCAACCGCAGCATCGTCGTCTTCAGCCGGTCGTACCAGGCCTCCCACTCTTTCCCGCCCACCTGGTGCATGGCGTGCGAGGCGTAATAGTGCCCATACCAGAAATGTTCGCGGGTCTCGAAATTAGCCTTCAGGTATTCGACGGCCTTGGGGATCTGGAGGGCATCGTGCTTTCCGCTGAGTTGCAGCACGCACACTCCGGCCGCCGTGCGGGCGAAGCCCGGCCGCGTGCGCAGCATGGTCGTGTAACCGAATCCGCCGGTCCGCTCGTCGTAGCAACTCAGGATGTACTTGATGGCGTTGTCGAGCGTCTGATCGGGGACGTGCAGGCCGCCGTTCTTCGCGGCCCGCAACGCCATCACTTGCATAATGGTGACGGAGACGTCCGCGCTGCTCGGCGTCGGGTCGTATCGCCAGCCGCCCTCGCGGTTCTGGCAGCGGACGATGAGATCGACCGCCTTAGCCAACACCGGGCGGACTTCCTGATCGCCGGACATGCCCCACAACTCGGCGAGCGCGAGCGTCGCCATGGCGTGGCAATACATGTTTCCCCCGCGCGAGCCGACGAGGTAGCCGTCGGCCGTGCCGGAGGTGAGCAGGAAGCGCGTGCCTTTCGAAATCTCCGGCCCGAACGGCCCCTGCCCCGGGAGGTGCCCCTGACTCATGTAAGCGAGGAGCGCGAAAGCCGTGATCGCGGTATTGTGCGGAAAGCGGGCCTCGCTCCACGAGCCGTCGGCATTCTGCTTCGTGCCGAGCCACTGCAGCGCGGACGCCGTCGCCTTGCGGGTTGCCTCATCAATCTTGGCCGTATCGCCGGGCGCGGCCGCGCGGAGCGGGGCGACCCCGAGGGCGGTAATCACGGCGGCGACGATGAGACGCTTCATGTCCGAGTATCCGCTGGGTGTCAGGGTTTCGGCCGGGCGGGCTCCGCGGCCGGCTTGGTCGCGGGCTTACCCTTGGCGACGTTGACGAAGTACTGCTGAATCAGGCTCGAGTACTCCGGCGGCAATTTCTCCGCAAGCGCCTGCTTGATCAGCTCGCGCTGCCTGGCCGGCAGGTGCAGGAATGAGCCGTCGGCATCGCCCGGCGTGAGCTGGGCTTTCGCATTCTGTTTCAGTTGGTCCGGCGGCCGGTTGCCGTTCGGGTTCTCGGTCGCATCCGGCGTCTCGTTCGGGTTCTGCCCCGGCTTGTCGCCCGGCTGCTCCCCGGGCTGTTCGCCCGGTTTCGGTGGTGGCATCTGCGGCATCTGCTCGGCCATGGCCGCGGCCTGCTCGATCATCTGCATCAACTGGTCCAGCGAGTCCTTTGCCTTGTTCTGCGCCTGGTTCGCCTTTTGGGCGTCGCCCTTCTGCAACTCCTGACCGGCTTTGTCGAGTTGCTGGGCCGCCTGCTCGAGTTGCTGCTTCAACTGGTCCGGCGAATTGGCCATCGCCTGTTTGATCGCCTCCTGGGCCATCGTGGTCGCTTCCTGCGACTTCGCGAGTTGCTGGGTTGCCTCCATCAGAGCCTTCTGGTCCTTCGCGAGGTTTTCCTTCCCGGCATCCGCCTGGGCCTGCTTCGCCATCTCGCTCAGGGCCTTCTGCTGCTCGGTCAGCGCCTGCTTGAGTTCGCCCTTGTTCAGATCCTTGGCCGCGTTCTTCGCCAACTCGGCCGCGGCTTCTTCGCCCAACTTCTCAGCCAGCTTGGCCAGTTCTTCCTGCTTCTTCGCGAGGTTTTCCGACGCGGGGTTCTTCTGCGCCTGGGCGCTGGCTTTCTGCGCCTCGTCGGTCTGCTCCATCGCCTTCGACAGTTCGCGAGCCGCCTGGACGGGGTCGATGTTGTTCGGCTGAAGCTTGCTCTGATCGAAGAGTTCTTCCGCCTTGCGGTTGGCGATCTCGTCCTTCAGCATGCGCTCGGCCCGCTGGAGGTCTTTCTGCGCCCGCTCGGCCCGCCAGGCGGCGTCCTTCGCGTTGTCTTCCTTGAGCAGCTTCTGGGCCGCTTCCATCTTCTCGGCCGCCTTGGCCACTTCCTTCGCGACCTCCGGCGTCATTTCCTGAAGGTCTTTTGCCAGTTCATTCGTCGGCGGCTTGACCTTCTCCTGTTGCTTCGCCGTCTCGCGGTTGTCGGGCTTGTCGCTGGCAGCCTGCTGCTTCGCGCGGTCGGCGACGGCCTGCTGCTCCTTCACGAGGTTTCCGAGCTTCTTCTCGAGCTCTTCCAGTTGGGCCACTTCCTCGCGCCGCTGGTTGATCTTCTCGGCTGCGTCGAGAAGGTCCTTCTTCGCGGCTTCGAGCTTCTCGATGGCGGCCTGCTGGTCGCGCTTGGCCGCCTCGGTCTTGTTCGTGTCGAGATCGGTGCCTGCCTTCTTCATGGAGTTGGCGGCATCCTTGATCAGCTCTTTCGTCTGCGGGGGCGTGGGCAGGGGCGATTGCGCCGTCGCTTCGGTCTGCTTGGCCAGTTCGCGTTCCTTCTGGGCCTGCTGCCGGGCGGCGTCGGCATCGCGAGACTCAGCCGAGCGGTTCGTCTCTTCCGCGATCGCCTTCTGCTCCTTGATCAACTGATCTATCTGCTTCAATGCGGCCTCGGTGGCGGCGAGCGGGTCAGCCCGCTCCTTCTCGGCCGCGGCGATCGCCAGGTCCAGCTCCGCGAGAGCGGTCCGGAGTTGGGCGTCGGCCCAGGTGCGGTAGCCGACCGCGAAGAGTGGCGCGTATTGCCGGGTGGCCTGCCCCGCGATGTGGAGCAGAGCGACGGCCCGGGCAAGGCTCGAGGCCGGTCCGGGGGCGAGGGTCTTGAGCTGCACCTGGATCCCGCGGACGGAGTGGGCCAGCCGGCCGTTCTCGTCGGCGAGTTGACGGGTCTTCGTGATCACCGGATCGTCGGCAATCATCTTGTTGAAGAAGAGGCCGCCGCGGGGCCGGGCCGCGGGCGCTTCCGGCTCGCGGGCGGCGTTCTCAAGTGCGAAGTCGTGGGCCGCCTGCCGCTGCTCCGTGAGTTTGTCCACGGCCGCGGACAGGTTCTGCCGGGCCTCGCGGAGCGCGAGCAGCTTTTCCTTCGGGGCTCGCAGCGACAGGCTCGCTTCCTGCAGGATCGCAGCGACGGCCCACGCCTGCTGAGTCGCGACCTCCCAGTCGCGGTGCCGGTTCTCGACGGTGCCTTCGGGGCGGATGCGCGTGGTCAGCTCCGCCAGCGCGGTCGCGATGTCGCGGTCGACGAGCAGTTGCTCGGCATAGGTCAACCGCTCACGCTGGTCGGCCCTCAGGCTCAGTCGCAGAGCCCGCAGTTGTTTCAGGGCGGCGTCGAACTCCTTGCGGTGGTCGTTCTGCTCCTCCGCCTCCCGGCGGGCACGGTTGCTCGGGAAGTCGGCCCGGATCACGCGTTTCCGGCGGACGGGGTCGGCCGAGGAGCCGTCGAGCGAATCCTGCAGCACGTCTGAGATGCGAAAGCCGAGTTCGACCTCGTCGCGTGCCAGCTTATCGAGTTTGTGGACTGCCGAGTCGAGGTCGCGGATCGCGTCGTACCGTCCGAGCAGATTCTTCAGCTTGCGGAGCGCGTCGCGATGCCCGGCGTAAGCGGCATCGACTTGCTTGTTGGCCGACTCGGCATCCGCGGCCTTCATCGCCGCATCCAGCTGATTCAGGACCTCGGTCATCTGCTTCTGCGAGAGCCCGCCCAGTGTGCCGGCCGCCTCCTCGAGCAACTTCTTCTCCCCGCCTGCGTCGAGCTTGTAATGCTCCATGACGCGGAGCATGGTGCCGACCCGGCGGGCGAGTTGCTCGGTGTCCGCCTGCACGGCAGCCTGGCGGTCGCGGGCGGCCGGGAGGTCGGAGTCCGCAGCCGACACGCAGAGCGGCAGGCCGAGTAACAGTGCTGTCGACAGAGGACGCATGAGTCGCCTCGGGTCAGGGCTTGGGGGCGGGCTTGTCTTCAAACACGCCACGCTGGCGGTCGGCCAGCCGGCGGATGCGGTCTTCCTGCCGCAGGGTCGCATCGATCCACTCGACGAGTTCCGTCACAGTCACGACCTTCTTGGCCCGGGTTTCGGATCGCCCGGCCAGCGGGGTCTCAGGGTGCCTGGTCGACACCTCGATGAAATACTCGATCGTGTCGCCGATCTTCAGCCCGGGCAGCCCGCGGGTCTGGAAATCGAAGCGACCGCCCCCTTCGAGCCGGCCCGGCAGGCGGGCGGCGTCGGGAGATGGCACGGCCGAGAACTGCACCTGGTCCGCAGGTTTACTCTTCTGGAAGCAACCCCGTTTCAAATCCAACGGGCCGGTCGCCTCGGTGGGGGTGGTCTCCGTGAGCGAAAACCGCCGCCAGTCGCCTTCATTCACCCGGTAAACCAGCGTCGCACGGCCCAATCCGTAGGGGTGCTGGCAGACGTACCCGATGCGGACCGCACCGCCGAGCGGCACCGGCACGCCCTCGGCCTCGAAGTCTTCGGCCGTGCCGCTCGCCCCGTCGGGCCGGAATGATTCGATCAGCAGGGCCACGGTCGGCGGCTCCTCGGGCACGAGCCGAACCTCGCGGCGCGGCGGATCGACATTCTCGAAACCGTACTCATCGACCACGCGGACGCAATAGGCCGCCTCGTCTTCCCGCAGGTCGAACTGGAAGACGAATGACTGGCCGGCACCCTCGACCGGAGCGAGTGTCCGCTTCACGGCCGGGGCCTTGCCGCCCTCCGACAGGCCGAGCAGGTCGAGCGACGCCTTCACGACCGGCTTCTGGGTCTTCACCGTCACGCGGACCGCACAGCCGCCGATGCCAGCCACTTCACCGCGGGCTTGGGGCAGTTCGTAGCGCGAGCCGTCGGGGCGGACGCCCACCCACGCGGGCAGCATCAACACGGCCGAGAGATCCGACACCGCGGGCCGGGGCACGAGGCGGACCCGGCCCGGCTCGCGCAACCGGGCGTCGCCGATCCACGCTTCGAGATCGAAGTCACCGGTCGGGGCCGCGTGAGCGAGCTTCCAGACGCCGTCGTCGAGTGTGACCTCGGAAGTGAATCGCTCGGCCGACCCACCGGCAGGCGCAATCCGCAGTTCGCCCGACGACGGGGCCGGGCCATCGATCCGGAACCGGAGTTCCACCGGTTCGTTGGCGGGCTGGACCAGGGCGGTTTGATTGGTGATCTGGTTCTGACGGGGAATCGGGCAGTCGGCGAGCAGTTGCCGGGCGACGAGGGCCGGAAGCGTCCGCGGCCAGAGCGCCCCGGCAATGGCGACGACCGCTACGATGGCCAGGGCGAGCCAGCAGGCCGATTGAAGGCGGCGGTGGTCGGCGAGTTTGGCGAAATTCAATTCGCTGACGGCCCGGCTCGCCTCGCGAGTCGTCTCGGCGATTAACGCGGACGACATCCCGGCCACTTTCGGCCCGCCGTGATGAAACTGCACCGCGGAGATCAGCCGGTGGCCCAGGGCGGGCAACTTCTCTTCGACGAACAGAGCCAGCTGTTCGTGGCTCCGCCGGCGAACGACCGGAAGCAACAGCACAGCCCCGGCCGCGGCCGCGAGCACAACCTGGCTCGCCAGCATGCCGATCCGAAGTGGATACGGGGTGTCCCGACGAAGGTCGATCCACCAATCGACGGTGCATGCCACGGCCAGCCCGGCCAGGACAATCGCAACCCACCGCGCGGCCGCCCACGCGCCGGCAATCAGCCGCTCGCGCCGCCGCAGGGCGTTCAGGGGTGGGAACAGGTGCGAGGCCATGCCGGCCGGTGGGACCGAAAGTTTTGGGTGACCGTAGTTCGTATTCTGCCCGCCGCCCACCCGATGTGCAAGGGCGGACGGCGGGAATGTTACGGAACCAGGGTGGGCGACCGTCGGCCCCCGGCATCAGATGGTGGTGCCGAACCGCAGCCGGAACTGGAGGAAGTCGGCCGCCGTCACAGTGCCGTCGCCGTCCGTGTCGAAGAACGCGTTGTTGCTGCCGTACGCTAGGCGGAACTGGAGGAAGTCGCTCGAGCCGACCGTGGCGTCACCGTTGACATCGCCGAACAAACGGTGGAAACCGGTGGAGTAGTTGGTCCCCGCGCCGGTGCCGTCGCCGTTGAGGAATACGCCGCCGGTGCTGACCTGATTGCCCACGACAGTGACGGTGTACCGGCCATCGGGCACAGACCCGCCGAAGTCTAGCTTGACGGCAGTGAAACTCGGGGTGCTGACGCTCGTATCTGCCGTGAAGGACACCGCACCGCCCGGCCCGTTGACCGCGAATGCCGCTGCCGCCGCACCAGAGAAGTTCACGACGCGGTCGAAGTACACGGTGACCGATCGAACCTGCGATCGCTGGCCCGCATCATTATCGATGGCCACGCGGTTGACGCCCGGCGGTTGCTGGACGACGGTGTAGACTTCGCCCTTGTTGAAGTTGCCGTTGTTGAGCCCGACGCCGCCCAACTTCGGACCGAAGAAACTGCTGACGGTATCGTCGTCGAGATAGTTCAGACGCAGCGTTCCGTTGCCGACGCCGGTGTTGACGTGGACTTCGTACTGGTAGGGCGTGGATGTCGGGTGGATCTCCACCACGCTGAAGCCGGTCAGGCCGCCCGTCGCGGTCAGGGTAAAGTCGCTCTGGTCCAGGCCGACCGGGTTGATCGGCTGATTGAATGTGACCAAGTAATCGACGGTGTCGCCTGCATCGACCGGGTTCGTATCCACGCGGGTGATCGAGCTAACGACCGGGACGGTGAACTGGAACGCTTTGCCGCTGCCGATCAGGTACTGGATGTTGTTCGTGAGCACTTGCAGAGCCGACCCGCCCGTGCCCGTAGCCTTCACGCCGACGGTCGCGAATGCGCCGTTGGAGTAGGCGTCGCCCGAATCTGCGTCGGGGTAGTTGCAGACGATCTTGCCCTGCGTGGCCCCGGTGTTGAGTTCGAGGATGGCCTGGTATGTCACCGTGCCCGCAGTACTGCCGGCGTGGTATTGACGGTTCCACTGGACCACGAGGCGATCGTTGATGCCGTCGGTATTGTCGTCGAAGAACTTGCCGAGGACTTCCGGATTGCCGGTACCGGCCCGCCAGTCATCCCACAGCACGGCAATCGCCGGCTGAGAGATCGTGGACATCGCGCCGTTGGAGGCCGACGAATTCGATGTGCCGAATGTGATCAGCCCGTTGGTGCTGACGAACAGGCTGCTCGCACCGGTGTAGGTGGTTCCGTAGAAGGTGAACGTGTTGGTGCCGAGGTTGACCGCGACCGACGCGTTATCGGCACTGGCATGGATTGTGAAAATGCCGGACTGGCCCACCAGGTCAATGTTCTGGAACGTGTCGGGCATGGCGACATACCCGAACGTGTCCGGCCCGACGACGCCGGCGGCGAACGACGCTGTGAAGCGGTCGGCCACGGTGTTCGTGGATCCGTCGCTGTTCTGGTCGACGAGGTTCTGTTCCGCGTCGCGGACGTCCGGCCCGACGACCAGCGAATAGCTGCCGAGGTTGGTCTGCGTGGTGAAGTTGACGTCGAACAGCGTACTGGTGCCGCCGGACGAGACCGGGACCACGCTCTGTATCTGGCTCATCAAATCGACGCCGCCGGGGCCGGTGAAGCTGACGATGTCGGCCATCGTAAACGTCGACGAGTCCATCGCCTTGTTGTAAGTGACGCGGACGCTGCTTACCGGCGTGGTCGTCTGCCCTGAGGGCGTGTTGGCGACAATCTTGGGAGAGACAATTGTGAAGATGTTGAAGAACTGGTCGGCAGTCTCGTTGCCAGTGCCGTTGTTGTTTTGGTCAAGGTACGCGCCCAGGGTGTTCTTGATGGTCGGGCTGACCGTCATCGTGTACGTGCCGACGAGGCCCTGATTGGCGAAGTTGACGCGGAACTGCGTTGCCGAGAGCTGCTGGACGCCCGTCACGGGGATCGCCCCGGTCGGTCCGGTAAAGCTGAAAGTGCCCGGCGTGACCGTCGTCGGGTCGACCGCCATGTTGAAGTTGAAATCGAGGTGATCCGTCGGGGCCGCGCTCGCGCCGGTCGGCGTGCCGGACAGGATGCGGAAGCCGATATTCGGCAACTGCGTGCTGGTGATCGTGATCGCCACCCGTGTGACGTTGTTGGATTCGTTGGTCTCCTGCACCACGTTGAGCGGGTCGCACTCGACCTCGAGCCAGTAGTTGCCGGGCGGCACGCCGATTAGCGGGATCGACTGTCCCTCGAGGCCCGAACTATACACGTCGTTCCATCCGACCGAGATGCCCTGGAAGGTAGGGTTGCACGAGTTGTAAACGGAGGTCGCCGGCGAGCCGGGCAGGCTTGGCGCGTAATGATCGATGTCGATCAGGCAGAAGCTGGTCTTCTCGCTTTCGACCACGACCGCACCGACACTGTTGTCGGCCGGGCGGAGGCGAAGCCGCGACTGGGCCATGTCGTCGAAGTGAATGTGCCCGTGACCCGAGTGATAGGTGAAGAAGCCCGAAGGCACATCGGTGTAGGTGGAGTCGCTGTTGTAGATGCGCTGGGTGACAGCCTGCTTCGTCGTCCCGTCCGGGTTGGTGACGTAGACCTGCGTGCCGCGCATCTCGAACGCGCCGGCCCCACCGTTGGCCATCGCCGTGGAGAACCGGATCTCCTTGCCGCCCGTGATGTTGTTGATGGTCCAACCGTTGAGGTAGTCCTGCCGGACGAGCAAGTCGGGCAGCAAGGCCGCCGGCGTCACCCGGTCTTCGAGAGACACGCACCGCAGCGCGGACCGTCGGCCGGTTCGACGCTGGAGACTCGACACCGAACGATTCCACCAGCGCCACGACTCTGCCATGGGACTCACCTCGAGACGATCGGATTCGAACGAAAGGGGGATGACTCTGCATTTTGTCCGGGAAAAGGCCGACAGAGTCAAGCGATTTCCAAGTGTGATCGCACCTGCGGCCCGTCTTGCTCCCCACCTCGCGGGAGAGGCATCCCGTCTTGCTCCCTCCCCCCTCGTGGGGGAGGGCTGGGGTGGGGGGGAGTCAGGATCCTCGACACAATCCCACAGGCCAGCGCGCGGGAACACCCCCCCACCCTGGCCCTCCCCCGCAAGGGGGGAGGGAAACAGACCATCACGGATAGCGGGATTCTCGGGTCTGATGCGCCAGTGACTGGTCGACTAATTGTCGGCGAACGTCGCCATCAACTCGGATTTGCCTTCGGTTCCGTCGCGGGATCGTGACCGGCCGGCGGGACGGCGGGGGGGGCGGATCCCCGCTCGAGTTACGTCCTTGCATCTTGTGACTTGTCGATGACTTCATTTCGTTTTGCGGAGAAGTCGGCGGACCAGACGTCGCCAATCAGATTCGATCCAGTCTTCTCCGACTGGAAGAACGCGAAAATGTTGCCAGCCCTCCAAGTCGAATGCGCCGGCCATCCAGGATGAACGCTCCCCGTTGCTGGAATGCACAATGACAGGGCGAATAACCGGCTGCGATACCAGCCACTGAGCGACCATGTATCCGTCACCGGGGTCAGGTGATCCGGGTTCCGGTTCGAGATCGTGATCGAGTGAGATCAACGCGGCCTGCGAAAGAAACAACCCGGCTTCACGGATCATCACATGTGCATCACGCCAAACTCGAAGTTCTATCGTCGGATCCAGGCCCAGCAAAACGGCTGCAAAGCGTGCCAATCGCTCAGCATCATCCTCGAGCATCAGTATCAATGAACCCGTAACCACTCAATACCAGTCCTACCGCTCAACTCAGGTTCGCAAACTTCCTTCCGATCCATTCCGCGGTAACCAGGCTCAGGAATAGCACCAGCGCCATCGGGCCCCAGAGGATGGCTTCCTGGCGGGCCGTGAATGGGGCGGTCCGCTGCTGGACCCGGCTCGGCAGACGGGCGAGGTCTTCCTCCCGATAGAACGCGCCGCCCGTTTCCTTGGCGAGACTTTTCAGAGCTGGTTCATTCAGCCCCAGCGGTTCCAGTTCATGGCCCGGCGGCAGCACCACGCGGAACGGCAGCGAACCCGTTTCGGGTTGTTGCAACTTCAGCTCATACCGCCCGGCCACGTCGTTGGGTAGCAGCACCCGGTACTCGCCGACCCGGCCCGGGACCGGCGTCAGCGACACGTTTTTCGCCTTCTCCCCGCCCGGCGCGTCGACGTGCTCCAGCGTGGCCGGGACCGTGTCCGCCACGAACGGCCGATAGTCGGAGTCGTACAGCCGGGCGTACACGTAGCCCGGCCGACCCACCACCGCCTCCGAGCGGTCGAGCGCGAGTTGTACCCGGCTCGCCTGCCCGAGCAGGTGCGGCAACCCGAGTTGATAGGCCACCTGCCCCCAGAACCTCGCGAACAGCCGATCGCCCTGGTTATAGCGCCACCGCCAGGTTTCCTCGCCACCGATGAACAGCACCGGGCCTTTTCCGTAATACTGGGCGGCCATGACCGGCTCGGCCGTGTCGTCGCCTGCCCGCCGACCGATGGTTGCCAGCGCGGTCGCGCCCGGCCTCAGCCGGGTTACCGGGTAGTGCCAGTAGAAGCCGGGCAACTCGCGCCAGAGTTGTTCGTTCTCCTCGGGCGAGGCCGCGAGGTTGGTCATCTGGCTGCGCCGGCCCGCGGCCGTCAACTCCGGCACCACCGCCGACGTCCGCTCGTCGCCGGCCGGGGGAAACCGCACCGGCACGAACTCCACCGGCAGCACCTCGGCGAGCGGCGTGTCCGCATAATCTGCCGGCATCGCCTTGCGCCCCGCGATCACCACCAGCCCGCCGCCGTCGCGCACATAATCGGTCAGTGTCGCCACGCCGTCCGGCCCGAGTGCCGAGGGCGGCACGTCGCCAAGGATCACGAGGTCGTACGAAAACAACTTGTCGCGGGTCGGGAACGTGGGCACGAACGGCACGCCCCGCAGGGCACGCGGATCGCCCTGCAATACGAAGTAAGTCGCATCGACGCGCCGGTCGCGGCTCAGCGCGGGCTGGAGGAACTTGAACTCCCACCGCGGCGCATCGTCGACGACGAGCACCCGCACCCGCCGCTCGGAGACCCGGACTGGCTTGCGCACGTCGTCGGTCGCCCCGGGATCGTTTTTAAGCCGGATGGAGACGATCAACTCGCCCTCGGGAGTCGCGCCGGTCCGCCGCTCGGGCACAAAGCTCAGCGTCGTCCGCCCTTCGCCCTGCTCCAGCTTCACTTCCGTCTTCGCCACCTCTTTGCCCGCGAGCATCGCGGTCACGACTGCCATCGGCGTGCCCGTGCCACGGTACATGTACCGCACCGGTACGTTGGCCATGTCGTCGAGAAACAGCGTCTCGGGCACCGCGGCATCGATCAGCCGGACCGCCCCCGAATCGGTCGAACCGACGCCGTACACGTGCACCGCCACGTCGGCTTTCTTCAACTCGGCAATGGTCTCTTCGAGCGTCGCCTGGCTGGCGTTGTCTAGCCCGTCGGTGACCAGCACGATCGCGCCGGGCACGTCGCCCTCGGGCGTGGCCGCGATCTCGCGGAGCACGTCCCACAGGGCGGTCCGCTGTTCCTCGGCCGTCAGCGCCTTGTCGATGCCGCCGACGGCGACGCGGCGCGGCTTGGCCCCGAACAGGTACGCGCTGGTGGCGAACTTCTGGGCCAGCTTGTTACCGAGGTCCATGCGGGTCGACTTGAACGCAGAGCGCACGAGTTCGAGTCGCGGCGTCTGGGCCAGTTCCTCCTTCGCAGCCGACTGCCACTCCGGCCCCTCGGGGTTGGCGTCGGCCGGGGCGTTGCCCGTGGCGATGGCGACGCGGAGCAAATCAGCGGAACTCAGCCGGCGGTCGGCAAGTTTGAGGCTCGCCGAGTCGTCGACCAGTATCACCACCGGCCGATTGCGCACGCCCTCCGCCTCGGCGACGACCGCGGGCCGGGCGACGAGCGCGACCAGCATGGCCAGCAGCGCGGCCCGTACCCCCGCCAGCCACCACCGCCGCGAGCGGAAAGGGCCGACCGACTCTCGCGAGTAGACCAGCACCGCGAAGGCGATCACGAGCGTGACGAGCAGCGCGACCAGCCAACCGGGCAGCCCGCCGCGCAGGGCGAACCGCAGCGAGGTCAGGTCGGCACCGGCCGGAAAGTCGAGCCCCAGCAGTCGTTGAAACCAGTTCATGCGGTTTCCGAGTGTTCCATTACTTCGGTTGTCCCACGTACCAGGCCAGCAGCGTCTCAGCGATCCCGAGCGCGAGCAGGGCCCAGAGCAGCTTCGGCGTCCACTCGCGCTTGGCCCGCTCGCCACCCGCGAACGGGCTCAGGTCATCGGTCACGGTCACGTGGATTGGCTTCGCACCCAGCCGCTCGTCGATGGCCGAGTCAGTCAGTATCTCCGGCGTCATCGCCTCTTCGCGATCGTAGACGACGGCGAACGGCGGAGCGCGGGTCTCTGTGGCGTCGGCGGGGGCGATGCGGTAGATGCCCGCCAGCGGCGTGTCGGTTGCTACGACTCGGGGTCGCCCCTGGATCGGCTCGGGCTTGCCCAGACGGACTCGCTCACCGTCGGGCCGGATCAGGACGAACGGCCGCTCGGCATCCCCGGCCGGGGCGAACCAGCGCAGCCCCGCCCCCGCCTCGGCATTGTGCGAGTCCGTTTCGGCCAGCAGTAGATGGGCCAGCAGCGCGTCGATGATCGGCACGTTGGCGTTCACCCAGATCGGCAGATCGGTCCAACTCGCATCGGCCGAGGTCGTCACGAATGCGACCGCACCCGCGCCGACTCCGCGGGACGCGATCAGCGCGTTGCCGTCAGTCGCCCGCATCAGCACCCGCGTCGGCGACCGGCCCTCGACGGCCGGGAGCGCTTCGCCGGTAATCAGCTTCTGCGTCTTCACCTGGGCGAAGGTCTGGTACGTGTCGTCGTCGCGGAACTTGGCGAAGGCCGGGTCGGTGAATCCGCCGCGATCGATGCCCGGCTCGGCACGTTCGGGGTAGTTCTTGAGGCCCGTGGGCCGGAGCGGCAGCATCGGCAACCGGTCGACGAACGCGCGGGCGTAGGCCGCGGGGTTGACCCGGTCGCCGGCAAACACCACCAGCGACTTGCCGTCGCGCACGTACCGGTACAGCGCCTCGGCGAAGTCGCCGGGCAGTACCTCGCCCGGCTTGCCTGCCTCGCGCTCGACTGCGACGTTCACGAGGATGCAAAGGTCGCTGTCGGCCAGCAGGCTCGGCGTGGCCTGGCCCGGCGTCACGAGCCGGGGTTGGAGGTAGTAACCGGCCCGGTCGGCTTCCTTCACCGGCGCGAGCGCGTGCAGCAGGAAGTAGCTGGCCGACCGCTCCGGCTCGCGGGGGTTGGCCGCCCCGTCGATGACCAGCACGCGGACCTTGTCACGGACGCGCAGCACGCGGTCGAAGCGGTCGTCGCCCGGTTGCTCGTCGGAGCGGACCCGCGCGGTGACAGTCCGCCAACCGGGCTCGGTCCAGCGGGCGGTCAGCGTAACGGCCCGCGTCTCGCCGGGCTCGAGTCGGGCCAGCGGCACCGTCTCCTGCCGGCGTTCGTCGCCGTCGGCCGTCAGCGACACGCTGAGGTCGCGCAATGGCTCCCGGCCCGTGTTGCGGATCAACGCAGCGAAGCCGACCCGCTCGCCGGTGTGCGGCAACCCCGTCTGCGGAGCGAGCCCGATCAGGTTGGCATTGCGCGTGACCTCTTTGCCGCACCGGCCCACATACACCGTGGCAACCTCGGCGATCTTCTTCGCGGCCTCGGACACCACCGACGCCTGCCGGTCAAACGCCAGGCCCTGCGCGTCGGTGAGGATGTACACCTCTCGCTGTGGTGAGGTGCCCCGGCGGACCGCAGTCTGCGCGAGGTTCAGCCCGGCGGCCAGATCGCTGCCCCGGGCCGTGGCCACGATGTTGTCGATGGCTTGCCGGGCCTGATCGAGGTCGGCCGGCTGTCGGGGGCCGAGCAGCGTCGCCCGGTCGGAGAACGTGATCACCTGCGCGGTGGAGTGGGCGGGGAGGTGTTCGAGCACGGCGCGGGCCGCGGCCTTCGCCCGGTCGAGCCGGGTCGGCCCGCCGTCGCGTGCGGCCATGCTGAGCGAGGTGTCGATGACCAGCACGACATCGACGGCATCGCCCCCGCCGCCGACCACGCCCCGCCAGACGGGCCGGGGCAGCGCGAGCGCGACCAGTGCGACCATGAGGCAGCGGAGGATGAGGAGCAGGAGTTCCTGAAAGCGCAGCCGGCGGTTGGTCTGCTCGATCGATTGGCGGAGAAACTCCATCGCCGCCCAATCGACGGTGCGGAACCGGCTCCGAAAGAAGAAGTGAATGACCACCGGTATCCCGGTCGCCACCAACCCCCACAACACCCACGGCGTCAGAAACGACAAGCCCGCCTCCCCGAAAGCATTAGGTGATTGTGGCGGGTCAGGGGAGCGGGTGCAAGGTGGCGACTTGACCAACCAATGCAATCCCGTCAGCCGCCACGCGACCGGCTGGGGATACCCCGAATGCAGTCCCCCGGTTCCGTGATCCCCGAATCCGTTTGACTGGCGTGTTTCGGGCCGTTAACCTGACGGGTGGCCCGCTCGGCGGGCTTCCTACCTTATTGCTGCCTGCCGGGCCACGGGGCCCGGCTACCCCGGTCGACGAATCCGGCCGGCGGATGGGCTTTGTCTTTCGATCGCCGGCGTGGCCGGCCAGGGCCGATCCTGGCGCCACCCCACTTCGACAGAAGGTTGCCGGCCATGGCTCTCGGCACGCGATCGCTCGTGGCGGTTCTCCTGTTCTCCGGCATGGCCCCGGCGGCCGACCCGCCGGCCGTCAGCTTCGTCAAAGATGTCCGCCCGCTCCTGCAAACCCACTGTTTCGGCTGCCATCAGCCTGCGCGCGCGCAGGGCGGCTTCGTCATGACCGAGGCAGGCCGACTGCGGGCCGGCGGCGACTCGGGCGACCCCGCCGTCACGCCCAAAGCCCCCGATAAGAGCGAGTTGCTCGCCCGCATCCGCGGCATCGCCGGCCATGCCATTATGCCGCCGGGTGACGCCCGCAAACTGACCGCCGCCGAGATCGCCGTCATCGAGAACTGGATCAAGCAGGGCGCGGCCGACGATTCACCCCCGGCCACTGCGCTGCACGACGATCAGCACCCACCCACTTACACCCGGCCGCCGGTCGTTTCCGCGCTCGACGTGTCGCCGGATGGCCGGTTCATCGCCGTCTCCGGTTTCCACGAGACCCTGCTGCACCGGGCCGACGGCACCGGAATCGAGGCCCGGCTCATCGGCCTGGCCGAGCGGATCGAGTCGATCCGGTTCTCGCCCGACGGCAAACTCCTCGCCGTCGCGGGCGGCCTGCCCGGTCGGCTCGGCGAGTTGCAGGTCTGGGATGTCGCGAAGAAGAAGTTGAAGCTCAGCGTCCCCGTCTCGGCCGACACGCTGTACGGCGTGAGTTGGTCGCCGGACGGCAAGCTGATCGCTTTCGGCTCGGCCGACGGGTTCGCCGTGCGGGCCGTCGATGCCAGCACCGGCAAGCAGGTCCTCTATCAGGGGGCACACAACGACTGGGTGCTCGGCACGGTCTTCAGCGTCGACGGTAAGGAACTCGTCAGCGTCGGCCGGGACCGGTCGTGCAAACTCACCGAAGTCGCGACCCAGCGGTTCATCGACAACATCACGAGCATCACCCCGGGCGCGCTCCGCGGCGGCCTGCTCTCGATCGCCCGGCACCCGACCCGCGACGAGGTCATCGTCGGCGGTGCGGACGGTCAGCCGCGCATCTACCGCCTGGCCCGGCTCACGGCCCGGGTGATCGGCGACGACGGCAACCTCATCCGGCAACTGCCCGCGATCACCGGCCGGGTCTGGTCGGTCGCCGTCACCGGTGACGGCAAGCGGATCATCGTCGGGGGCGGACTCGACGCGGCCGGCGAAGTGGCCGTGTACGGCTACGAGTTCGACACGAAACTCCCCGAGCGGATCAAGGCGATCAACGCCAAGGTCGTCACGTCACGCTCGGCCGCCGAGAAGGCCGAGTTGGAGAATTACTACGTCGAAGGCGTGAAGGTCGTCAGCAAAGCCAAGGTCCCCGCCGGTGTGTATGCGGTCGCCGTGTTCCCGGACGGCAAGCAGTTCGTCGCGGCAGGGGGCGACGGCACCTTCCGCATCTACGAGACGGAAACCGCGAAGCAGACCCGCGAATGGCCGGTCGCCCCGGCCGTGTCGGCGACTGTCGCAAAGACATCCACCGCGCTCACCTGGCCAGAGGAGACGGTCGAGCCCGATCCCGTCCCGGCGGGCATCCGCGAGATCACCGTCGAGCCCGCGGCCATCGAGTTGAATGGGCCGGTGCAATACGCGCAGGTCGTGGTCACCGCCCGCATGAATGATGGCACCACCCGCGACGTGACTCGCGCGGCCAAGCTGTCCGGGCCGGACTGGCTAGAAGTCACGCGGGCCGGCCTGATCCGCCCCCGCGGCGACGGCGCGGGCCAGGTCACCATTGAAGTCGGAGACAGGAAAGCCACCGTGGCCGTGCGCACGACCGGCGCGACGGCCGGCGAACTGCAACCCGACTTTGTTCGTGACGTGGCCCCCGCCCTCTCGCGGGTCGGCTGCAATGCCGGCACCTGCCACGGGTCGAAAGACGGGAAGAACGGGTTCAAGCTCTCGCTCCGCGGCTACGATCCGATCTTCGACGTCCGGGCACTGACCGACGAACATGCGGCCCGGCGGACCTCAATCGCTTCGCCGGCCGACAGCCTGATGCTGCTGAAGGCGACCGGCGCGGTTCCGCACGCCGGCGGGCAGGTGATGCGAACCAGCGAGCCGTACTACCGCCTGATCCACGACTGGATCGCCCGCGGTGCGAAGCTGAACCCGGCATCGACGAAGGTCGCCCGGATTGCCATCATGCCCGCGCAACCGGTCGTCGAGACCATCGGGGCCCGGCAGCAGTTCCGCGTCGTGGCCACCTTCGCCGACGGCACGACCCGCGACGTGACCCGCGAAGCCTTCCTGGAAAGTGGCAACTCGGAGGCCGTGCGTGCCGAGAAGAACGGCCTCTGCACAACGCTCCGCCGGGGCGAAGCGCCGATCCTCGCCCGCTACGAGGGTGCTTATGCCGCGACGACGCTGACCGTGATGGGCGACCGCAACGGCTTCGTCTGGGAGGAGCCCGCCCGATTCAACACCATCGACGAATTCACGGCCGCGAAATGGAAGCGGATGAAGATCCGCCCCAGCGACCTGTGTACCGACGCGGAGTTTCTCCGGCGCGTGTCGCTCGACCTGACAGGTCTGCCGCCCACCGCGGATCAGGTGCGGGCGTTCATCGCCGACGCCCGGCCAACGCAGGTCAAGCGCGACGCGCTGGTCGATCAACTCGTCGGCTCGCCCGAGTACGTCGAGCACTGGACCAACAAATGGGCCGACCTGCTCCAGGTGAACCGGAAGTACCTCGGCACCGAAGGCTCGGCGGCGTTCCGCGGGTGGATCCGCAGGCAACTCGCCGACAACGTACCCTATGACCGCTTTGCCGCGGGCATCCTCACGGCCAGTGGTTCGAACAAGGACAATCCCCCGGCCAGCTACTTCAAGACGCTGCGTCAGCCGGCCGAGACGATGGAGAACACCACGCACCTGTTCCTCGCCGTGCGGTTCAACTGCAACAAGTGCCACGACCACCCGTTCGAGCGCTGGACGCAGGACCAGTATTACCAACTCGCGGCATTCTTCGCGCGGTACTCGCTGGCCCGCGACCCGGCCTCGGGCAACCGCACCATTGGCGGCAGCGAGGTCGAGAAGGCCACGCCCTATTACGAGGTGGTCAGCGACGCGCCGGCCGGCGAGGTGCAGCACGACCGCACGGGCGAGGTCACGCAGCCCGCGTTCCCCTACCCCGCCGAGAGTACCGCGAAGGCCGATGCCCCGCGCCGCCAGCAACTCACGCAGTGGATGACGAGCGCGGACAACATGTACTTCGCTCGCAGCTACGTCAATCGGCTGTGGGGGTATCTGTTCGGCGTCGGGATCATCGAGCCGATCGACGACATCCGCGCGGGCAACCCGCCCACCAACCCGGAACTGCTCGACTGGCTGACAGGCGAGTTCGTGAAGAGCGGGTTCAACGTCCGGCACATGCACCGGCTGATGTGCAAGTCGCGGACCTATCAGCTATCCGTCTCCACCCACAAGTGGAACGACGACGACAAGACGAACTTCAGCCACGCGCTGGCCCGGCGACTGCCCGCGGAAGTGCTGTTCGATGCCGTGTGCCGGACGACGGGCCACGTGAGCCAGATCCCCGGCCTGCCACCTGGCGCGCGGGCCGCGGCGCTGCCCGACAGCGGCGTCGAGTTGCCCGGCGGGTTCCTCAACACGCTCGGTCGGCCGCCCCGCGAGAGCGCGTGCGAGTGCGAGCGCGCCACCGGCCTGCAACTCGGCCCGGTCATGGCGCTCGTCACCGGGCAGGTCCTCAACGATGCCGTGGGCGACGGTAACAACGCCGTCGCGAAACTGGTCGCCAGCGAACCCGACGACGGCAAGCTGATCCAGGAGATGTTCGTCCGCATCCTCAACCGCCCGGCCAACGAGCGCGAAGTAGGTGAGTCGAGAAAGCTCTTCAGTATGATCGACGCGGACCACGCCCGGCTCTCGGCCGCGCTGGCGGCCAAAGAGAAGGAGTGGGCACCGAAGTTCGTGAAGCTACAGGAAGAGCGCGACGGCCGCATTGCCGACGCCCACCGCGCCCTAGGAGCGTACAAGAAGACAGAGTACGAGCCGCGCCGGGCCCGCGAAGAGGCGGAACGGCTGACGCGGATCAAGACCGCGGAGAAGGACCTGGCAGCGTACGAGGCGACGCTGGCCGGCCAGCGCGACGCCTGGGCGAAGAAGCACGCGGCACAACCCGAGTGGCACGTCCTCAAGCCGACCTCGGTGAAGGCGAACAAACCCGGGCAGTTCCGCGTCGAACCCGACGGCGCAGTGTTCGTAGCCGATGGGGCCAAGGATGCGACGTTGTACACGTTCGTGACCACGACCAACGTGAAAGACATCCAGGGCATCCGCCTGGAGGCCCTCGCCGACGCGCGACTGCCGGCCAAGGGCCCCGGCCGTGCGGAAAACGGCAACTTCGTGTTGAGCCAGATCGAAATCTTTGCCGCCCCGCTCGACAAGCCGGGCGAGGCGAAGAAGGTCGAACTCCGGCACGGCCTCGCCGATTTCAGCCAGCAGACCTTCAGTCCCAACAAGGCGATCGACGGCAACACCGCCACCCGCAACGAGGGCTGGGCGATCTCGCCGCAGTTCGGCGAAGACCACTGGGTCACGTACGAGACCGCGACGCCGGTCGGCCACCCGGCCGGCACGGTGCTGACGATCAAACTGCACCAGAGCTATCGGGACAAGAAGCACACGATGGGCCGGTTCCGGCTCTCGGTGACGACCTCGCCGAAGCCGGGCCTGAGCTTCCCGGAACACGTCATCACCGCGCTCCGCCGGGCGGCCGACGAACGCAGCCCGGAAGAGAACAGCCGACTGACCGCCCTGCACTCGCGCACCGACGAGAAGCGCATCCAACTGACAGCCGCGGTCGCCGAAGCCAACCGCCCCCTGCCACCCGATATGAAACTACGGGAACTGGAAGCCGCGGTGGCGAGTGCCGAACGGCCCATCGCCGTGGACCCCGCCCTCCTGCAATTGCGAGCCGACCACCAACTGAGCGATCAGCAGATGAAGCAGAAACGCCTGACTGCAGCCCAGGACCTGACATGGGCCCTGCTGAACAGCCCGGCGTTTCTGTTTAACCGCTAAGGCAACGAACCAAGGAGCCCCGCACGAAGTAAGGGGCGGCCCGCACGCATTAGGAAACTCTCGCTCCGTCCGTTGTCCTGCATACGCCCCTTACTCCGTGCGGGGCTCTTTTCGTGCGGGGTATTTAGGGAGGTTGGAGGTGGCTCGACCGCTTGCCTACTTCATCACGTTTTCGACTTACGGGACGTGGCTGCACGGCACAGACAAGGGACTCGGCTCCGTGGACGATCAGAATAACGCCTACGGTTCTCCTTTTCTGTCGCCGGACAAGTTGCGATCCGAAAAGGCCCTCGCACGGATGACACAGCCTGCCTACCAACTCGACGAGCCACGCAGGGCCGTAGTTCGCGACGCGATTGTCGAATTGGCCCGCGACAGATCGTTTCGGCTATGGGCCGCCCATGTACGCAGCAACCATGTCCATGTCGTGATCTCCGCAGACCGCGATGTCGATCGGCTCATGAGCGATATCAAGGCCCGCGCGTCCAGAAACCTGAATCTCGCCGGCTTCGAAAACAACGAGCGCAAACGTTGGACGCTTCATGGGAGCACGAAATACCTGTTCGATAGGGCGTCGCTGGATGCCAGAGTCCATTACACTCTCTACGAGCAGGGTCTACCGATGGCCGTCTACGATGGCATCCACGAACCAGAGAACGAAAAAGAGCCCCGCACGAAGTAAGGGGCTGGTCGCAAGCAATGCCTGCTCGGAATTGGGAGATTCTCGCACCGCCAGTTATCCCGCACAAGCCCCTTACTTCGTGCGGGGCTCTTTTGGAGATGGATAATGTTGCGCATCCCCGGTCAACCTGGTCGTGACTTGTGCGATCCCCATCTTGGTGTCACTCGCCGGGATGTTCTGCGGCTGGGCGGGTCCGGTGTTCTCGGTCTCACTCTTGGTGGGATGTTTCAGGCCCAAGCCAAATCCACCGGCAGCACCGGCGGGCCCGGCTGGGGTAAGGCCAAGAGCGTCATCCTGATTTACCTCCAGGGCGGGCCGAGCCATCTCGACCTTTGGGACCCGAAGGAGAACGTGCCCGACAACGTGAAGAGCCCGTTCAAGAGCATCCCGACCAAGGTGCCGGGAGTGCAGTTCACGGAGCTGCTGCCCCGGCTGGCCGAGCAGGTCGACAAGATGACGCTGCTGCGGGCGATGAGCTATACGCCGGTCGGGCTGTTCAATCACACCGCGGCCATCTACCAGATGCTGACGGGCTACACCACCGACAAGGTCAGCCCTTCGGGTCAGCTCGAGCCGCCGACGCCGAAGGACTTCCCGAACTTCGGCTCGAACATTGTCCGCATCAAGCCGGCCACCGAGCCGATGCTGCCGTTCGTCATGCTGCCCCGGCCCCTGCAGGAATCGAACGTCGTCGGCAAGGCGGGTACGGGCGGCTTCCTGGGCCGGGCGTACGACCCGTACACGCTCTACCCCGAGGGCGACGACCTCGACATGACCAAGATGGACCGCATCCGGGTCGACGACCTCAAGCTGCGACCCGAGGTCTTCGCCGTGCGCCTCGAACGCCGGGCCAGGCTCCGCGACGCGCTCAACGCCCAGATGCCGGACATCGACAAGGCCGTCGGCGAGTACAACCTGAACGAGTATTACCAGCGGGCCCTGAACCTGATCGTCAGCGGCCTGGCCCGCGAGGCGTTCGCGCTCGAGCGCGAGCCGGATAAGCTGCGCACCGAGTACGGCAAGAACACGTTCGGCCAATGCCTGCTGCTCGCCCGCCGCCTGGTCGAGGCCGGCACGCGGGTCGTCGA
>JAIBBI010000089.1 GCA_019694755.1 Gemmataceae bacterium
CGATACGACTCCGACCGAGACGGACGTGCCGTGCCGACTGAACCCCGACTTCGCCGGGGGTCAGCAGGCCGGTGCGATCGCCTGGACGCACACGCTCGACCTCGCGGCCGACGCCGACGTCCGCGAGGGCGGCGGCCGCGGTGAAGGCGGCGCGACCATCAGCTATGCCGACGGCGACGAGATCCGGATCGGCACGACGCGGTACGTCGTCGTCTGGGTCGAGCCGCACGTCCGCGACGGCCCGACCCCGTTCCGCCGGGCGTACCTGCTCCGGCACGAAGTCACGTGGCCGAATCTGTGACTCCCTCCCCCACAACGGACTCCGATCATGCTGAAATCGCTGCTTGTGAAGTGGATCGTGCGACTGATCCTCCTGATGATCGCGGGGGCCGGTGGCTACTCGGTTTCGCGCTTCGGTACTGACGGGGCCGCACCGAGCGTGCCGACGGAAGTCACCGCCAAGCCGGGCCGGCTGGCGATCATCCGCGCGGAGTCGGCCGCCCGCATCGTCTGGCACGCCTGCGCGACACCGGGGCCACTCGACTTCCTCGCGCTCGACGGCGGTAAGACGCTGGTGGCCGTCGCGCCGCAACCCGGGCGGTACGAGTTGATCGCGTGGTCGGCGCACGGCACGGAGCCGACCGAGGCCGCCCGGTGCGTGCTGAAGGTCGAAGCCGATGTGCCACCCGCGCCGTCCGACGGGTTCACTGTCGCACTCCAATCGGCTTGGGCGAAGGAAACTGATCCGGATCGCCAGCGACACCGTCGACAATTGGCCGCGCTGTACCGGGTCGCCGCCAGCGACACCGTGGGCCAGCCACAATTGCGTACCTTCGGCGACCTGTTCGCGACGCTCAAGCAGGCGGCGGGAGCACTGATCCCCGAGGCCGCGTTGCCCGCGATCCGTTCGGCGATCAGCGACGAACTTCGCCGGTTGCTCCCGGCCGACGCGGCGATAATCCTCGATGCCGCGGCGCGGGCCCGGTGTGCCGAGGCGTTTCAGCGCGTCGCCGCCGCACTCGAATCCCTGAACTGAGGAGTCGCCCCATGAACTTCGGATGGATCAACGACCCCGCGGCCGTCGCGGGAGTCCTGGCCGGGCTGCCCGCGCCGCTGTTCGCAGACGTCGCGCCGCCCGCGACCGACGGCGACGCGTACTTGTGGGATGCGGCCCGGAAAGTGACCGGCAGTCATCTCACCGCCCACAACCAACTCGATGTCGGCTGCTGCGTCGGCGAGGGGTTCTCATCGGCCGTCGAGTATCTGAGTTGTGTCGAGATCGCACTGGGCGCGGGCCACGACTACGCGGCCGTCTGCTCCGAAGCCGTGTACGCCCTGAGCCGGGTCGAGGTGGGCGGCGGCCGGGTGCGCGGCGACGGGTCTATCGGCGCGTGGGCCGCGAAGGCCGTCAACCAGTTCGGCGTGCTGCCGCGACGACTCGTCGGCACCTACGACCTCACCCGCTTCGACCCGCGCCGGGCCCGCGGGTGGGGCGCGACCGGGTTGCCGGACGACCTCGAACCGGAAGCCCGGCGGTACCCCGTCAAGACCGTGAGCCTGGTGAAGTCGTTCGACGAGGCGCGAGCCGCGCTGGGCAACGGCTACCCGGTGGCCGTCTGCTCGGATCAGGGCTTCTCGATGAGCCGCGATGCCGACGGGTTCTGCTCGCCGCGAGGCACATGGCATCACTGCATGTGCTTCATCGGCGTGACAGTCGGCCGGCGGCCGGGCTTGTGCTGCGTCCAGTCGTGGGGGCCGCAGACGCCGGGCGGGCCGATCGGCATCGGCGATCACCCGGCCTGCTCGTTCTGGGTCGAGGCCGATGTCGCCGACCGCATGCTGGCCCAGGGCGATTCGTGGGCACTCTCCGCATTCGCGGGCTTTCCGGGCCGTCGGCTCGACTGGAGGATCTGATGACGACGTTGATTCTCCTCGTCGCGGGCTTCGTCGGCGACGACACAGACCGGGCCCGCGCCGCACTCGCGCTGGCCGCGGCACGACAGGTTGTGCTTTCGCAACATGTCGTGCCGACACCCGCGCCGGTGATCATCGTGCCGGCGACGTGTGGCCCGATGGGTTGTCCACGCCGCTAGCCGTTGTCAAATCGCCGGGGTGTGGTATCCTGCAATCGGCTTCGGGAGGGCCGCCCGGCCCGCCGATGTTTCACCCAGTCGCCCCGGGGAGTACGAGCAATGGACTTCCGACCTCTGCAAGACGCGGAACGACGCGACCTGATCCAAGCCCTGCGTGGCAATGCGGACAAGGGCATCTCGATCCTCATGGACCGCAAAACGACTCGCTTCACCGGCACCGCCGACGACGTGCCCGACGAGGAAGTGATCAACGCGATCCGATCGGTGCCCTGCCACTACTAGCCGCGATCCGCTATCCGCCTTCCGCTTTCCGCCAGAAGTAGAATGAAGATCCGAGGCGTGCGGAATGATGGCGGCTTTGTCTGGCGGAATGCGGATAGCGGAAAGCGGATCGCGGCCGAATGGGTTTGCTCGACACTGAATCCGGGAAGCGGCGGTTGCTGGCGGTCGAGGTGCCGGCCGTCGAACATTACAATGCCGGGCGCGACCCGGAGTACCGAATTGTGGTCCGCCGCGACGGTACCGGCGTCGTATTGCGGTACCGCCTCCGGCCCGGCAACAACGATTATCTCATTGAGACGCGGCTGTCCGCGAGTTACCCGACGGTGCCGCCCGAGACCCGGGCGCTGACGCCGCTGAAGGCGTGCCCGCATCTGCTCGAAGGTCAGACGCTGTGCATGTGGCGGCAGGGCTCGACCCGGGCCGCGAGCCGTTGGGACCCCGGACAGTTCACCTGCGTGTTTGCCGTCCAGGCCGCCTGGCGCTGGCTGGCCTGCTACGAGATCTGGCACGACACCGGCGAATGGCCGCTGCCAGAGGCAAAGTGAGTAAGGACTTCAGATTGTTTTGCGCGAGCGTATGGGCCGGCGCGACATAATCCTATTGTGATTTTCCGGTCCAGAGTGTGCCCCATTCGTCGGGCGGGAGATAGACTGTCCCGCGTCGGAGATGCCCCTGCTCTTCCTGCGAGTATGACCATGTCCATCATGACCCGGCGCGAGTGGCTTCATTGCTCGGTGGCTGCGGCGACTGTGCCACTGTGGGGCGCGGCGCGGGCGGCCGACGATCCTTATGCCGACGCCGTGTTCGCCGACGGGCCGCCCCCGCCGACCACGCCCGGGGCGTTCACCGTCGCCGTCCTGCCCGACACGCAGCACTACTCCGAGAAGTACCCCGCCAACTTCACCGCCCAGACGCAGTGGATTCTCGACGAGCAGAAGAAGCGGAACATTGCCGCAGTGTTGCACCTGGGCGACATCACCAATAAGAACTCGACGCCCGAGTGGGTCAACGCCCGCACGTCGATGAGCCTGCTCGACGGCAAGGTGCCGTACTTCTTCTGCCCGGGCAATCACGACTACGGCAAGGGCGGCGGCTGTGCCGACCGTACCACCGGCCTGAGCGAGTACTTCCCCGCGGCGAAGTACAGGAAGCACGCGACCTTCGGCGGCACGTACGACCGTGAGCCCGAGCGCATGGACAACAGCTACGGCTTCTTCTCGGCCGGCGGCCGGGAGTTCCTCGTGCTCGCGCTCGAGTTCGGGCCGCGCAACGACGTCGTCCGCTGGGCCAACGGCGTACTGGCGAAGCACCGCGACCATGCCGTCATCCTGATCACCCACGCCTTCGTCTACAACGACAGCCGGCGGTACGACTGGGCGAAGTACAACACCAAGCAGACCTGGAACCCGCACAACTACCCGGTCGCCAAGTCGACGATGGGCGACGTGAACGACGGGCAGGAGCTTTGGGACAAGCTGATCGCGAAGCACGAGAATGTGGTGATGACGCTGAACGGCCACGTGCTCGGCAGCGGTCTGGGCCGGCTCACCGAGCGCACGCCCGGCGGCCACGAGGTCCCGCAGATGCTCGTCAACTTCCAGATGAAGCCGAACGGCGGCGACGGCTGGCTCCGCCTGCTCGAGTTCCTCCCGGACCGCAAGACGGTAAACGTCGTCGATTTCTCCCCGACCCGCAAGCAGTGCAACGTCTCGGGCGGCAACAAGTTCTCCGTGACGATGGGCTAGTGCACCGATTTTTCTGTCAGTCGGCGCGCCCCGCCGGCGTCTAATACCCTCGCATGCCGCACGAGCGCGAACTCGATGAGGCCGCGGTGCGGCAGTGGCAGGCCCGCGATCCCGGCGGGTTCGACCGGCTCGTCGCGCAGTTCGCCCCCGAGGTCACGCGCCTGGCGCATCGGCTACTCGGCTGGCCGCACGACCCGGCCGACGTCGAGGACACCGTACAGGACGTGTTTCTGACATTGCTCCGCAACCCCGCAGCGTTCGACGGCCGGTCGGCGTTCCGCACCTGGCTGACCCGCGTCACCGTGAACCATTGCCTGTCGCTGCGCCGCCGGTGGCGGTCCCGGCAGCGGCGGCTCTGGGACTGGCTGGCCCGGCAACATCACACCGCGGGCGAGTCGCCCGAAGTCGCCGCCCAGCGCGGGGAGCAGGCGGACGGCGTGTGGGCCGCGCTGGCTCGACTGCGCCCCGCCGACCGCGCCATCCTCGTGCTGCATTACCTCGAACACCTGCCGGTCGCCGATGTCGCCGTCGCGCTCGGCATCGCGAAGAACGCGGCCGAGGCGCGCCTGAGCCGGGCGCGGGCCCGCCTGCGCGAACAACTGCCGGCCGAACAGGAGCACGTGAATTGAATGAGCTTCCGCTGATCCCGGACGCGGGTGAGCCGCCGACACCGACGCTGCGGCCGGGCCTGGCCGATCGCGTCCGTGGCCGACACGCCCGCGCCCGTCGCCGCACTGCGCTGACGGCGGTCGGGTCGCTCGCGCTCTTGATCGGGGCCATGGCGTGGTGGCCGCAGCCAACACGGCCGGTGGCGCGGGTCGTCAGCGGCATCGACGAGGAACTCGCGCGGATCGATATCACCGCGGACCTGCCGCCGGCACGGCCGCCCGAGGTCGATTGGACGGAGGGGCTGGACCGCGCGGCGGCGGCCCTGCTCGTCTATGCCGAGACGCTGGACCGGCAGATGAACGATGCACCGGCCGCGGCCCGCGAATACCGCCGGATCGTCGAGCAGTTCCCCGAATCGAACCTCTGCAACCTCGCCCGAACCCGACTCTCCGAACTCTCCACGAGGTGAATACCATGCGATGGCGCAACATCGGACTCCTGACCGTCGCCCTGCTCGCGCTGGGTCATGCGGTGATGGCCCAGGACAAACCCAAAGTCGATCCGCAGGAACGTGAACGGGAAGAACAGAAGGCGGCCGCCCGCCACCGGGACGAGATCGTTCGGACGCTGCATGAGGTGAAAGCCGAGTTCGAAAAATGCATGGACGAGCTCGCCAAAGCCCGGGCCGAGTTGGCGGAATTGACCGGCCTTCGAGATAGTCATGGCGTGCGCGAAGTGGTCGGACCGCTTCAGATCGATGTACAGAGGCTCCGGGTCGAAGTGGCCGGACTGGCTGCTCGTAAGGATGCTCTGGAAATGTCGATTGCCAAGGCAGCCGCCCAGGGCCGCGACCTGGCCGCCGCAGACCCCATCGCGAGGGAACTCAGGAAACTCGTTACCCTGCGTGAGTCAGTCCTCGAGGGTTTCGCAAAGGACTCGCATGATGCGCGGTCCGTAGCGATGGCACAACTTGTGGATACTCGCATCAAGCTCGAAGAACGGATCGCAATTCTCCATTCCGGCGCGGTCAGCAACGCCAAGTTCGCGGAACGGCTGATGGAAACGACGATCTCGCTGGCCGAATCGCAGGCCCGCCTGAAACAATCGGAGGTGCTTCTGGCGAAGCTTCGCAGCCCGCAACTCAACATGCTGATGGAGCGGGAACACAACCTGTCGCGACGATCCGACCGTCTATCCAAACAGATCGAGAGTCTGGAATCCGCGGAATTCCAGTACCGGCTGCGAAGGTGATAACATGCGGGGATCGGGAATTTTATCTGTCCATCCTCCGGAGCCGCCCGTGCCTTCCGTCCCCTTTCCGCAGAGCTACTGGTTCCATGAGCGGCTCCTGGTGGCAGGGCATTATCCCGGCCATCAGGAGCCAGCCGACCGCGACATCAAGCTGACCCGCCTGCTCGATCACGGCGTATGCCGGGTGCTGAGCCTGATGGAGTCGGGCGAAACCGGCCACAACGGCGAACCGTTCGCGCCGTACCTCCCTCGCTTAAACGAGTTGGCGAAGGCACGCGGCGTCACGGTGACGCGGGACAACATCCCCGTCCGCGATCAGAGCGCGCCGACCGTGGACGCCGCGAACAGGATCGTCGCGTGGCTCAATCGCGCCATCGCAGACAGCACCCCGGCTTACGTTCACTGCTGGGGCGGCCACGGGCGGACGAGCACGGCCGTCGCATGCTTCCTGATCGCCCGCGGCGCGACGCTCGACGAGGCGGTGGCTGCGATCATGCAGTGGCGGGCGACCACCCCGAAACGCCACGATCCGTTTTCCCCCGTCCAGTTGCAGTTCCTCCGCTCGTGGACGCCGCCCCGTCGTCCGAATCCTGTTTGATTTCCCCGGCCGCACTTTCACGCTCCGTCGTAATCGAGTACATTACGCGGGACTCGTATCCCGGCCCGGCTCCCGATTCGAGGGCCTCGTCATGTCGCGTCCCCAACCGCGTCGCGGTTTCACGCTCATCGAACTACTCGTCGTGATCGCCATCATCGCGATCCTGATCGGGCTGCTGCTGCCCGCGGTCCAGAAGGTCCGCGAGTCGGCGAATCGGACGCGCTGCTTCAACAACATGCGGCAACTCGCGCTCGCCGCCCATGACCTGCATGGCAACCGCGGCCGGTTCCCGCCGCTCTACGGCACGTTCGACTATCGCCGGGCGACCGTCTTCCTCTCGCTGCTGCCACACCTCGAGCACGGCCCTCTCTACGCCCTCGTCCGCACCGACGCCAAAGCCTACCGCGACCCGGTCACGAACATCTACGACGCCGGCATGGGCGGCAGCGCGGCCGGGGGCTTCGGCCCGGTCAACAACGTCGTCAGCACTACCCGCATCAACTTCTATCTCTGCCCCTCCGACCCCAGTGCGCTGCTGCTCAAAGACCCGAACTGGGCGCCCGGCGGCAACATCACCTATGCCGCGAACTTCCAGTGCTTCGGCAACCTGAAGGCGCAGACCAACGGTGTCTGGGACCGCACGGGACTCGCGCCGCAGGGTAAGAACCGCATCGAATCCGACTTCGGCGACGGCACCTCCAACACCATCCTGTTTGCCGAGCGCTACGCCTACTGCTTTGATCAATCGACCGGCCTCGAACGCAACAACATCTGGGACCACTGGGACCGTTACAACGAAGACGCGCCGGGCTTCGCGATGCGCGGCCTGGTCGGCGTGCCGGGCAACACCGATCAGCTCGACGGCCCCTCCTCGAAGTTCCAGGTGCAGCCCAACATCCAGCCGATCGCCGGCAGCGGCAACAACTGCAACTGGCGGCTCGCCCAGACCTCGCACCCCGGCGCGATGAACGTCGCCCTCGCCGACGGCAGCGCGCGGTCCGTGGCCGGCAACATCAAGCCCGAAACGTGGTGGGCCGACTGCACCGCCAACGGCGGCGAAGTCGTGGGGGCGGACTGGTAGGGGCTGTCAGTCGCATGGACGGTGTCACGACTGCAATCCGTTGACAAGTCGAAAGATCCCGTCCTTGATCATCGCGGCGCCGAAGTTGATCAACAGACCAAGCCGTCTGTCCGCCAGCTTGAGATACGTCAGCAGTTGCTTCTTGTGAACTGGCGCTGTGACTTCCACAGACTTCAGCTCGACTATGACGAGTTCTTCCACGATTAAGTCGGCGCGAAACCCCTCATCGAAGGTGAGATCATCGAAACGAAAAGGGATCGGAACTTCCCGGGCAACACGCAGGCCCCGCCGACGCAATTCGTGTTCGAGAATGCGGGCGTAGACGGACTCCAATAGGCCCGGTCCCAGACGAACATGAATGTTGTAAGCCGCGTCGACAATGACTGTGGCGATTTCGTTCTCCGTCACGGGAACTCCATCAACTCGCGCTAAGCCGCCAAGGCGCAAAGACATCGCCTTCTCTGCGCCTTGGCGGCTTGGCGCGCCTTTTTGTTCTCTGAGCCATTCTAACCCGATCCCGTTTCCCGCACCCGACGTACGAGTTCGCGATACTCCCCGCGTACCGACTCGTGCAGGAATCGCGAAAATGAGCCATCGAGCTGGTGAATTGCGATCAGTTCAACCACATCGGCAAAGTCCTTGTGGGTGCGGCGCAGGTTGCCGAGACCGCACGCGATTTTGGATTGAATCAGGGCTGCGAGCGACAGAACGACGAGGCCCTCGATGTGCGCCAGGCATGTCGCGTCATCGGGCGAAGGGAACCTGGCCGGCTGGCCCGGACCTTCACTCTCGCCGGCGAGCAAGACCTGGACGGCCACGCCGGACGGCGAGCGCATCTCCCTAGTTTCGGAATTCCAGTTAAACTCCGCGGCCGCGAGGGCGACACGAAAATCGTCAGCCTGTTCGGGGCGGATGATCAGGTCGATGTCGACGGTATTGCGGCGATAGCCGTGCAGGCAGACCGCGACGCCGCCTGCAATGGCATAATCGATCCCGGCATCCGTGAGCGCCCCATGGACGCGCGTTGCCGTTTGCCAGAGAGATTCATTCTCAAGCATGACGAATGTCCGTTGCGCGGATTCAGCAGCAGCCATCGCTGATATTCTACCCTATAGTCATCGCCGCAAACACCCCGTCGGCTTGGTTGATGCATTCGTCTCGTTTCCGCATCCGACTTGTAAGGAGCTACGTCAATGGTGAGAGTCGGTATCGCCGGCATCGGCTTCATGGGCATGATCCCCATTTCGTAGACTTTCACTTCCGAAAAGTGCCTTGTTTCCAGGCATTTCTGAGCCACTGACCTCCATTCTTTGCGCACATGAATCCAATAAGCGCAAAGAATGGCGCAAGGAATGGGTCTCAAACAGCCTCGCAGGCCACGAGTTGCACCGGTCTGCTTCGGTCGATTTGGCTGGGCACTCGTTCTGAAATAGGCAGCGTGTGACGGGATTGCGTCCCGTCGCTGATCACGGATAGGAGAAGGCTGCCATGAGTGGGCGAAAGCCGCAGTTGAACTGGACCAAGAGCCGAGGCCAGTACACCACAACAGTCAACGGAAAGTTCCACCTGCTGGGGCCAGATCGCCAGGAGGCCGAGAAGCATTTTCGCTGGCTCGAACACAAGTATGATCTTGGCGAGCAGGCCGATACAAACCCGCCCTTCGCTGAAGTCGCTGACGCTTGGCTTAACTTCGTCGAAGAAAACCATGATCCCGAACGCTATCGACTCTGTTCGGCTCGGATGCAGGAATTCATCGAATTCGTTGGCGAGAGACTTCGGGTCAAGGAAATACGAGCGAGGCACGTGAGCGAGTGGATGGCCCAAAAGCTCCACGTGAAAAAGCCAGGAACAGAACGACAGTATAAGGCGATCATTCTCGCCTCGCTGAATTGGGCCGCTTCGAAACGAGTCCGAATGATCTCGATCAACCCGCTCAAAGGAATGATCGACTTGCCGGAGGGTGGATCCCGTGGCGGTGAGGTCGTTTGGCCGGAAGCAACCCTGAAGACTGTACTCCGAGTGGCGAATCCGGCTTTTGCAGATGCCGTCCGCATACTCTCGTGGACCGGGGCCAGACCATCGACCATTTGCCAGGTCGAGAAGAAGCATTTTGTTGCTCATCTGAATCTATGGGATGTCGAAGCCCTTTATCAGAACCGCAGGAACAAGAAAAAGTACGTGCGCCGCATCTGGCTCCCGAAACAAGCAGTCGAGTTGGTCGAACGTCTCAACCTCATCCAGCCGAGCGGGCCCATTTTTCGTAACTCGAAGGGCACCCCGTGGTCTCCTGACACGCTTGGCGTCTACTTGTATCAATTGCGGCACAAGTTTCTCGACACCAGAGGTCTCGATTGGCCAGATGCGATGTGCATGTATGGGCTCCGGCACACATTCGCTACTCGGTTCATTAAAGAGCACCCAGACAAGCTCGAATACCTTCGTGAACTGCTCGGGCACAGGAACATGGACATGATTCGCAAGCACTACGGCCACCTGTTCGACGAACATCACGCAATTCACGAAGTCCTTGGCACACTCCAGTTACCGGGCTAGCCTCAGCCTCGGATCTCTGAACATGAAGTGCCGACAATCACTGCCGGTCTCGGAAAAGATGGCGGTACCTTTTTGACCCATCCGTTTTCGACGAGAGGGCGACGGCCGATTCCGCTGGGACTAAATTGCGACGGCGATACTCGGCGATGGAATCAAGCGTCAGCAATCGCTTCCGACCTCGGCGCTCGTAGGCAAGCTCTCGGCGGACCATGAGCCGGTACACCATCGAAATGGAGCAGTTTAGCTGCTGTGCGGCCTGTTTAACCGTAAGTGTTCTACCCCATTTGATCTCGATTGGCGCTTGCGGCTCGTCGCACCCAGGTGTGGTCAACATAGATTACCTCCGTTTCTCGAATGCCCTTCCGATTCGTGATTCACCGAACCGTATCGAGTAGCCCCGGATATTTCACTGGCAGATTGCCCATCCAGCGACCGGGACAGACCGGCTCATGTCTTACGGTTCACATCCGATTCATTACTTTGAGGCAAACGTATTCGTACCCAGACCTCGAACCGAAATGTACAAGGTTAGGTTGCTGATGATGGTCGTTGAGGCCTTGAACCGTGTCCTTGATCGTCTGTTTAGCAATGTGGTTCGGCACACCTTCGTCAAGGAACGGGTTCCTGATTTCCCTTGGCCAACGTAAGCGTTGAAACTCGTCGAGAATGCGTCTTTGAAGCGGTGCCGGTTTCTCGAACTTCTTCACCAAAGTGGAATTCAACCGCAGTTCGCCCGTGTCATTGTTCCAGATCGGTTGTGACGGGGCAGGCGGAATGAAGATTTCCGGTGGTCCATCAAAGTGCCCCAACCGGGGTGCTGCGTGGGGAGTCACAAAGAACTCTATGCACGCTGCTGACGCCTTGAATAAGTCGCCCTTCAGCAAGTGGTGGATAGGCCATGTGTGATACGACGTACTATTAGCTGCAATTGATTTGTGCTCGGCTACGCTATCCGGGTCAGCGCCTAGTGCGCCGTCATATCGCCACCAACTGCACTCTCCCAACAGTCGAGGAATCGGAAATCGAATCGCCGTTTCGTGTACCAAGGTGAGCCAGCCGTACACCACATCATCCCATAGATCATTTTGCAGTAAGCGCCCCACAACCACATTCCTTGGGAGATCTTCGCACGTTGGAGGCAGATCAGCGACTTCCGCAAGTAGCTGCATCGCTTGCGTCGCCATAAGTTCAAAAAAACTGATAAATCGGAGTGAAGCTGCGTCTGGGCTCCAGAAGCGACTACCTGCCCGCTTGTTCGGCCACAGCACCCACTTTTCGTAAACGTCGTTTCGAGCAGCGGCGTTAGACGAACAAAAAGCAGCGAATTCTGGCTCGGACCATAGGCCTCCCTCTGGTCCCCAAATCAAATCGTGACAGAGCAACATTTTGCAATCAGTTGCCACGCCAAAGGTGGTCGCCACTTTCTGAAGCTCCGCTAGTAATGCTGTGTACTGCCCCATTGTGCCCCGTCCTCCCACATTGCCAGCCAATCTTTGATCCATTCCCATTGCGGCGTCACTGCCGCTAAATGATCCTACGAACGGTTTCGTCGTTTGTAAAAGACGCTCTTATCGATTGGCTTCACTTTTCTTTCCGGTGCTCCACCCTGCTCCGGTCGTTGGGACATTATTTTGGTCGTATCGTGACATTGCCGTCTGGCGCCCATCGTGCATTCCGTAGGCCGTGAAGGCGGTATTCGGTGATGCAGCTAGCGGAAAATGGCGATTCCCTGACAGCGCAAATGGTTTGCGCCGTCGGAAACGTCTCACAGCTTTCCAGAAGGAGTACCCAGAATGTCCGCAACCATGTCACACGCCACGCTTTTCCGTTCCTGTTCAAAGCTGCTCAACCGGTTGACGTGTAACAAACTCGGGCTTCTAGTCGAGGACAACGAGGGAGACAGAGACAAACCGCCTCTTTCGCTGGAGGAACGGCTGTCACGGTCGGAAGTCGTCAAGTTGGTGTTGTCAACTGAAGGCGATAGCGTAGTTTTCTTGGGCGACGTGGTGTTTGTACCGGAACTTCTTTCTTTCTTGAACGAGGTCGAACAGATACCTTTGGTCAAGAATCACTTAGGCATTTCACTGATTTGGCCACTGCTCACACACCTCAGCCAATTCTCAGCGTCCTATGACCCAGAATGGCCTTTCCTGGCGAGTCGTTTGGCTGATGGCCAATCGGGCCGCAATGACGACTCTGATGTGCCGGCGTAACAATGCACCACGTCACTAGCGGCAAGAACACCAAGGGCTGGATAAACACACACGGAATGAAAGAGGTGGGCCTTCCTTACCTCGAATTCCGAGACGTTCCAAGTTTCTTGGCAGAAGGCGCAGCAGTACTGCTCCGCCATGTTTGCTCGTACATGACGGTACCGGGCGTCGTGATCAAGGCAGGCGAGACAATGGAAACGTCGCCGCACACTCGGTCCCGATTCGTCACGTCGCACCCGATTGCTAGACGGAACAACCACTTGGAAGACGTGCGATGGCAACCTGTCGAGGGCGAGATGATGTGCGAGGAGTGCTCACGATGACAACCAATCTCCTGAAACTATGACGCTCGATTGCAACATGAAAGTCACCAACAACAAGATGCCCGTCACCGACTCGAAGTGAGTCCTCGGTTCCGAATGGAGGTCACATTTGTCAACAAGATGGCAGACGATATCGCTTTCTTGAACGACTTATATTGGGGTGAGCCTGATGAACAAGGCCGTTTGAAGGTCGGTACAGCGTTCATCATCCGCTTGAGCAAACGCATTTCAATGTGCTACTGCCGAGCGACTGGAATGAGAATGTCTGGGTCGATGAAGACAGCGAAACCCTTGCGGTGGATTTCCCGACAACGGTATCTCACGTACTGCCGATGTCGCCTTCCAAACCCCAGAACGTGGCGTTGCTGCTGTCACGGCCCAGGGCCAAGCGATAACCGTCCGACAAAAGCACCCGCCAAGTTACCCTATACGGCAGGACCAATCTGGTTCGCTCAAGCAGATCGATGAGGCCCAATCTGCGTTGTTTGCGCCTATGGCGGCAAGGTGCCGATGCTGGCAATCAAGAGGAGGTGGCCTCCGCTCGGTCCGGGCTATCATGTTCTGTGGCAGGGTCTTGGCCTCACGTGAGCCCCAACCAAGTCGCCAGTATCGTGAATCAAGCCGCCCTGCGGTACGGGCCTCGACATCCTTGGTCCCCTGTTGTGCCCGAGATCCTAGACGGCAGATTTCAAGAAGGACGGCTTAATAGGGCGGCCATTGGGCGACTCAAAGGCGCACTTTTTGCCATCGAAGTGATGTTGCCACAACGCCCACCAGCCGCCAGTGTGCAGTTTGAAAGGTCCATATTTTCATGGACTAAATGTAGCGGCGTCCGCAAAGCGCCAAATTGTCTCCCTGGCTCAGACCTGACCATCGCCACGTGGGCACCGGCCATCTGTCGCACTCGGACGATAGCTCGCCGTCTTTTGATTCCAAAGCAACAGCGGGCGGCATAGATATGGCAAAGGAGGCACCTCATGCAACCCATTCACTCGACAGGGCAGTTGGCCAGGATGTTTGGCCTGCGGCCACACCACATTGAGTATGCTCACGCTAGCGGGCAGCTAGCAGAGCCCGACATGCGATTCCTCAGAAAACGAGTCTACTCAGAAAATGACGTTGCTCGGCTTGCGGACCATTTCGGCGTCTCAGCGAACGGCATCACGAAAACTGAAGATTCTTTGGAGGTGCTGTCGTGACGCTCGAACACACCTATCCGCAAAGTGCGACCAACCGCCGACTCATCGATGAGTTCCCTGAAGAAACTGCATTCTTCAAGCGAACGTTTCTTTGGAGCGGCTGCAAGGACGGCTTCTACGTTCGATCAGCATACGAACCGCAGACGTTTGGCGATGTCGTACTGCAAAAATGGAGACCGTTCAAGGCCCGAGGCCGTTGGCAGCCGCTTTACCCCGGACTCGTCGATTCTCTTGCAGAGAAACACCTCGACTTCGACCGTTTTGCCCGTTTCCACCCGGAAAAAGACAGACTTCATCCCCGAGACGATGAATCAGCGTTTTGGGTCGGTACGATGGCTGGGCCAACTACGCTGACTCATACCATCGATATCGACAACCACGCCTACATCGGCTGGACTCCTGTACCGACCCGCTGGCATCCAAGTCGAACCGGATTCGCACCGGGACCGTGGAGCCTTCGAGATCTGCCTGTTATCCGTCCCAATCTGTCGTTTTTTCAGATGGCTAAACGAGTCCACGACCACTTTCCGAACAGGATCTGGTCCTTCAGCAGCGCCAATCTCGGTCTGGGCATCTGGCGGCTCTTCAGATCACCACAACAGACTCAGGCACTTTATCAACAACAGGCCCGCCGATTGTCCATTGCGGGTGTACCCTTGCTGGAGCACTATCCGAAGCCCGCCACCGGTGCATCGCTCGGAAAATGTCACCGCAGGCCATGCGGCCTGGACTCGTCCGTTATTACGCCCACGGGAATTATTACCGATCCCATCGAGCAGATTCGCTGGTTCATGAGTCCTGGACCAACTCCCACTTTTTCTCAGATCCTGGCAGCCTACTGGCAGGCATTGGACCACATGTACACCGCTTTCATGGCGTGCGGCGAGAGCCTGGCTCACACAGGGTTATCAGTAACGCTGAAGGCCGCCCTTGTCGACGAATGTCGTAAGGTTATTGCCCAGGTGAAGTGCTGGGAGGCCAACGGCTGCCCACTTGATGAAGGTCTGCCCGAGCAGATTCTCAGTAACACTGATGCCGAAACCACGTGCTACGTTCCACCCACTTCGCTTCTGACCAACGTCTGTTCGCTACGTGAACCGGTCGTTCTTAGCCAGGCCGAGGTTCCCGACTGCTTTGAACAAGTAGACCTGCCCACCATCGTTAACAACGGGCAGTGGCTTCAGTTCATCCACTATGTGGTCAAAAACGGGATTCCCGCTAAGGACAAGTTCTTTGAGGTGATCTCGACCTTAGCCAAGTGGTTCGTCTTTGTGGAGATGTATGGCGACGCCCTGTCTGACATTGGTGCAGTGCTCAAACAGTACGTCCTTAGCAAGCATAATAACAGGGTAACTCGGCTTAATAATGGCCAGATCACCGAAGTGTTCGGACATGTGGACCGAATACTGACTTCCGTGGTCAAGGACGAAAGCCCTACCGGCCTAGCCTTGTTCGAGGATATTAGAAGGAGGCGAACCACAGGCCATTATGCCGAAATGTGGTCCTTCGCCCCACAGATAATGAGGGAGACTACTACTACTTCTTCTTCCTCTTTATCCAACATGCTCCTACCGTCCCATTTAATATGTGGGTCACTAACTCAGCCGCCTGATGCCGTCACTGTCCCGACAAAGTGGACCTACGAACCAGACAACACGCCACTTCCTGACTTTGTGGTCGAAAGAATTCGGTCAGCCTTCCAGGCTCGGAATCGACAACTGAGGAAAGGCAAAGACGGATCGTTCCCGACCCTAAATGCGATAACCCGTTTCTTCAATTATCTTTTTTCTGGCCAAAAGTCTGGGACACGGCGAGCAAGCAGAGAATTACTTATCAAGATGGGCTTTCCGACCAACGGACAAAGGCGGAGCCCGATTATCAACCTGCTGGTTTCTAGTGGGCTTGTGACCAAAGGAGGCTATCTGTCGATGGAGAAATCTCGACTGTGGACACTTGCTTCGGACATAGTTGAAGCAATACGTTTGCATCGGTCTCCACAGTCTAAGCCCGATTGCTGCGGATCCCAGGTACAGGATGCGCTGCGTAATGAGTGTATTCGACCACTTGGGCCCAGATGGGTCGGGAGGCGTGGATAGCATGCACTCCTCAAAGACGGCGACGATGACGGCAATAAAGAAATCCATTTGCAATGAAACCGATAAATGGTTAGACTCCTACCGACAAACAGAGCTACTGCGACTTACCTTTATCCCGCCCCTCGAACTGTGCTGTTAGCTGGCTCGACTGAGCCAGCACTCGCCAATGCCACGCTGACATGTCGGCCTCTGACGGGCGCACTGGTTTTGCACGCAATAGTTGAGACAGCATTCGTAACACCAAGGGAGATGCAATCATGACGATTAAACAACCTGGCAACAACCAAGAGTCGAACCGGCAGGAGGCAAGCAATGCCAAGCAAAATACGCTCGCTGCTGTTAATAACGGGCTCGGCGTAACGTTTCGCATCAAGATGGATAATCATCCAGACATGTGTTTCGATGGCGATGACCTTACCAGTTTGCTTGCTGACATGATCGAGGAAAGTGGATATGAGGCGACAAGGAAAAGGATCGAGCACTTGGCGGACATGATGCAGGAGAATCAGTTTAACGACAAACACGGTGGAATGAGTTGGCAAGATGCGAACAACGTCCAGGAATACATTATGTCGACCGCAGCACTAATGCTTGATTATATCATCGCAAACGAAGAATGGGGCGAGGACGACGACGACATCGATGATGGAGCCGATTACGACGACTGCTGTTCTGACGACGAGGAAAAGTCAGCGGCTGCATTCAAGCGGAGTGTTGAAGGCGACGACAAGGCATAGATGCGGCGGTGGTCGCTACAGCCGTATAGAGTCCGGCACAAACAGAAGAACAGGACGTGAGGCAATGGCAGAACGACAAACTGAGGCAAGTGTTAACAGGAAGGGACTCAACATGAAGAAGAACAAGGAAGAATCGGGGCGAATCCGATTGCTAGTGCGAGCAAAAGCGAAACAATGCTACTTGAATGCATTCAGAGTAATTCAGTCGATTCCAGAATATGCGGATGCCGACTACGTCGAAGGTATAGTAGTTATAGGTGGTGTGTTGCCCATTGAACATGGCTGGGTTGAGAGGAATGGCGAGATCATCGATCCCACGATGCCAGATGACGATCTCGCTTATTTCGCTGGATTGCGCTTCAATGGCGAGTGCGGATTGTCCAAGGCACTTCAGATACCGAAGCCAGATTACTGCGAAGACCTGCCGATCTTTTATCGCTTTGGTTGGGGTGGGATTGAGAGCCTTGAGTTTCGAACGGCTTGCGTTGCGGCATACCGGCACGCTGGTAACGACTTCCTGGCGTTTCGTTACGAGACATGGCGAGCAATGGAGACGCTTGATTCCGGCATCCTGCCCACCAATCACAGCGACTGGCCTGAACCGCTTTGTGAACGGAACGCAGAACATCGCCAGTATGTGACGAGGACAGGTCGCTGCGACAACCAGACGACCTCATGAAGTGATCTTGGAACGGAATGACCGAGAGTTTAAATGGGAAGAGAGAACCGCCTGGGGCAATAACAGGCGATGGATCTGCGACCGCTGCTCAAGGCAATTTTAAGCGACGAAACCTTGCCAGTTGACGGCGACCACGGCGTGGCGCACTGGGCTCGTGTCTTAGAAAACGGACTTCGACTTGCGGAAGAGACCGGAGCAAACGTCCGGGTCGTGAGCCTGTTCGCCGTTCTTCATGACTCACGGCGCATTTACGGAAACCACGACCCGGAGCATGGTCCACGAGCGGCCAGGTTCGCTGCGACAATTCGGGGCCGACACTTCGAGCTTCCCGACCACGAGTTTCGGCTTCTGGTCCGAGCCTGCGAGGGCCACACCCATGAACTCACCCACCTGGACATCACGATCCAAACGTGCTGGGATTCGGATCGCCTCGACCTGGGCCGGGTCGGCATCGGTCCCCACCCGAGCCGCCTTTGCACCGAGGTGGCCAAGCGGCCCGACATGATCAAGTGGGCCGATGGTCGAGCCAGCTTAGGCGTCGTTCCAAAAGTTGTGATGGAGGAGTGGGGTATCGACTTGTCGGGCTGAGGCCGACCGGCCGAGGACAAGTGAGGTGTGGGCAGGTGGTTTTCGGCGTCGGGCTGAGCCTCATTGCTTCGACTTCAGTGCCTTTGCCAACGCCTCCCGCACCGCCTCTCGGCGTCGCTCTTTTTCCGTGGCCTCTCGCTTTTGTTTCTTCGTCTTAAGGCCAAGCGCCACGTAGCAGTTGTACACTGTGGGGCGGCTGACCCCCAACCGGTGGGCGATCTGAGAAACCGATAGTCCGGCGTCGTAAAGCTTCCTGACCTCGTTCAGATCTTGGACCGCCTCCGGCCGACCGGGTTTGGCGTCCTTGGGGCCAAAACCCGATTCCGTCAGGATGGTCGCCCAAAGGTCATCGGCCGACTCACCTGCCAGCAATTTCGCCACCACGTCTTTGACGAACTTGGCGTAACGGCCAGAAGAGATTTTCTTGCCCCAAGCCAGCGGCTTCTCCGTCTTCAGCCGGAAAAGAAAATCTACCGGGTCGTTAGGAATCATTGTTTTACACTTGTGCCGGGTTAATCTGCATTGTTTTACAAAACTAGACACTTATCTGACACTCACAACGAGGGCAATTCGCTCGCCACCTTAACTGGAGGATTGCCGTGAGCCTGTACCACTTCACCTGCCTGTGCCACCTGCCCTCGATCCTGACAGACGGCTTAACACGGGGTCAGATGCCCGACTTCCAGTCGAGCCCCGAGTCGCCGACACCCAACCTGACCAGCAACCCCAACCGGGAGCCGCATAAGGTCTGGTCGGGGTCGATCCACGACGATGAGAACAGTTTTTCGGACAAGCTCCGCTTCCGACTGACCGTCGATGTACCCGATGCGGCCAAGGTCAAACCGCAGCGTGAACTTTGGCGGGAGCAGGGCATATCGAGGAAGGGTCGGAGGGCCTACGACCCGCTCGGCCAGTCAAAATTCTGGTTCGTCCATATGGGGACCATCCCGCCCTCGTGCATCAACAAGATCGAGGAGTGGGACGGCACGAAATACGTTCCGGCCGACCTCGCCAAGTGCAAGGCCGAACATGACCTGTATGAAGAGGTTCAGCTTCCGGGCTTCCGCCTAATGAAGCGGAAATCCGAAGTCCTACCAGCCGACATCGTGGATCGGGTCAGGGCTCAGTTTTGTCGGACTCGGTAGCGCCACATTGCAAAGACTTTTCCCCCGAGTCTTGAGCCACCAACCCATCGCCGCTGAAGAGTGACGACGCCAATCAGCGTCGTCACGCCGTCGCTCACCATTACCAACCGGAGACCTCACGAAAGGAGCCAGTCATGCCTGCCATCGAAGTTTGGGGCGAAGGGCGAAACAGCCTCAGGACGCCCAATGGGACCGTAAGCGTCCCCGATTCCTACGAGTACCTGCCGTCAGGGGATGCCGCCCTCAGTCGAGCGGTGAGAAAAGCTGCCAGAGAGTCGCAGACATACTTAGTGATGAAGAGGCTTAGCAAGAAATATCCACCACGCTCTGTTGGCCTTTTGGGCACCGGCGGACATCATCTCAAAGGAACGAAACCGACTCGCCCTACTCCGCACCGACGAGCACAAGGCTCGGCTGGTTGATCAACGTCGTCGACGCCAAGAGCGAGACATCGATAAGTTCAGCGAGTTGATTCGTCAGCGATTTTCGGGTTGCCCGGCCGATGAGGTCCGTCGAATCGCCGAACATGCTTGCGAGGTCGGCTCAGGAAGAGTCGGCCGATCATCGACCGCTGAAGATCCGGTTCGAGCGGCGGTCGTCGCTCACATCCGGCACGAGCACACGAACTACGACGAGTTGCTTTGGGAAAACACCGAGGACTGGATGAATCGGGAATACCGGGAGTACTTGCGGACTGCCGCACGCTCTAAAGTCCGAGAGCAGATCGACGTGATCTTGCGGAGGTGGGAATCAACTACGATAGTCGAGGACACGCCGCAGTCCTGTCGGTAGCCAAATTGCCTCAGACCGGCCATTCACGCTGGTTCACGCCAACTGACCTATTTTTTAGCCTCTCGCCAGTGAACGCAAACAACCCGGTTTGCCCGTTGGTGCGAGCCAGGACTTGACGAGTAAGAATGGTTTCACAATTAGAACCGGCTCAGTCTTTGCGGGCTGAGCCGGTTCTCTTCAATCCTGCGACCAAAACAGGTTTCCACCCACCAATCGGGCCAACCGTTGCGCAACTCGGCCCTCCGTCTTTTCCTGTTCCTGGTAATTCCGCTTCGAGCACGAGCTTCAGGTCCGACGACGCTTTCTCGATCATTTCCCATGTAATGCCGGTCAGTGGCACTTTGATCCGGCGGTCCCACTGGGAGTCAGCTTGCCCGGCGAGTTTGCCGATGTCGATGTAAATGAACCGGAAATTCTTCGGTCCTTGGGCAAATGGCCCCAGAAAGTTCGGCCGACCGTCGCTTTGGTTGTCCTTCACCGTGGTAGAGCATGTGAAGTTCAGGTCATTTCCATTCGCCCGTTGAATCTAAATTGTCGTGTAGTCGTTGCCTTTGCCCTCTTGCAAACCGAAGTCCACGCCTTGTGGCGGGGCTCTCAAGATGATTCGAAGCTGGACTTGAGTTTCGGAATGGCTCGGCTTCATACGGCGTTCTCCTTCATCAGCACCCTCATCAGCGGACACGTTTCGGGGATCGACTCACCCTGACGATACCGCTCCAGCAAATCGTGTGATCGCCGGGCCAGCATTCGCCGGACATCTCGGCGTTTGCCCTTCACCCTGGGAATCACCATACCGTCGTACCCGGTCGT
>JAIBBI010000090.1 GCA_019694755.1 Gemmataceae bacterium
CGTGATCAAGGTCATCTGGGGTAGCAACTGGGACGCTCTCTTCGAGGCCGACACCAAGGGCCTGCTGCTCCGCCGGTTCGACGCACTCGTCGACGGCGAAGCGCAGAAGTACGTCGTCGAGGGCGGCGCGTACATCCGCAAGCACTTCTTCGGGCAGGACCCGGAATTGCTCGAGATGGTCAAGCACCTCACGGACGACCAGTTGGCCCACCTGCAGCGTGGCGGACACGACCCGATCAAGGTCTATGCCGCGTACAAGGCCGCCCTCGCCCACAAGGGCCAGCCGACTGTCATCCTCGCGCATACGGTGAAGGGCTACGGCCTGGGCGAGGCCGGCGAGGCCCGCAACACAACGCACCAACAGAAGACCATGACGGAAGGTGCGCTCAAGTACTTCCGCACGCGGTTCGACCTGCCGATCCCCGAGGATCAGGTCAAGGACATGCCGTACTACCGGCCCGCGGACGACAGCCCGGAGGTCAAGTACGTTCGCGAGCGGGCCAAGGCGCTCGGCGGGTCCGTGCCTGCCCGCGTGCTGCGACACCCGAAGCTCCAGGTGCCGCCGTTGGAAGCGTTTAAGGTGCCGCTGGGCGGGCTGGGCAAGCAGGAAGTCAGCACAACCGGCGCGTTCGTGGGCATCATCAACCTGTTGCTCAAGGACTCGAATATCGGCAAGCACATCGTGCCGATCATCCCCGACGAGGCCCGCACGTTCGGCATGGACACGATGTTCAAGCCGTTCGGTATCTACTCGAGCGCGGGTCAGGTCTACGACCCGGTCGATTCGAAATTCCAGGCCAGCTACCGCGAGGCCAAGGACGGGCAGATCCTCGAAGAAGGGATCACCGAGGCCGGCTCGATGGCGAGCTTCATTGCCGCGGGTTCGTCTTATGCCACGCACGGCATTCCGATGATCCCGTTCTACATCTACTACTCGATGTTCGGGTTTCAGCGGGTCGGCGATCAGGCGTGGGCGGCCGGGGACCATTGCGTCCGCGGCTTCATGCTCGGCGCGACGGCGGGGCGGACGACGCTTAACGGTGAAGGCCTTCAGCACCAGGACGGTCAGAGCCACCTCCAGGCCGCGATCGTGCCGAACTTCGTCTCGTACGACCCGGCTTACGCCTACGAGATCGCCGTCATCATCCAGGACGGCATCCGGCGGATGTATCAGAACGACGAGAACCTGATCTACTACATCACCCTGCAGAACGAGCCGTACGCCCACCCGGCCATGCCCGAAGGGGCGGCTCCCGGCATCCTCAAGGGCATGTACAAGCTACAGCCCTCGCCGGTGAAGGACGGCAAGCGGAGCAAGGTCCACCTGCTCGGCAGCGCGGTCATCCTGCGGGAGTGCCTGCGGGCCCAACAGATCCTGGCCGACAAGTACGGCGTCGCGGCCGACGTCTGGAGCGTCACCAGCTACAAGGAGCTTCGCCGCGATGCGCTTGCCTGCGAGCGGTGGAATCGCCTGCATCCGACGGCCGCGCCGCGGAAGAGCTACCTCGAAGCCACGCTGGAAAACGAGCCGGGCGTGTACGTGGCGGCGAGCGACTACATGAAGGCGACTTCCGAGATGATCAGCCGGTGGGTGCCGGGCGGGCTCATGCCGCTGGGTACCGACGGCTTCGGCCGATCGGACGACCGCGACGTTCTCCGCCGGCACTTCGAAGTCGACGCGGAAAACGTGGTCATCGCGTCGCTGACGCAGTTGCTGCGGAAGAAGGAAGTATCCGCCGACCTGGTCGCCAAGGCGATCAAGGATCTCGGCGTCGATCCGGACAAGGCCGATCCGGTGGAAGCGTAATCGCGACCGCATCGGCAAACGACATAAAGAGGACGGGGCGACATGGCGACGGACATTACTCTGCCCGAGTTGGGCGAGACGATCAAAGAAGGCGGCGTGCTGGAGTTGCGGGTCAAGCCCGGCGACGTGATTGCCGCGGGCGACATCGTCGTGGTCATCGAGGCTGAGAAGAGCACCGTGGAGGTGCCATCCGAAACGGCCGGGACCGTGGCGGAGGTTCTCGTCAAACAGGGCCAGACGATCAAGCCGGGTACAGTGATCGCGCGGATCGAGGGCGGCGCGGGTGCGCCGGCCAAGGCCGAGGTCAAGACGGAAGCGAAGGCCGCCGCGGCTCCTGCTGCGGTCGTCGCTGCTCCGCCCGTCGCGCCGGTGGCTCCGGTCGCTCCCACCCGTAACGGCGAAGCCGCTGCGCCGCGGTTCAGCCCCGATCAGTTGATCCCGGCCGGGCCGGCAACGCGCCGGCTCGCCCGCAAGCTGGGAGTCGAACTCGGTGGCGTCACCGGCACCGGCCCCCGCGGCCGGGTCACGCAAGACGACGTGATTGCGGCCGCCGCCCGCACGATCGGCACCGGCGGAGGCGGTGGTGTTCACGCGCCCGCGCTGCCCGATTTCGCGAAGTGGGGGCCGATCGAAGCCAAGCCACTCGACTTCGTCCGCAAGAAGACGGCCGAGCAGATGGCCGTGGCGTGGAGCCAGATCCCGCACGTCACGCACCACGACTTGGCCGACACCACCGACCTCGAAGCGTTCCGCCGGTCGCACGACGGCAAAGGCCCGAAGCTCACGGTGACAGCTTTCGCCCTGAAGGCGTGTGCGGTCGCGCTCAAGGAGTTTCCGCAGTTCAACGCCAGCCTCGACCTCGCGGCCGGGCAGATCATCCGCAAGAGCTACTACCACATCGGCGTGGCAGTCGACACCGACCGCGGATTGCTCGTGCCGGTGATCCGCGACGTCGACCGCAAGTCGATCCGCGACCTGGCCGGCGAACTGAACGACATCGCCGAGAAAGCCCGTACCCGCAAGCTGGGGCCGGACGACCTCAAGGGCGGTACGTTCACGATCTCCAACCTCGGCGGGATCGGCGGAGTCGGCTTCACGCCGATCGTCAACTGGCCGGAAGTCGCCATCCTCGGCCTGTCGCGGTCCCGGCAGGAGCCGGTCTGGAAGGACAACGGCTTCGTGCCCCGGCTGATGCTGCCATTGAGCCTGAGCTACGACCATCGAGTAATCGACGGCGCGGACGGCGCACGGTTCGCCCGCCGGGTGGCGGCCCTTCTCGAAAACCCGATGTTGTTGCTGGTCGAAGCGTAAGTTACGCCGAGTTGACCCGTTCCATGAATCCGCGCAGGTGCGTCAGTTCCCAGAGGGGTTTGACGCACTCGCGGAAGGCCGCCACCGGCAGCCCTACCGTTCCCCACTTCGGGCTGCGCGTCCGCATCCGCTGTGCGTATTCGTCGACGAGTACGGCGCGCAGCAGATAGCGTTTGCCGCGCCATTCCCAGAGGTCGGGCGTGTCGGCCGGGAGGATCACGGCGGGCCCCAGTTCGTACATGAAGACGAACGCGCCGTCGAACCCGTCGCCGAAGATTTCCTGCCACTTGGTCAGACCTTCGACGTCGCCGCGGGTGCTCCAGCATTCCCAGGTGGTGCGGGGTTTGTCGCCCGACTTGCCGGGGTACTTCCGGCCCTTCACGTCGACGAGCAGCCGACAGCCTTTGACGCCGTACACGATGAAGTCGAGGCTCTTCAGCGGTCCGCCGCCGGCGAGGATGGCCCGCCGGCTTTCGTCGACGGCAATGTAGGGCAGCCCGCGCTGACGCAGGTATTCCTCGAAGGCCGTCTCGTAGCGGTTTGCCCGATCCACGCAGCAGACTCCCGCGAGATCATCCCTTGCGATGCTACCGTTTCACGGCGACGGCCCGGACCGCGTCGGCGAGGCCGGCCAGCGGTGTCACGACTTCCGACCGCGTCGCCAGCGTCCGCAGTTTGACGACATTCTGCTTGAGTTCGTCGGCACCGGCCAGGATCGCCAGCGGATACCCCTTTGACTCGGCGTACTGCAACTGCACGCCGGGCTTTTTCGCGTCGGGATACAACTCGACGCCGAGGCCCGCGGCCCGCAATTCACGGGCGATCCGCTGATAGTCGCCGACGAGCGCAGCATCGGATTGGACGATAAGCACGTCGGCCGGGGTGCCGGTCTTCGGGAGCAACTTCAATTCTTCCATCGCTGCCAGCAGGCGATCGAGGCCGAGCGACGCGCCGACGCCGGGCAACTTCTGCTTCGTGTACAGCCCGGCCAGGTCGTCGTACCGCCCCCCGGAACAGATGGAGCCAATGCCGGGCAGGTCGCCGAGGAACGTCTCGAAGATCGTGCCGGTGTAATAATCGAGCCCCCGGCAGATGCCCAAATCGACGACGAGCCGCTCGCCGGGGACGCCCGCGCGGCCACAGATGTCGAGCAGGCCGCGAAGCTGAGCGACGCCGGCCGCGACGTGAGTACCGAACTCATTGGCGACGCGGTCGAGCACTTCCGCATTGCTGCCTCGGGCGGCCGCGAGGTTGAGAACCTGCGTGGCTTGGCCCTCCGAGAGCTCTGCCGTCGTGAACTCCCCGCGGACCACGTCGGGGCCCTGCTTGGCGAGCTTATCGAGCGAGCGGAGGATGTCCGTCGCCTTGTCGGCGAGTCCGAGTCCGCCGAGCAGGCCGTTGAGGATGGTCCGGTTGTTGACGCGGATGGTGAAGCGGTCGAAGCCGAGCGCGGAGACGAGATCGTGGATCACCAGAGCGATCTCGGCGTCGGCCGCATTGGCCGTGGTGCCGATGATGTCGAAGTCGCACTGGTAGAACTCGCGGTAGCGGCCCTTCTGCGTGTTCTCGCCGCGCCAGACGGGTCCGATGTGATAGCGTTTGAACGGCGTGCCGAGTTTGCCGACGTATTGGGCGGCGAAGCGGGCGAATGGCACGGTGAGGTCGAATCGTAGGGCCACGTCGCGGTCGCCGTGGTCCTTGAAGCGGTAGATCTGCCGCTGGATCTCCGCGCCGGCATCCATCTTTCCGAGCAGGATCTCGGTGTACTCGAGAGCGGGCGTATCGATCGGCGGGTAGCCGTAGGAGCGGAATACCTTGCGGGCCGTGTCGATGAGGGCCTCGCGGGGCAGCATCAACTCTGGCGGGTAGTCGCGGAAGCCCTTCAGTGTCCGTGGTTCGATCATGAAGTACAAGGTTAACGGTTCGGGCCGAAACGGTAAGCCCGGAGCCGCTACGACTTGTTGTTGCGGTAGCGGGTAGAGACGCGGGTGAGGAACCGCTCTTCCTCGGCGGTCAAAGACTGTTTGCCGAGCCGCTGGACTTTTTCGAGCAACTCGTCGAGGCGGTTTTCCTCGCGCTGGCGGTCTTCCTGCTCCTGATGGGCGATGCGGGCGGCCCGCTCCTGCCGCCAGCGCTGGAGCCAGCCCGGGCGGGGCTTACGGACCCGTGTCGGCGAGGGTTCGTCGGGGTCGCTGGAAGGGTCGAATCCGCCGACCTCGTCGACCCCGGTCTCGGCACGGACCACGAGCGCCCGGCAATTGACGTAAATGAACGCGGTCAGGCCGAGGAGCAGCACGCTGTCGAAGTAAATGGCCACGACGCACATCACGAGCATGACGCCGAACCCGATGTAGGCCGTCGAGCCGGCGGCCGACGTCTCGTCGCTGCGGGCCCAGAGCAGGGCGTGAAGCACCCGCCCGAAATCCATCGGGAAGGCCGGCAGCAGGTTGAAGAAGAACAGAGCCCAGTTGATCCAGAACAGCCGGCCCGCGAGCAGGATGTACCACGCGTCGACGTTCTTCTCCAGCGACCAGTTGTAGAGCGGCGGAAAGAACGGGTTGGTCTCGAACAAGTTGGCTGGGGGCACGACCATCTGCCCGGCGAGGAACGCGGCCGTCAGGATGCACAGGCCGAGGTTGACGAACGGGCCCGCAACAGCGGTGATCAGGTGCGCCCGCGGCGAGTGCGGCAGGTCGCACATGGCCAACCCGCCGAGCGGCCAGAGGACGACCTCGTCGCAGTCGCCGCCGACGGCCCGGGCGGCGAAGACGTGGCCGAATTCGTGGAGCAGGATGGAAAAAAAAGTCAGGCCGGCGACGGCGAGGATGGCCGTCGCCGCCCCAGGGGTATCCCCGAGTGCCTTCCACTGCTTCAGGCCGACCCCGAGGAAGACTATGGGCAGAAGGATGTGGACGCGGACGCCGACCTCGAACAGTCGGCCGACCGGCAACGTCCACTGCATCGGCTCGCGCATCGTGCGACCCCGGGGATTGCGAACAGCACCCGTATGCTACCACCCGGCCGGGGCGCCTGCAATCGTTCTCATCACTTGCCGATCGGCCGCGGGTGCGGACAATTCTCCCAACGGACGCTCATTCCCATCTCAGGCGCCGGAGTGCGGTCATGTCGACATTTTCCATCTTCAAGTGGTTGGCCCGCGGATTGGCTGTCGCCATTGGTCTGACGCTCGCCTGGTCGGCTTCCGTCGGCGTGCGCGCCCAGGACGCGGCCCCGACAGGGATCCTGAGCCGGGTCCCGGCCGACGCGGCCGCCTTCGTTTCCATCAAGGCGTCGGACTTGTGGAAGGCGGAATGCTCGAGCCTGTTGCGCGATCTCGTCGCACAGGCCGGCGCGGACGCGGTGGCGACATTCAACAGCCGGTTCGTGCCCGCGCCGGGGACGATCGAATCCGGCGTGGCGTTCGTGCTCCCGGCCACCGAAGACGGGCCGGGCGCGGCCGGGGTTTTTCTGGCGTTTGCGCCGGGATTCGACCAGAACAAAGTCGTCAAATCGCTTATGCCCGCGAGCGACCCTATGGATCATTTCGGCACCAAGTACGCGGTTGACCGGAAGATGGACATCGCCCTGCGGATCGTGGACGGCAAGACGCTCCTCGTGAGCCGAAAGGGTGACATGCCCAAACTGCTCGCGCACGAGGCCGGCGAAGCGGGAGCGATGAAGAGCCATCTGGCCGCCGCCGCGGGCAAGGCCATCTATGCCGTGTGCGACCCGGCCGGCCTGCCGGCCAGTTGCAAGGAGGGCGTGCCGGAGTCGGCGAAGCCGCTGATGTCGGCCAAGAGTCTGGTGTTGGTTGGCGATGCCGGGAAGGAGCTGAACCTGAAAGCCAGCTTCAAGTTCGCCGACGGCTCGGCCGCGGTGGCCGGGGAGAAAGCGCTCCGCGATGTGTGTCAGGCGGTCCGCGAGCACCTGAGCGAGTTCGGGCAGGAAAGCGAGAAGAAGATGAAGGACCTCGCCGACCGCAAGGGCCTCGCCGATGTGCCGGAAGTCATGGGGCAGATGATGACGATGACGGCGGCGAAAGTGGTCGACAAGTTCCTGGCCGACCCGCCGGTACGGGCGGCCGGCGAAGAGGTGGCGATGGAAGTGCGGTTCGATCCGTCGAACGCTAAGTTTGCCGGCTCGGCCGCCATGGTGATGTACGGCGTCGTCATGCCGGCAGCGCAGCGCGTGCAAATGGCGGCCGGGGCGTCGGAAGGGCAGAACAACCTGAAGCAACTCGCACTCGCCATGCACAATTACGCGAGCGCGTATAACCACTTCCCGACGGCGATCTTCTCGAAGGACGGGAAGAAGCCGCTCCTGAGCTGGCGCGTGGCCCTGCTGCCCTACATGGAACAGGACGCCCTGTACAAACAGTTCAAACTGGACGAGCCGTGGGACTCGGACGCGAACAAACCGCTGCTGGCGAAGATGCCCAAGGTGTTCGCCGACCTCGATGCACCCCCGTCGAAGGAGCCGGGTATGACGCACTATCAGGTGTTTGTCGGCGGCGGGGCCGCATTCCGGATGTCGAAGGAAGGCACCCGGCTATTCGACATCACCGACGGCCTGTCGAACACGGTCATGATCGTCACGGCGACGGACCCGATCGCATGGACGAAGCCGGGCGACCTGCCGTACTCCGCGAACAAGCCGGTTCCCAAGCTCGGATTCGGTGGTGGCAAGAAGATCAACGTGGCGATGTGCGACGGCAGCGTCCGACAGATCCCGGCCAACGCCACGGTCACAGCCCTTCGCGCGTTGATCACAATGGCCGGCGGAGAGTTGATCAGCGACGACTATTAATCGCTGATCGCCGTACCGGGTTACTCGACGCCGTACTTGTCGATCTTGGCGTAGAGGGCGTCGCGCCCGATGCCCAGCAATTGGGCCGCCCGCGACTTGTTGTCGCCGGCCCGCTTCATCGCTTCCCGCACGGCCCACGCTTCCAATTTCTCCAGATCGAGCGGCAGGTCGCTGTCTTCCCCCGGCTGAACCTCGAGCCGGAAGTCGGATACGTCGAGCAATTCACCGGTCGCCAGTGCGGCCGCGTTCTCCAGCACGGCCCGCAACTGGCGGACGTTGCCCGGCCAGCGGTAGGATCGCAGTCTGTCGAGGGCGGCATCGGTCAGCCGATACTGCCGGCTGTGATCGCCGCCGATCTTGTCGAGGAAGTACTGCACGAGGATCGGCACGTCCTCGGCATGCTCGCGGAGGGCCGGGACCTCGAGCGTGATCACCTTCAACCGCTTGTACAGGTCCTCGCGGAATCGCCCCGCCTTCACCTCGGCGGCGAGGTCGTGTGCCGTCGCCGCCAGGATGCGGACGTTGGCCTGCAACTCCTGCGTCCCGCCCACTTGTTTGAAGCCACGCCCTTCCAGCACGCGGACGAGCCGGGCCTGAGCGTCCGGAGTCAGGTCCGCGATTTCGTCGATGAATAGCGACCCGTCGTCGGCTTGGGCGAGGAACCCGTCGTGGTCCGCATCCGCGCCGGAGAAAGCGCCCTTTCGATAGCCGAAGAGTTCCGCTTCGAACAGACTCGGGGCGATGGCGTGGCAGTTGACACTGACCAGCGGCCCGCCGGCGCGGTCGCTCTGGTTGTGCAGGGAGACGGCCGCGAGTTCCTTGCCCGCGCCGCCTTCACCCAGGATCAGAACGGGAGCCGGGCTGTGAGCCACCCGGCTGATGGCCGACCGCAGTTCGCGGAGCGTGTCGCTATCGCCGACCAGATCCTCCGCGGCCGGTGACCGACGGCGGAGCCGGAGGTTCTCCGCCTGCAGCGCCTTCTGATTCCGCATCATGTGCAGGGCGTTGGCGAGGTAGATCACCAGCGCCTCGCAGAACCGAAGGTCCCGTTCGGCAAAGTAAGTGTTGGTCCGGTAAACGTGCAAAGTGCCGAGGGATCGCCCCACCGCACTGCGGACGGGCAGGCACAACGCGTCGGAGCAGGGGGTCGGGCTGTCCGGCGTCCGGGTGTCGGCCATGTCGGTACACAGCCAGACTGCCCGGCCGTCCCGATGGACGCGCTTGATCAGGCTGCGGCTCAATTGCGGGTCGACCCGGGCGGTCTCCGGGGCGACCATCTTGGTCACGGGTTCGTTGAGGTCGTCGCTCAGGAACCCCACCAGATACGCACTGGTCTGGTGCAGGACGACATCGAGGGCCTTGCGGAGCAACCCCTGTGAGTCGGTCTCGCGCACGGCCGCGGCCATGAAGTTGCAAAGCACGGTGAGGTCGTCGTGCTGGAGGCGAGTGGAGGGGGGCGGGTCGGCAGGCGACGGAATGGAGATGCGTTTGGTGGTCGGCCCGGTCGCGGCCGGGTCGAGTTCGGTAAAACGCATTCGGGTGTCGCCGACGCGGACTTCGTCGCCGTGGCGGAGTTGCGATTCCTGATCGATCCGTACGCCGTTGATCTTGCTCCCGTTGAGACCGAAGTCGCGGATCCACCATTGGCCGCGGTCGAAGTGGACCCGGCAGTGCATCCGCGAGGCGTGCTCGTCGCGCAGCACGACGTTGTTGTCGCGGCTCCGCCCGATCGTGACCGGTGCGTCCGCGCTGAGTTCCACGGTTACAGTCTTGCCGTCGTAGTCCTGGTAGGTCAGGCGGGCCCTCATACGGCAGACTCCGTTGGTGTCAGGCGTTCCCAGGGAAGCAGGGGCACATAAAAGCAGAGGGCGTACAGGCCGAACGGACCGATTTCGAGATTCCAGAACGTCGCGAAATGAAATGCCGCGCCGATGACGAGGGCCGGGACGCGGGTCGGCTTGATCAGGACCAGGAGCGGAAACAACAGCTCCCAGGCGAGGACGAAAAAAGTGATCCCGGCCGAGAGGGCGAATGGCACGTCGACCGGCGGCGACCAGCGGGCCCAGCCCGGCGCGTGCCAGACGTGGTGCAGCGTCGATCCGTCGCGCCAGCGAGCGCTGAAGGCGACCTTGTACACGCCGTTGAAAAAGTACATCACCACGAGTTCGATGAACATGAGCCGGATGGCCCACGGGTAGACCGCGACGGGCCCGGTCCGCGGGCTGCCGGGCGGCCGGGTGAGGGCCCACATCGCCCCACACGGAGTCAGCGCGAGAAACAGAAGCGCCTGCTGGCGGATGAAGTCGCCGGTGTTGTGGAAATACCCGGCCGAGTTGTTCACCGACACGGCTATAGCCCACGCGACGACCGCGGCCACCCGCGGGAACAGGCCCGCCAGCAGGAACAACGCCGCGACCGCCCAGACCGAGCAGATCACGTCCGGTGTGAACACCTGCGGAAGCCAGCGGATCAGCGACCAACTCCAACGCGGTGACTGGAAGTACGACGAGAAGACATCGGGCTCGCTCAGGCTGCCCGGCCCGAAGTAGTCGTACCGGAACGGAACGTAGGTCGCGAGAATGTCGAGGAGCAGGACGAGCCCGATGGCAATCCGAAGGGCGGCCAGCCGCTCGGCCGGGGCCGGCGCGCTGAACCAAGTCCATTCGCGCAGAAACTTCGGCAGGACGGGCCGGGTGCCGACGACGGGGCGGTCGCTCAAAGGTCACCTCCGATCGGCAACCGGAGGTATCTCGACTCCACGGGGTCCCAGATCTCGAACGGCACCATGCCCGGCTCGGCCGGGCGGTCGGGAGACCAGCGAGCGACCGGGATCTCGAAGGCCGGTGGGCGGATGTTCTTCGATTGGCCCGGCGCGGGGTTCGGGAAGACGTGAGCGATGAGTGTGACGCTGGCCGGGGTTGGCAGGTCCGGATGGTCCCTGAGATACCTGCCCGACTTCCAGCGAAGGTAAGCCAGCGTCGATTGGTGGCGATCCCGGACCGATTGAATGCACTGCTTGCGGTATTCGGCCGGGCTGGGGAAGTCTTCGGGTGGGCCCGTGAGATGAAAGACGACGGTGCGGTACTCGTAGTTGAACAGTCGGCATTTCGGCTCGGGCAGGTAGAAGTAGTGGGTCGGGTCGGCCGGTTCGAAGTAGCACGACAGCCGGACCGGAGGTCGATCGGGCCAGGCCAACTCGACGACGGGGAAACAGGCGCGATTGCTGAAGCTGGAGAACAGGGCCCAGTACTGGCTTTGGCCGGTCAGCTCCGACCAGCGGGCGAAAGTCCAGGCGGTGGCATCGACCGCGGATTGGTACGGCTCGCTGGCCGGCGCGCCGGAGTTGAGCTGGATCTGAAGGTCGCCGTTGATCTCGCCGGCCGGCATGGAGATCCTGGCCGGGACGAGCTTGACGTAGCTGCCCACCGGGAACGCGATGAGCTGCCAGCAGACGAACAGCCCCAGCAGCCGGCCGCGCCACGTGGCCGGGGCGTCTGTCGGCAGTTCCCCGGTGCTGAGGGCCATGCGAGTCGATCCGATTCGAGGGGCAAACTATGGACAGAACAACCTTAGCACGGTTTATTCGTAAGTGTCGGAAAAGCCGACAGTATGCCTGAGTCGGCGCAAGGTATTGGATTACAAATGTTTGTGGCTCGGGTTGTCGCGGGTCCGGCGGGATCGGCCGACGTGGGTGCAGTCGGGCGGGCGATAACAATCAGCCGACTCAGGGTTCCACTCGGTGGGCCGGGGTGGGTCGATTCGGCTGCGGTTCGGCTTGTCGCGAACCGATGAACTTGGCATCATCCTGCCGACGGGATCGGTCCGCGCCGGATCAGGGAGGAGACCGCGGATGAAGAAGTGGGTCAATTGGGTGTTGGGGGCTGCGCTGGTGGCCGTCATCATCGCGCCGCCGGTGATCCGGTACCGCAACCTGTACAGCCACCACAAGCGGTTGCGGGAAGTGGCCGCGGGCAAGATGTATCGCGCGGGCCAGCTTACCGCCGACGGCATGGAAGACGCTATCCGCCGGCTCGGCATCAAGACCGTCCTCAATGTGCAGGACGAGTACCCCGACCCCGCGATGGAGAAGTCGTTCTGGGACCGATCGCTTTCCAGTGAGAAGGCGATGTGCCAGAAGCTGGGCGTACGGTACGAGCACCTCGCGCCGAGCGTCGAACCCGCCGACGCCGTGATCGCCAAATATCTGAAGCTGATGGACGATCCGACGGCGTACCCGGTCCTGTTGCATTGCCGGGCGGGATTACACCGCACGGGCGTGCTGACGGCAGTTTACCGGCTCGAGTACGACGGCTGGAGCCACCGGGCCGCGGCCGCCGAGCTGCGCGGCCACGGGTTCGGCGACAAGGAATGTACCGCGGCCAACGACTACGTCCGCGATTTCGTGCTGAACTACCGCCCCCGGCGGTCGGGTGAGCGCGCGGCCGCGGAGCGATAATGCGGATCCTCGACCGGTTGCTGTTCGTCGCGTTCCTGAAGGCTTACGCCATCTGCTTGGTGAGCCTGCTGAGCCTCTACGTCGTCATCGACCTGTTCACCAATCTGGAGGACTTCGCCCAACACACCTCGGGCCTGATGCCGATCCTGAATAACATCGGGCGGTACTACGGCTATAAGGTCGTGCAGATCTTCGACCGCCTCTGCGAAGCGATCGTCCTGCTTGCCGCGGCATTTACAGTGGCGTGGGTCCAACGCAACAACGAACTGCTGCCGCTGCTCTCGGCCGGCGTGCCTACCTGGCGGGTCATCATGCCGGTCCTCGTGGGCGCGGCCTCGCTGATCGGACTCGGGGCAGCCAACCAGGAACTGGTGATCCCCCGGATCGCCGACGCCCTGCTGGCCGACCGCGACGACCCGCACGGCGAGAAGACGCTCGTCGTGGCCGGCGCCTACGACTCCAACGGTATTCACATCGAGGGGACCGAGGCCAAGCGTAACGGCCTCATCGTCCGCCCGTTCTACGTCACCGTCCCCGAAAGCCTGGCCGACGGCCTGTTGCACATCTCCGCCAAGGAGGCGTGCTACGTCCCGGCATCGCCTGACAATCCGAACTCCGGGGGCTGGCTCATGACCGGAACCATTCCCGCGGTGCTCGACAAGCTTCCGCCATCGATCACGCAACTGGACCCGGGCCAGTTCTTCCTGCACACGACCGATGTCGACTTCGACGTGCTGACGCGAAACCGGCAATGGTTTATGTTCGCCAGTACGAACCGGCTCCGAGAACTGCTGACCCGGCCCGACGCCCGCCGGATGGCCGCGATTGCGGTGCAGTTCCACATGCGGCTCACCCGGCCGATCCTGGGGCTGTTGCTCGTGACGCTGGGGCTCTCCGTGATCCTCCGCGACGCCCACCGCAACGTGTTCATCGGCACGGGGCTGTGCCTGGGCAACTGTGCCCTGTTCTTCGCGGCTATTTTTGCGTGCAAGCACCTCGGCGACAGCGAGTATCTGTCGCCGCATCTGGCCGCGTGGGCCCCGGTTCTGGTGTTCGGCCCGCTCACGTTTATGTCGTTCGACGCGATCCATACATAAGCAGGATGCCGCGTGTCGTTGTCGTCGGAGCCGGGATCAGTGGGCTGGCCACGGCCTACCATCTCTCGCGGCTCCGCCCTGATGTCGAGATCACCGTCCTCGAATCAGCGCACCGACCGGGCGGCACCATCCACACCGAGCGGTCCGATGGATTCGTCGTCGAGCACGGGCCCAACGGCTTCCTTGACGGCGTGCCCTCGACTCTGGAGTTGGCCCGCGAGGTCGGCCTCGGTGATCGGCTCGTCTCGGCCAGCGATGCGTCACGAAAACACAGGTATCTCTTCCTCGATGAGCGAATCCGGGAGTTGCCCCGCGGCCCCGGATCGTTCCTGACCTCGTCGCTGCTTCCAATGTCGGGCAAGCTCCGCATGATGATGGAGCCGATGATCGGGCGCGGGCCGGGCGGGCCGGAATCGGTCGCAGCTTTCGCCCGGCGACGGTTCGGCCGGGCGGCAGCGGATGTGTTCATCGACGCGCTCGTCACCGGCATTCACGGCGGCGATCCGGAATTGCTCGATGTCCGGGCCGCGTTCCCGCGGCTGACCCGATACGAGCGGGAGAGTGGCAGCGTCATTCGCGGGGTCATGGCGGCGGGGCGCGAGAAGAAGCGGGCGGCGCGGGCCCGCGGCGAATCTTTGCAACCGCAGCGCATGTGGTCGTTTCGGGCCGGCCTCCGCGAACTGATCGATGCCGTGGTGGCACGACTGCCGGCCGCGCCGTTCTGCGGAGTCGATGTGGAATCCGTCAGCCGTTCGGAGTCGAGCTGGCATGTCCACGGTAACTCACAGACATGGGTCGCTGATGCACTGGTGCTCGCCTGCCCGGCGCCGATCCAGGCCCGGATCATGTCGCAACTTGATTCGGCGCTCTCCGACAGGCTTGCCGAGATTGTGTGCAATCGCATTGCCGTGGTCGCGCTCGGCTTCCGAGCCGCGGACGTACCCCGGCCTTATGATGGGTTCGGCTTCATTGCCCCGCAGAACACCCGGCAGGACCTGCTCGGTGTCCAATGGTGCTCGGCAATCTACCCGGACCGCGCGCCCGGCGGCATGGTGCTGTACCGAGCACTTTGCGGCGGCTGGCACCGGGCCGAAGTCGTCGACTGGCCGGACGACAGGCTCATCGCGGCCGTGGGCCACGCACTCCGCTCGGCTCATGGGATCGACGTACCGCCGGCGTTTGCCCGCATCGTGCGCTGGTCGCCGGCCATCCCGCAGTACATGTTGGGACACCCCGAGCGAGTCGCGGAGATCGACCGCCTGGCGGCCGGGCACCCCCGGCTGTTCCTCACCGGCAACAGCTTTCACGGCGTCGCCCTCAACGACTGCACCGCCAACGCGAAGAGCGTCGCCGGCCGGGTGGCAGAGTCGCTCGCCGGAACCTAGGATGCCCGCATCGATCTCCCCAACGCGGACGTGACCCATGAGCAGCGACGTCGTTGCCCTGATCCTCGGCGGTGGCCGGGGCAGCCGGCTTTACCCCCTGACCCGGCACCGCTCGAAGCCGGCCGTGCCGATCGGGGGCAAGTACCGCCTCATCGACATCCCGATTTCCAACTGCATTAATAGCGGGATCAATCGGGTCTTCGTACTCACGCAGTTCCTCAGCGTGAGCCTGCACAATCACATCTCGAACACCTACAAGTTCGACATGTTCTCGGGCGGCTACGTCGAGTTGCTCGCCGCCCAGCAGACGAACGAGACGCAGCATTGGTACCAGGGCACGGCCGACGCCGTCCGCCAGAACCTCCGTTACGTCGGCAGCGACGATTGCAAGGAAGTTCTGATCCTCTCGGGCGATCAGATCTACCGCATGAACTTCGGGCATATGGTCGAGAAGCACCGCGCGACCCGTGCCGATGTGACGATCGCCGTGCTGCCTGTGCCGACGGAGCAGACGTCGCAGTTCGGCCTGGTGAAGGTCGATCCGCAGGGCCGGGTGACGGATTTCTGCGAGAAGCCGCAGTCGCCCGAGCAACGCGACCCGTTCGCTGTCCGCCCGGATTACATCAGCTCACAGGGAATCGACCCGCGCGGCCGGGAATACCTCGCCAGCATGGGCATCTACCTGTTCGATCGGCAGAAACTCGAAACCCTTCTGATGACGCCACCTCTGGCAACGGATTTCGGGAAAGAAGTGTTTCCTCGCTGCGTCCGCGACGGATTCCACGTTCAGGCCCACCTCTTCGACGGGTTCTGGGAAGACCTCGGTACGATCAAGTCGTACCACCAGGTGCATCTGGAGCTGGCGGGCGACAAGCCGCCGTTCCAGTTCCACAGCGCGAGCGACGGCGTGATCTACACACGCACCCGCAGCCTGCCGCCCTCGCGGGTCGAGGGCGGCGAGTTCCGCCACGCGATTCTTTCCGACGGGTGCTGCGTTAATGCCGGGGTCAACATCTTTCGCTCGATCATCGGTATCCGCAGCCGGGTCGGGAAGAACGTGACCCTGCGTGACGTCATCATGATCGGTGCGGACCGGTATCAAACCGACCGGGAACGGGCCGCGGACTTTGCGGCCGGCCGGCCCCCGGTCGGCGTGGGCGATGATTGCGTCATCGAGGGCGCAATCCTCGACAAAGACTGCCGGATCGGCCGGGGCGCCAGGATTCGCGGCGGGGCGGCCCGGGGCGATTCGGAGGGTGAGAACTACGTCATCCGCGACGGGGTCATCGTCATCCCGCGCGGCGCGATCGTGCCGGACGGCGCGGTCATTTGATGTCGGCAGGTCAGGGGATCGTCACATGCGGGCGGTGGTTCTTCACGAAGTCGGCGGGCCGGAGAATCTCCGCGTCGAAAATGTCCCTGATCCGGTGCCAATGCCGGGCGAAGTCGTCGTTCGCCTGCGGGCGGCCGCGCTGAATCATCGCGACGTCTGGATCCGCAAGGGCCAGTACGCCGGGATAGTACTTCCCGCCATCCTCGGCTCCGACGGCGCGGGTGAGGTGATCGCCGGCGATGCCGCTTGGCTGGGCCGGGATGTCGCCATCAACGCTTCAATCGATTGGGGCGACGACCCGCGATGCTTCGGCAACAAGTTTCGCATCCTCGGCATGCCCGATGCCGGGACGTATGCCGAGTGTATCAAAATCCCCTCCGCTCAGGTCCATCCGAAGCCGGGCTCGTGGACCTGGCACGAGGCGGCCGCTCTGCCGCTCGCAGGGCTCACGGCCTACCGGGCGGTCGTCACGCGGGCGCAGGTCCAGGCCGGCGAGTCGGTCGTGGTCACGGGCATCGGCGGCGGCGTATCGCAATTCGCCATGCAGATCGCGAAGGCCCGCGGGGCACGCGTCTTCGTCACCTCGGGCAGCGACGACAAAATCGCCCGGGCCGTGCAACTCGGCGCGACGGCCGGCGTGAACTACAAGTCCGACGGGTGGGTGAAGCAACTCGCGTCATTGACCGGGGGCGGCCCCGAAGTCATCATTGATTCCGTCGGTGGCCCCACAATGAACTCGGCTGTTGAGTTGTGTCGGCCCGGCGGCCGGATCGTGACGTATGGCGCGACGACCGGCACGACGCAGAATCTGGAGGTCCGCCGGGTGTTCTGGAAGCAGTTATCCCTGCTGGGTACCACGATGGGCACTCCGGGCGAGTTTGCGGAAATGCTTGCCCTCTACACGTCGGCCGGGCTGAGGCCCGTGGTCGATCGCGTCTTCCCGCTCGCGGAGGCGGCCGCTGCACATCGGCATATGGAGCAAGCAGGCCAGTTTGGTAAGATCGTGCTGTCGGATTCCTGAGCGAACCAACATCCCGTCGCGTCCGTCTGTTGTTGAGAGTCCCCATCCGGAGTCCGCATGCTGGCCAATTCGACGGAAACGCCCAGCCCGCCGGAAAGCGGTCTCGCCGAGGTCGTGCGCATCGCCTGGCCGATGGTGCTGAACAACGGCGTGTGGACGGCGCAGATGTTCATCGACCGCGCCCTGCTCGCCCAGCACAATCGCGACGAACTTACCGCCACGCTCAATTCGGTGATGATCTTCTGGGCGGTGATGAATTTGTTCTTCTTCACCACCATGTATGTGTCGACGTTCGTTGCGCAATACTGGGGCGCGGGCCGCCCCGACCGGATCGGCCCCGTCGTCGGCCAGGCCGTGTACACCGCCGTCACCGGCGGCCTGCTGTTCCTGTTTCTCATGCCGCTCGGCGGAGCGATCTTCTCGTGGATCGGGCACTCGCCCGACGTACAGCGGCACGAGGCCACTTACTTTCGATGTTTGTGTGTCAGCGCAATGCCGTCGCTGATGGCCGCCGCCACCAATTGCTTCTTCATCGGCCGGGGCGACAGCCGGACGGTGCTCGGCATCTCATGTGTCGCGCTGGCGGTCAATTCGACTCTGGGTTATGCGCTGATCGGCGGGCGGTGGGGCTTCCCCGAGTGGGGCATGGAGGGTGCCGGCTGGGCACTCGTCGCCGGGCAGGTGGCCGGGGCCGCCACCAGCATGGCTCTGTTCCTCCGGCCGAAGCACCGCCGGGAATTCAACACCGGAAACTTCTGGCGGTTCGACCCCGAGCTGTTCCGGCGACTTCTGCGGTTCGGCGTCCCCAACGGCGTCTTCGTCGCGCTCGAGACCGGGGCGTTCACCGGGCTCACCCTCGTCATCGGCATGCTCGGCGACCGCGAGACGGCCGCGAGTACGCTCGCGCTTACGTTGAACATGATCGCATTCCTGCCCGCGATGGGCATCGGGCAGACGGTCGAAGTCCTCGTCGGCAAGTACCAGGGCGAAGACAGGCCGGACCTGTCGGAGCAACGGACTTACGTGGGATTCGCACTGTCGTGGACACTGATGGCTGCGATGGCCGTCGCTTACTTCGTAATCCCCAAGATTCTGCTGATCCCGTTTCACAGCGATGAGAATTCGGAGATCACCGCGCTGGCCGCGGTGTTGCTCCGATTCGTGGCCTTCTACTGCCTCTTCGACGCGGGCAACAGTATCTTTTCGTCCGCGCTGCGTGGCGCGGGCGATACGCGGTTCGTGATGCGGGTGGTCAGCTTCCTGCCCTGGCTGGGCATGGTGTTGCCGTGCTGGCTCGCGTACTGGGCGGGGTATCGCAACATCTATGTGATGTGGACGATCGCCAGCGCGTACATCGCTGTGCTGGCGTTCGTCTTCTACGCCCGGTTCCGCCACGGCGCGTGGCGGACGATGAAGGTGATCGAGGCGGGAACGGACCTCCGGGAGTGAATTGCGCTCCCGGAGGTCGATCCGGTGCCCGAGATTACAGCTTCCAGCCGGCGCGATATTCCTTGTGCAGGAACTTGTTGGCCGACTCGTTGTTGGTGAACTTCATGGCCGGGCCGTCCCAGGCGAGGGATTGGCCGGTCAGGCGGATGGCGATGTTGCCGAGCAGGATGGTCTCCGTCAGGGCGGCCGCGTAGTCGAAGTTCGACATCGGCGCGGGGCCGCCCTTGATCGCTTCGATCCACTCCTTCTTCATGGCCACGTCGTTGTTGCCCTCGACGCCCGGCAGCTTCTCCGGTTTCTTCGTGTTCACTTCCCGGAACTGCTCCACAGGGTCGAACAGGACCACCGCGCCGTAGTCGCTCGGCGAGTAGATCATGCCCTTCGTGCCGACGATGATGCTGCCGCTGTCGACCAGCTTGCCCGCCTTGCCGTCTTTCGCCGTCAGGGCAATGGCCCGCTTCACCAGCTCTTCCGAGGGGAGTAACTTCTTCCCGTCGGACTTGCCTTCGTACCAGTAGAACTTGACCGGAACCATCGATTCGCGGGCCGGGAAGTCGAAGCGGACGCGGGCCCCGGCCGGGTAGGTTTCGGGGTTGAGCCCGTTGACCACCTCGGCGACGACGCTCGTCGGGTAGCCGAGTTTCAGGGCCATGAAGGCCATGTTAGCGGTGTGGCAGGCCATGTCGCCCAGCGCGCCGGTGCCGAAGTCCCACCAGCCGCGCCAGTTGAAGTCGTGGTAGGCCCCTTTGCGCTTGGCTTTTCCGTCCTTCGATTCGTACTCGGCATACGGCCGCATCGGAGCGGGGCCGATGAACTCGTCCCAGTGGACATAGGACGGCACCGGGCATTCAGGCGGGCGACTGGTCACGGTGGGGGCCTGCGGCCAGACGGGCCGATCGGTCCACACGTGCGCCTCGGTCACGTCGCCGATCATGCCGGCCTGGATGATTTCGACCGCCCGCCGGAGCCCATTGAGAGCGGTGCCCTGGTTGCCCATCTGCGTGGCCACGCCCATCTTCTTTGCGGTCTCGCGCATCAGCCGGGCTTCGTAAACCGTGTGCGTGAGCGGCTTCTGGCAGTAGACGTGCTTGCCCATCCGCATGGCCATCATGCTGGCCGGCGCGTGCATGTGGTCGGGCGTGCAGACGACGACGCCGTCGATTTGCTTGCCCATTTCGTCGAGCATCTTTCGGAAGTCGAAGTACTTCTTCGCCTGTTCGAACTTCTTGGCTTTGGCTTCGATCATGCGGTCGTCGATGTCGCAGAGCGCGACGACGTCGCCGAGGCTGCCCGCCTGGTCGATGTCGCTCGAGCCCTTGCTACCGCCGACGCCGATTCCGGCAATGCGGACACGCTCGTTGACCCCGAGGATGCGTGCACCGGAAAAGGCCGGCGCGGTGAGGAAGTAGCCGAGGCCGACGCCGGACGCCTGAAGAAACCGCCGGCGGTTGTGACGCAGAGACATGGGATGAGATCCTGTGCGCGGGTGGGAGGGCAGAGGAGTTATAGCGACGAGCCCCGTGCGCAGCGACCGGCTCAGTCGTCCTTCGCCGACCAGAAAATGAGCCCCGCGCCGACGATCGCGCTGACCACCGAACCTACCAGCGTGCCGATCTTGGCGGCGGCCAGCAGTGCGGGGGCCTGATCCTCCGGGAATGCCAGCCCGGCGACGAAGATCGCCATGGTAAACCCGATGCCGCCGAGGCAGCCGGCAGCAAACAGGTACTTCCACGAAACTCCGGCGGGAAGGCGGGCCAGCCCCATGCGGACCGCCAACCGGCACATGACGAAAATCCCCAGCGGCTTGCCGATCACGAGGCCCAGCGCGACGGCCAGCGCGACCGGGTGTGTGACCCGGCCGAGGTCGATCGCCACCCCGGCGTTCGCCAGCGCGAAGATCGGCATGACCAGGAAGCTGACGGCCGGGTGCAGCCCGTGCTCAAGCCGCTCCAAGGGCGACACGGCCTCGCGGGCCGCCCACGCCAGATCACCGAG
>JAIBBI010000091.1 GCA_019694755.1 Gemmataceae bacterium
TCTTGAGCGCGACTCCGGCCGCGCGGACCTGATCGAAAAGTTCGTTCGGCAGCGGCGGCAGGTTTTTCTCCTGGGCCGCGAGGCCCGCAGGCACTTCCTGCCAGTCGATGGCGACGCCCAGCGCGGTGACGACCCGCTGGGCCGCCACCGCTTGGTCGGTACCGATTCCCCCGCCCTGAACCAGGACTACGTGATGGCTCATCGGGCAGGCTCCAGATTGCGAATGAGCGCGTCGGTGATCGTGCGGGTGTTGCCGGTTCCGCCAAGATCGCGGGTCAGCCCCGCGCCGGCTTCGAGCGTGCGGCGGACGGACGCTTCGATCCGCTGAGCCACGGCCGTCTGGCCGATGTGGTCGAGCATCATGGCCGCGGACCGGACCAAGGCGATCGGGTTGGCCAGCCCCTGCCCTGCGATGTCCGGGGCGGAGCCGTGGACGGCTTCGAACACGGCGTGACGCGCGCCGATGTTCGCACCCGGCGCGAGGCCCAGCCCGCCGACCAGCCCCGCGCACAGATCGCTGATCACGTCGCCGAACAGGTTTTCCATCACCAGCACGTCGAAGTTGCAGGGGTCGAGAACGAGTTCCATGCAGAGGTTGTCGATCCGCCGCTCTTCGAAATCGATGAACGGGTATTCGTCGGCCACCTGTCGGGCGGCGTTGAGAAACAGCCCGTCAGAGAGCCTGAGCACGTCGGCCTTGTGGCAGAAGCTGACCCGGCGACGCCCGTGCCGGCGTGCGAGTTCAAATGCAAAACGCACAATGCGCTCGGCCGCGGGCCGGGTAATGACCCGCAGGCTCTCGACGACCCCGGGCACGGGTGAATGCTCGAGCCCCGCATAAAGCCCCTCGGTGTTCTCGCGGACGACGATCAGGTCGACGTTGGAGAACGGCACCTTCACGCCGGGCAGCGACACGATCGGCCGGACGCTGGCGTAAAGGTCGAGCCCCTTCCGCAAGCGGACGTTGATCGAGCGAAACCCTTTGCCGACAGGAGTGGTACACGGCCCCTTCAGGGCGACGCGGTGCTTGCGGATCAGGTCGAGCGTGTATTCGGGGAGCGGGTCGCCGTAGCTGGCGACGCAGTCGGCCCCTGCCGGGGCGACGACCCAGTCGATGTGGACGCCGGCCGCGGCAACGACCTGCCGCGTGGCGTGAGTGACCTCGGGACCGATCCCGTCACCGGGAATGAGTACGACGCGCATGGAGGCAGTATCGTGAAAACCCGACCCCATTGCAACGGGGGACGGATCGATAAAACAACCGGAGTCCTCACCCTCCAGGATCATTGACGATGCACGACAATATTCTCCAATCGGTCGGGCGGACGCCGCTCGTCCGGCTCCGCAACGTCGGCAAGGGTCTGCCCTGCCCGATTTATGTCAAGGTGGAGTCGGGCAACCCGGGCGGCAGCATCAAGGACCGGGTCGCCGTCGCCATGGTGGCCGATGCCGAGCGGCGGGGCTTGCTGGAGCCCGGCGGTACGATTATCGAAGCAACCGCCGGGAACACCGGCGTCGGGCTGGCGATGGTCGCCGCCGTGCGCGGGTATCGCTGCATTTTCGTGCTGCCCGACAAGATGGCCAAGGAGAAGATTCTGCTGTTGAAAGCTTACGGGGCCGAGGTCGTGGTCACTCCCACGAACGTGCCGCCCGATTCCCCGGAAAGCTATGCCGGAGTCGCCGACCGCTTGAGCCGGGAGATCCCCGGCGCATATCGGCCCAATCAATTCATCAACCCGGCCAACCCCGAGATTCACTATCGCACGACCGGCCCCGAAATCTGGCAGCAGACCGAGGGTCGGATCACCGTATTCGTCAGCGGCGTCGGCACCGGCGGCACGGTCACCGGCGTCGGGAGGTATCTGAAGGAACAGAATCCGGACATCAAGATCATCGGCGCGGACCCGGACGGCTCGGTCCTCTCCGGCGGGTCGCCGAAGTCGTGGAAGGTGGAGGGCATCGGCGAAGACTTCGTGCCCAAGACGTTCAACAGCCAGCTCATCGACGAGTGGGTCCGCGTCACGGATGCCGAGTCGTTCCAGGTGGCCCGCGACATCGCCCGTACCGAAGGGATTCTGCTCGGCGGGTCGTCGGGCACGAAGGTCGCTGCCGCGATGCGGTACGCCCGGCGGCTGGGGCCGAACGACCTTGTCGTCGCGATCGGGTGCGACACGGGGCGGAACTACCTGAGCAAGTTCTTCGACGATCAGTGGCTCGCCGAGAACGGCCTGATGCAGGCGGCCGAGCCGGCTAAGGCCATCTCGGAACTGATCGCCGCCCGCGGCCCCCGCCCGCTGGTCACGGTGTCGCCGAAATCGACCCTCGCCGCGCTCATCGACCTGATGCAGAAGAGCGGCATCTCGCAGGTCCCGGTCCTGGAAGACGGTAAACCCGTCGGCTCCATCCACGAACTGACACTGGCCCGCGCCCTGCACGACCATCAAGACCCGGCGAAAGTCGCGGTGGCGAACATCATGGCCCGGCCGCTGCCCGCCATCGACGTGCGCACGCACCTCGACGAGGCGTATCGCCTGCTCATGGCCGGCCACACCGGCGTCCTGATCACGGACGCCGGGAAGGTCGTCGACATCATCACCAAGATCGACCTGGTCCACTACTGGAACGGGAAAAAGTAGCGCATTTGTGGCCCGGCTGACGATCCGCCTCGTCAGCCGGCGTTGCGGGCCCGGGCGAGTTGCTTCTCGATGTGCTCGTTGAGCCGGGCGGGTGTCGGCCAGCGCCAGGCGATCATCAGCGCGACCGCGGCGGCTGCCCCGAGCAGCCCCCATGGCCTCCCGTCGAGCATCGATGCCATCACGCACAGAAACGCCGGCGCTTCGAACAAACTCGCGCCGATGATGGTCCGCTGAGCGTAACCCGCGACCCAGCGATTCAACTCCTCGGCCGGTGTCGTGGTGGCCGAGGCCGGCGGCTCGAACAGGTCCAGCCGCGATTGCAGCCCGATCGACATCACCAGCATGCCCAGCCCGAGGTATGTCATGACCTGAAACTGGTCGTTGGCGGGCACGACGCCCCACAACACGAAGATCACCACGAACGCGAACACCGCGACCCCGGCTATCAGGGCCGCGACAATGATCCGCAGCACAGTGACCTGCCGGGCGACGATTTCATCGGTATCGGTGTTCATCGGTCGGTCCTTCGGTAAAACTTCTTCCGTCGCTCCACCCCAAGAGTAGCCGAGTCATGGGATCGAAACAGGACACGGGATTCGCCACCCGGGCCATTCACGCCGGGCAGGATGCCGACCCGACGACCGGTGCGACGATCGTGCCGATCTATGCCACCTCGACATACACCCAGGCCGCCCCGGGCCAACATAAGGGTTATGAATACTCGCGGTCGGGCAATCCGACGCGGACCGCGCTCGAAACCTGCCTGGCCGCCCTCGAAGGCGGGCAGCAGGGCCTGGCGGTCGCCGGCGGCATCGCGGCCACGACGGCCGTGCTGTCGTCACTGCGGCCCGGCGACGAAGTCGTCGCCTCGGCCGACCTGTACGGGGGCACGTTTCGCCTGCTCGAACGAGTGTTCAAGCCGTGGGGCCTGACGGCGCGATACACGGAAGACCCGACCCCGGCTGGGTTCGCGCCGCTGATGTCGCCGCAGACGAAACTCGTGTGGATAGAGACGCCGACCAACCCCCTGCTCCAGATCCTCGACATCTCCGCCATCGCCGAGATGGCCCACAAACACGGGGCGATGCTGGCCGTCGACAACACGTTCGCCTCGCCGTACCTGCAGCAACCGCTCGGCCTCGGGGCCGACATCGTCGTCCACTCGACCACCAAATACCTCGGCGGGCATTCCGACGTGGTCGGCGGTGCCGTCATCGGCAGCACGAAGATCCTCGAGCCGATCAAGTTCTACCAGAACGCGGCCGGGGGCGTGTGCGGCCCCTTCGACGCCTACCTGGTCCTGCGTGGCCTCAAGACGCTGCAGGTCCGGATGGACAAGCATTGTGCCAACGCCCGGCAGATTTCCGGCTGGCTCGCGAAGCACCCGGCCGTGGACAAGGTCTTCTACCCCGGCGATCCGGCCCATCCCGGGTATGCCATCGCCCAGAAGCAAATGCTCGATTACGGCGGCATGGTGTCGCTGCGACTCAAGGGCGGCGTGCCCGCGGCTCACGCCTTCATGTCGAAGATCCGCATCTTCAGCCTTGCCGAGAGCCTGGGCGGCGTCGAGTCGCTCTGCTGCCACCCGGCCACGATGACCCATGCCAGCATTCCCGTCGAAGTACGCACGGCCCGCGGCGTCGACGACGGGCTGATCCGGCTCTCCGTCGGCATCGAAGACGTGGCCGACCTGCGAAACGATCTGGACCAGGCCCTGAAGGCCTGACCGGCCGAGCGAAGGAACCGCAATGACGAAACACCATGTGCCGGACCCGACCGTCCTGATCATCTTCGGGGCAGGCGGCGACCTGACCTGGCGAAAGCTGATCCCCGCGCTGTATCACCTCCAGCGCGACGAGTGGCTCGACGAACGCTTCGCCGTGCTCTGCATCGACCGCAAGCCGCTCACGATCGAGGAGTATCACGACGCGATCTTCAAAGGTGCCCAGAAGTCGTCGCGGAGCGGGCCGATCACGCAGGAAAACTGGGAACGATTCGCCGCACACATCTTCCGCCGGCAGGGCGACCTGACCGCCCCGCAGGTGTATCAGGAGATCAAGCAGTTCTGCGACGAGAAGGCCGGGGAGTGGAAGACGAAGGTCCAGCGCGTCTTCTATCTGGCCGTCGCGCCGACGCTGATCCAGCCCATTTGCGACCAGTTGGCCGCCGCCGGCTTCCAGAACGACCGCGAAGGCACCCGCATTGTCATCGAGAAGCCGTTCGGCCGGGATCTCGAGTCGGCCCGGGCCCTCAACCGCATGGTGACCCGCGACTTCGAGGAGTCGCAGGTCTACCGCATCGATCATTACCTGGGCAAGGAAACGGTCCAGAACATTCTCGCGTTCCGCTTCGCCAACTCGCTGTTCGAGCCGGTGTGGAACCGCCGGTACATCGACCACGTGCAGCTCACCGTCGGCGAGGATATCGGCGTCGAGCACCGCGGCGGTTACTACGAACAGGCCGGGGCTCTGCGCGATATGCTGCAGAATCACCTGCTGCAGTTGCTCGGCCTCGTCGCCATGGAGCCGTTGCTTTCCTTCGACGCCGACGAGATCCGCAACAAAAAAGTCGACGCGCTGAAAGCGATCCGCCCGGTCACGGCCGACGAAGTCGACAAGTACTTCATCCGCGGGCAGTACGGTTCGGGCTGGTTCCGGGGCGAGAAGGTACCGGGCTACCGCGCCGAGGCCAACGTCTCACCGCAATCGAACATCGAGACTTTCGTCGCGGGTAAGTTCTTCCTCGACAACTGGCGCTGGCAGGACGTGCCGTTCTATTTCCGCACGGGCAAGCGTCTCCCGGCCCGCGTCTCCGAGGTCGTGCTGCGGTTCCGCCCCGTGCCGCACCTGTCGTTTCCCGCGACTGCCGTCCGCGACCTCCGGCCCAACCTCCTGACGATCCGGATTCAGCCCGACGAAGGTATTACGCTCCGCTTCCAGGCAAAGCAGCCGGGCCAGATGCTCCGGCTCAAGCCCGTCGAGATGCATTTCGACTACTCCGAAGCTTTTTCCGGCGAGCAGCCCGAAGCCTACGAAACCTTGCTGCTCGACGCCATGCAGGGCGATGCCGGGCTGTTCATGCGGGCCGACCAGGTCGAGACCGCCTGGAAACTCGTCGACCCGATCCTCGAAAACTGGGAATCCGCCCCGCCCGACGACTTCCCGAATTACGCGGCCGGCACCTGGGGCCCCGAAGCGGCGACCATGCTGCTCGCCAACGACGGCCGGCACTGGACCGAACCCCGCACCCGCGACGACACCCCCACACCCAAGACGGAATCCCCATGAGTGACTATTGGCTGGGTGTCGACCTCGGCGGCACCAAAATCCTGGCCGGCCTTTTTGCCGACGACGTGAAGCCACTGGCCCGCGCCAAGGAGCCGACGCCCTTCGACGAGGGGCCGGAGGAGGTCGTGGAGAGCGTGTGCCGGGCGGTCGAGCGCGTCATCCTCGAATCCAACGTCGACCGCAACCAGATCCGCGGACTCGGCTTCAGCGTGCCCGGTCAGGTGGATTACCGCACCGGGTTCGTCACCTACGCCCCCAACCTCGATTGGCGGAATGTCGATCTGCCTGCGCTTCTGCCCACCGACTGGCATTGGAAGACCGTCCTTGAAAACGACGTGCGGGCCGGCACCTTCGGCGAGTGGAAGCACGGCGCAGCGCAGGGTGCCCAACACGTCCTCGGCGTCTTTGCCGGTACCGGCGTGGGCGGCGGCCTTATCCTCGACGGCAAGCTTTACCACGGCTTCAACCTGAACGCCGGAGAGATCGGGCACCTCGTCGTCCACTGGCGGCGCGGGACCGGCCTCGAAGACATCGCGGGCCGCCGGAACATCATGAAACGCGGGGCCGACCTCCTCGCCGACGCCCCCAAGCGTGTCCGCAAGGAGTGGAAGAACATCGACCTCGCTACCGTCAAAAGCTCGATGCTCGCCGACTTCTATTCCAAAGACGACCCGATCGCCGTCCAACTGATCGACGACGCCGCCCGGGCCATCGCCGCGGGGATCGGGAGTTGCCTCAATCTGCTCAGCCCGGAAGTCGTCGTGCTCGGCGGTGGCTTGGCCGGCGCGCTGGGCGAGAGCTTCAGCGAGCGCGTGTGGGAACTCGCCACCCGGCACGCACTGCCCGGTGCGGCCAAGGGTGTGCGGTTCGTCCCCGCCGCGCTGGGGGATGATGCCGGGATCGTCGGAGCCGCGGCCATCGTCCGCACTGTCATCGAAGAAGGTAGTCACGCCTGACCGGGGCACCGTTGCCGTCCGCGCCCGCGGGTCGATACTACCCATTCGCAACGACACGCCTGATCGGGGAACTCCGCCATGCTGCGCCGGCTGTCCTTCCTCGCATTGCTACTCGCGTTCCCGGGCTTAGTTCGCGCCGATGAGGGCACTCTGCCCGTCGGTCGGGACGGCAAGCCGCTCAACCTCGACTTCGAGACCGGCGACCTCCGCGACTGGACGCCAACCGGCGACGCGTTCACCGGCCAGCCCGTGAAGGGCGATACCGTGACCACCCGCCGGCGCGGCCAAAGCCGGCATCAGGGCGAGTACTGGATGGGTGGCTTCGAGCGACGCGGCGACAAGGGCACGGGCACGCTGAGTTCCGCGCCGTTCGCCGTCACGAAACCGTGGGCCAGTTTCCTGATCGGCGGGGGGCCGTACCAGGACACCTGCGTCGAGATCATCCGCGTCGATACCAATGCAGTCGTCTCGCGGACGAGTGGTCTCGCTGAGGAGGATATGCTGCGGGTCGCGATCGACCTGCGGGCCCATCTCGGCAAGGAAGTCTTCGTCCGCCTCGTGGATCGGCAGACGGGGCACTGGGGCCATCTGAACTTCGACGACTTCCGCCTGCACGCCGAGAAGCCCAACCTCCCCGCCCGGCCCGCTCCCCGCGAGAACTTGACCACTGTCGGCACGCCCGACTCGCTGCCGCATGCCGGGCTATCGCCCGAGGCCGCCGCCGCCGCGATGACCGTACCGGAAGGGTTCAAAGTCACGCTGTTTGCCGGCGAGCCGGACGTGAAGCAGCCGATCGCCTTCTGCATCGACGACCGCGGTCGGCTCTGGGTGGCCGAGGCATACACCTACCCGATCCGCGCCAAAGAGGGCGAAGGCAAAGACCGCATCCTGATCTTCGAAGACGCCGACGGCGACGGGAAGTTCGACAAACGCACGGTGTTCATGGAAGGGCTCAACCTCGTCAGCGGCATCGAGGTCGGGTTCGGCGGCGTTTGGATCGGGGCCGCCCCATACCTGATTTATGTGCCGTTCGACCCCGCCACCGACAAGCCGACCGGCCCGCCGAAGATCCTGCTCGACGGCTGGGGTTACGAAGACACGCACGAGACACTCAACACCTTCGTCTGGGGGCCGGACGGCTGGCTGTACGGCTGCCACGGCGTGTTCACCCACTCGCGGGTCGGCAAGCCCGGCACGCCGGACGCCGACCGCGTGCCGCTCAACGCCGGCATCTGGCGTTACCACCCCGTCCGCCACGAATTCGAGGTCTTCGCGCACGGCACCTCGAACCCGTGGGGCCTCGACTTCAACGACCGCGGCCAGTTCTTCTGCGAAGCCTGCGTGATCCCGCACAACTGGCACATCATCCAGGGCGCGCGTTATCACCGCCAGGCCGGCAGCCACTTCAACCCGCACACCTACGCCGACATCCAGACCATCGCCGAGCACCGGCACTACCTCGGGGCCACGCCGCACGGCGGCAACAACCGCAGCGACTCGGCCGGCGGCGGTCACGCCCACTGCGGCACCATGATCTACAACGGTGGCGCGTGGCCCGAACAGTACCGCAACCAGATGTTCATGGGCAACATCCACGGCCGACGCCTCAACGTCGACAAGCTCACGCCGAAAGGCTCGGGCTACGTCGCCAGCCGTGCCCCCGACTTCCTGCTCGCCAACGACGCGTGGGCCCGCTTCATCAACCTCCAGACCGGGCCCGACGGCAACGCCTACCTCATCGACTGGTACGACGCCCAGGCCTGCCACGACAAGAAGACCGAGATCTGGGACCGCACGAATGGCCGAATCTACAAGATCAGCCACGCGTCCTCGAAGAAGGTCGGTCCGGTCGATCTTGCCAAGGAATCGGATACCGCGCTGGTTGCCCGGCAACTCGACAGCAACGACTGGTACGCCCGCCACGCCCGCCGAATTCTGCAGGAGCGGCACCAGAACGAGGTCCGCTCGAACAGCGACATCGATGGGCCACTGACTCAGGTCGCGTTCGGCACAGCCGACGTGACACATCGCTTGCGTGCTCTGTGGGCAATGCACCTCACACGCGGACTTACGGAAGCGGGATTGCAGAAGTGCCTGGGCGATCCCGAACCGGTCATGCGGGCTTGGGCTGTGCAATTGTCGCTGGAGAATGCGAAGCCGTCGCCCGCGATGCTCGATCGCTTTGCTCAACTGGCGAAGTCCGACGATTCGCCGGTCGTCCGACTTTATCTAGCGTCGGCCTTGCAGCGACTGCCGCTCGATCAGCGGGCCGCCATCCTTCAAGGTCTCGTGTCGCATCCGGAAGACGCGACCGATCACAACCTGCCGCTAATGTACTGGTACGCGCTGGAGCCATTGGCCGGGCATCAGCCACGAGTCGCCCTGAGACTGGCGGCCGGGGCGAAGATTCCCAACCTGCTGCCGTTCACGGTCCGCCGGGTCGGCTCGGTCGGGACGCCCGAGGCCCTGGCCGTACTCGTCGAGCAACTCAGCGCGTCCGGCGATCCAACTGTCGAGTTGCCGATTCTCGATGGCATGCGGAAGGCGCTCGCCGGTCGCAGGCAGGTCGCGATGCCGGCCGGGTGGACCGAGGTGGCGGCCAAACTGGCCGCGAGCAAGAGCGCCGGGGTCCGCGACGCCGCGCTGGCTCTCTCCGTAACATTCGGCGACCCGGCCGCGCTGGCGACGCTACGCGCTTCCTTGACGCGGCGAGACTCGGTCGCGGCCCGGTTGGCCGCGCTCGCTGCCCTGCTCGACGCCAAAGACCCCGCCCTGCCTCCCGTGTTGCACCAGTTGCTGGGCGATGCCGACCTGCGCGGGCCGGCGATCCGCGGGTTGGCAGGGTACGACGACCAGGCCACGCCGGCGGCCCTGCTCGCGGTGTACGGCAAGCTGTCGCCGACCGAACGGCGCGACGTGGTGGCCACGCTGGCCGGCCGACCGACCTATGCCAACGCACTGCTCGACGCGGTGGCTGCGGGCAAAGTCCTGGCCGCCGACGTGCCGGCCGACGCGGTCCGCCAGATCCGCAACCTCAAGAATGCGGACCTCGACCGGCGGGTCGGCGAACTCTGGGGCGTGGTCCGCTCAACCCCCGCCGACCGGCAGAAACAGATCACGACTTACACGAAGCTGATCGAGAACAAGGCGATGCCGCCCGCCGACCTGAACCACGGCCGGTCGCTGTACATGAAGACGTGCCAGCAGTGCCACGTGCTGTTCGGCATCGGCGGCAGGATCGGCCCGAACATTACCGGGGCGAACCGCTCCGACCTGAAGTACCTTCTCGAAAACGTCATCGACCCGAGCGCAGTGATCCCGAAGGAATACGCCATGAGCGTACTGCAACTGGCCGACGGCCGGATCGTCTCGGGCATCGTCCGCAGCGAGACGCCCGCGGCCGTCACCGTGCAGACCGCCACCGAGACGCTGACGCTACCGAAGGGCGAGATCGAAGCTCGCCACACCAGCGACACCTCGATGATGCCCGACGATCAGCTCAATCCAATGAGCAATCACGACGTCCGCTCGCTGTTCGCGTACGTGCAGTCCACCACGCAGGTCCCGTACCGCGCGACCGCGGAGAACGCGAAGGAGTTCTTCAACGGCAAGGACCTGACCGGGTGGGACGGCGACCCGAAGCTCTGGAGCGTGGAGAACGGCGAGATCGTCGGCACCAGCCCCGGATTGAAGCGTAACGAGTTTCTGAAGAGCCACCTGCAAGCCGGCGACTTCCGGCTGTCGCTCAAGATCCGGCTGACGCCGAACAAGGAAAACAGCGGCATCCAGTTCCGCAGTGAACCGCTGGCGAACGGCGAGATGCGCGGCTACCAGGCCGATGTCGGCCAGGGCTGGTGGGGCAAGCTGTACGAAGAGAGTGGCCGAGGGTTGCTCGAAAGCAAGGGCGGCGAAGCCCACGTGAAGCGCGACGACTGGAATGAGTACGTGATCGAAGCCCGCGGCTCGCACGTGAAGACGTGGATCAACGGCCAGTTGTGCGTCGACCGCGACGACCCGGCCGCCGCCCGCCGCGGCATCTTCGGCCTCCAACTCCACTCCGGCGGCCCACTGGAAGTCCGCTTCCGGGACATCAAGCTGGAAGTTCTGTCGGGGGAATAGGAAGAAAACCGTCCCATGCGAAAGATGAGGAGCGGCGACTTTTCCGAGGAGTTTGCGCCGCGGATTGAGGACCTTCTTTTCTGATAGTCGGATGGCTCACAAACCCTCTGACCGGGATTCGCACGATGTCGATCGTCGGCTGACTTACCTCGCGGGCAAGTTCAAACGCCATCGACTGAGGATCCCTTCAACTGGTCGATCTCGAAAGTCCGTGCCTCCGCTGAAGGTAATCAATTCTGATTCCGAGACAATCCACAGGTTGCTGACAAATCGCTCTGCGTACGCTTCGACTCTGCCTCGAATCGCACCCGTACCCGCATCCAAGATCACCAATTCGTTGTCATTGTGGACCACTGCAACGATGCCAATGCCACGACAGGCTAGACGGATGCAACAACTTGCCCCAATCACTGCCTTTGAAATCGACTGCGGACCAATGACGTAGATCGCGCCATGCATTCCGCATGCGATGACAGTGTCATTGCCAACAAAAACAACATCCTTCATGCCAGTAATGACCGCGCCATCAATGGCAGCAGGTCGCCAGTTCGCTCCATCTCCAACGAGAACTCTTCCACTCCTTGTCACGGCACAAATGCACCGGCCGTCTGGAGCAACCCTGACCTTATTGACTCTCTCTTCGCATTCATGGCGGCCTACCTCCACAAAGCCGTCGTTTTGCCGTGTCATGACGGCGACGTGATTGGCACCTCTGGTGCAAACCGCCAGCGCACGTCCACTTTGGTCACAATCAACGCTGTTCACTTCCAACTGGGCCGGGCCGCTACAAATGGCCAACAATCGGCATTCACCCCTTGTGACGCCCCAGATCCGGCCATGTGTTCCGCCGCAAACCAGGGTTTCGCCCGCCATCGTCATGGAATGGACGCGATCCGGAAACGGTACCCGCCAGCATGCTCCGTTCGGCTGGGCTGATGAAAATGGCAGGTAAAACAGGTCTTCGTCCGTGGCGACCCAAACCCTGCCATTGAACAGATCAATAACGGAAACGTTTACATACCTGACGCCGTCCAGATACACAGACCATTGCTGCTCCAATGTCGGCAAAGGACGGTACCGGAGCAATGTCGCCAGCAAGAGCGAGAACACTGCAAGTGCGACAACCACTCCAACAATCGTCCGCCTGCGTGATCGATTGGCACAACCAAAGCCAACTTTCGCCTCAGGCATCGATTGCCCCATGCAATTCAGCAGTCAACAGACGATGTCATCGTACCTGCTAATCGACGGAAAACCGAATGCGGGGGTAGCGAGCAATGCAAGCCGCCCCGAAATCACCAACAGCTTACCGGAAAATGGCCAGCCCTGCTTGTTCCCACCGGACTGCGCGATCGCCTGTCCCGACAACTGACCTCGACTTTCGTTTATTCGTCCAGTTCGTTTAGTTCGTCCGCATTGGGGTGGCCGTACCTGCCAAAACGAATTCACGGCTCCCGCTGCCAGCACCCAACATCAATATCGATAACCACTTACACCGACTACCAGCCCACTCGCTCGAGAAATGCTTCCCGGGAGATGATTCGCAGGCCAAGGCCACCGTCATCTCCCAACACCTGACACCTGACACCCCTCTGACCTCTACTTCCTGTCCATACCGGGGTAAGCGCTGGTCCGCTGCTGGCCCAGTTGGCCGAGTTTGGCCTGTGCGACTTCGGCGGGGCGGCTGCCCGGGGCAACTTGCAGCACGCGCTCGAGGCACACGGCCGCCTGTTCGGGTTGGCCCTTCTTCATCCAGCTGTCGGCCAGGGCAAGGTACATTGCACCGCTGCGGTGATTCAGAGCATCGCAAGCCTTCGCCAGGTATTCGGGGTTATCCTGCACCGCGACGGCCAGCTTCTTCGCCTCCGCACTCTCGGCCAGGTCGCTGAACGAGGCGAGCAGCAACTCGCAGCGCTCGAGGCAGCCGAGGAACTGCTGCGACTGGAAGTCATCCTTCGCCTGGGCCAACAGTTCGCGGGCCTTTCGGACACGAAGCCCCTCGCGGACTTCCGGCTTGGCCGACAGTGAGGCCAGCAGGACACCCGAATCACTCGAAGCCTGCGTGCCGGCATACGACCGCAGCAGGTCGGTCAGTACGTCGACGGCTTCCTGGCTCCGGCCTCGCTGGTGCAGCGTCTTGGCAAGCCCGAGTTGCACGCTCGCCTGTTGCTCGAGGTCGCCGAGTACGGTGCGGGCCTTGACTTGGATGTTGCGGTCGCCGCCGTCCTTGACCACCTCACGCAAAAGGCCGATCGCCCGGCTGTAATCCGCGATCACGACGGCGCGGGCGGCCTCCTGGAAGTCGCGTACCATCCAGTCCGGCGTGGGCGTGAGTTGCGGCGGGGCGGCCCGGTTCAACTGGTCCAGCAACTTGTTCGGCTCGTGATACCCGTCGATGGTGGCGAGGATTTTGCCATCGGGCGCGGCAATTACCACCGTGGGATAGGTCTGCACTCGCAGAGCCTGCGTGAGCGCGACTTCGCGGTCGCCGTCGACCTTGAGGCAGACGAAGCGATCGCCGAGCGCAGAGATCACGCCGGGATCACGGAGCGTGGTGGCTTCGAGCTTTCGGCACCACATGCAGTTTTCGCCGCCGAACACGAGCACGATAGGCCGGTTCTTCTCGAACGACTCCTGGCGTGCAGAGGCGTAGTCACCCTTCCACACGATCCCGGCACCATGCGCAGGCCCGACCGTGGCCGTCAGCACGACGAAAAGCAGGAACTGGATTCGAGTCGCCCGGTACATGGGAGTCGGTCCTTGCGGGGTCGAGTCGTCGGTCAGGCCGTCTTGCGCGATTTCGCCCGCGGGTGGGCGGCACGGTAGGCGTCGTGCAGTCGTTGCGTGCTCACATGGGTGTAGACCTGTGTGGTGGTCAGGTTCCGGTGACCCAGCAACTCCTGCACGCTGCGGATGTCCGCACCGTTGTCGAGCAAGTGGGTCGCGAAACTGTGGCGGAGCGTGTGCGGGCTGGTCCGGGGGTCGAGGCCGGTCTGCTTCAGGTATTTCTCGAGCAGCCGCCCGACACTGCGAGTCGTGAGTCGGGTGCCGCGGGTGTTCAGGAACACCGCCGGCGTGTCTTTGCCGGCCGCCGAGAGCCAGACCCGGCGGACATCGAGCCATTCGTTGAGCGCCTTGAGTGAGGGCGGGCCGAGCATCGCGAGTCGCTCCCGTTTTCCTTTCCCGCGGACGCGGAGGACCCCCTCGTCGGTATCGATATCCGCGATCTCCAAGCCGATGCACTCGCTGACGCGGAGCCCGGCCGAGTACAGAGTCTCCAGGATCGCCCGATCGCGAACACCCGACTCGCTGGCGTCCGGCGAGTCGAGCAGCGCGAGCAGGTCCTTCGCCGTCAGGAAGTGCGGCAGCTTCTTCTCCTGGCGGGGCCCGCGGAGCCCGGCGGCGGGGTTCTGCTTCAGAATGCCCTCGCGGCACAGCCAACGGAGCCACGACCGCAGGCTCGCGAGTCGGCGAGCGACGGTAGTGCGGGCAAAGCCCTGTTCGTGCAGATGGGCGAGATACGCCCGCACCTGCCGGGGAGCGACCTTGTCCACCGCAAACGTACCGCCGGTCCGCGACGCGAACCACTCGACCGCGCGGTTAAGGTCTTCGCGGTACGATTTGACGGTGTGGACCGAGGCGTTCTTCTCGACGCCGAGGTGCCTCAGAAAGTCTGCGAGCGGGTCGCTCATGGCGAGGCGAGCCGCGGACCGATCAGCGTTCTTCGCCACTCTCTGCGAGGAACCCGGCCTTGATCTGGTCGCGTGCCTTTCGGGTCAGCACGTTGGCGTCGAACCAGGTCAGGCTGAGTCGCGGGTCAGCGGCATGATCGCGGATGGTCTGCAGCAACTCCGGGTGGCTGTGGTCGTCGTAGACGAACACGTATTGTTCCTGCCCCTTGAGCAGAACGAGTACGTTCACTTCGGGGGGCATGACCGCGTCCCTGAGGTCACCAGGCAATCCGTCGCAAGGTAGCCAATCGACCGGGAACGCCGCGAACCATCGGGGAAGAAGCTACAAACGGGGCCGGTCGGCGGTTCGGGCCCCGGATCAACCGGTCCGGCCGACCGGGCCGGCCCGACCCGCCCGGCCCGCGAAAGCTGTCCGATAACGGCGACCGCCCTTGCCGACGGGGCCGGTGCGCGGTGTAATCGTACTCTCCATCACCAGTTTTCGCATTCGGAGGGACAAGGATGTCCGAGCCGCGCGTTACGATCGTCATTCCCGCCCGCTACGCCTCGTCCCGACTACCGGGCAAGATGCTCCTGCGATCGACCGGCAAATACCTCGTGCAACACGTCTATGAACGGGCCAAGGCGGCCAAATCGGCCGACCGTGTACTCGTCGCCACCGACGACCCTCGCATCCAGGCAGCCGTTCAGAGCTTCGGCGGCGATTGCGTCATGACCCGGCGCGACCACGCCTCGGGCACCGACAGAATCGCCGAGGTGGCCCGGATGCTCAACTCCGATGTCGTAGTCAACCTGCAGGGCGACGAACCGGAGATCGACCCGGCCTGCCTCGACTTGCTACCGAAACTGCTGGCCGATCACCCCGGCGCGGCGATGGCTACACTGGCGACGCCGATCACTGACCTTGAAACGTGGCAGAACCCGAACTGCGTGAAGGTCGTGTGCGACGACAACGGGTCCGCACTGTACTTCAGTCGAAGCCCTATTCCCGCGGTGCGCGACGGCGAACCGGACTTCGCAGCCCGGCCCGCGCGCTTCCTGCAACACGTCGGGCTGTATGCCTACCGGCGCGAGTTCCTGCTGGAGGTCGCGGCCCGCCCGGTCGCGTCACTTGAGTCAATGGAAAAGCTGGAACAGTTGCGGGTGCTGGCGATGGGCCGGCGGATTCAGGTAGGGTTGGTCGATCACGTCGGCCGGGGTGTTGATACGTTCGAAGACTACGAGCGGTTTCGCCGAGCAGCTTGAGGATGATACGGTGACAAGGTGACAGGGTGAAAAGGTGAGGGGGTGAAAAACCAGCCCTGTCACTGTCTCACCTTGTCACCTTGTCACCCGGTCAACTTGTCACCTTGTCACCCGCTCACCCTGTCACCTTGTCAATCTTCGCCCTGGGCCTTTGTGTACCCCGGTTGGCCGTCGAATTCCTGGAGCTTTTCAATGTGCGCCCACCGGTAGGTGGCGCTTGCCTTCTGGATGAGCGCGAGGATATCGGCATCGCTCACGTCCGCGTTCTTGTCGCGGGCGATGAACCGGCATCGGTGCTGGTCCGTGCAGTCCGTAAGCGAGCCCTTATCCGGGAATACCTGGGTTCCCCGGTTACTGATCATTTTGAGCGCGAACGGCGTGCCCTCGGCGATCGCCTGCACCTTCGGCCCGATGACAGCCGGGGTGTCGGACGTCTCGATGAAGTAGTCGAAGCCGAGCGTCCGCCGCTTGGCGACTTTCACAAAGGCTTGATCCGAGGACACCTTTGGCATGTTGATCGGCTTATAGTTGCGAACCTTCCAGTTTTTCGGGGTCCGGCCGAGGTTGCCGATGATGGCGTCAGTGAAGCCGGTGGTTGTGCAACCCTTGTCGTAGCCGACCACGTCACCGGTCATGACCTTGCCGTCTTCCCACGTGACGAGCATGGCGTTTTCGATCTTGTTGGCGGCCTCGAAGTCGCCGATATAGCGGAGCATCATGATAGCCGAGCCGATGACGGCCGCGGGATTGATGCAGTTCTTCCCGGCATACTTGGGAGCGGACCCGTGGACCGCCTCGAAAATCGCTGCATCGTTTCCGAGGTTGGCCGACGGGGCAAATCCGAGGCCGCCGACCAAGGCGCTGGTCAGGTCGCTCATGATGTCGCCGTTCATGTTCGTGGTAACGATGACATCGAACTGTTCGGGCTTCTTGACGAGCTGATGGCAGGCGTTGTCGATGATGACGTGCCAGCTTTCGATATCGGAGTATTCCTTGGCGATCCGTTCGAACGTCCGCTTGAGCGTGCCCTCGGTAAACTTCATGATGTTCGACTTGGTGGCACACGCGACCGACTTGCGGCCCTCGGCGCGGGCCAGTTCGAATGCGAGGCGGACGATCTTTTCGCAGCCCTTCGCGCTGATGAGCTTCAGACACTGGGCGACGCCCGGCGTCTGCATGTGCTCGATGCCAGCGTAGAGGTCTTCGACGTTTTCGCGGACGACGACCAGGTCGATACCGCGTCCGGAGTACGGTGTCTTGACGCCGGGCAGTTCGCGGACCGGGCGAATGTTGCCGTAAGTCTCGAACAGTTTGCGGAGCGTGACGTTCGCGCTTTTCTCGCCGTAGCCAACTGGCGTACCGAGGGGTCCCTTCAGCACGAGGCGGGTCTTGCGGATGGATTCAATCGTGTCCTGGGGCACGCCCGACTGCACGCCCTGTTTGAAGACGCTTTCGCCGGCATGGCGGACTTCCCATTCGAGCTTCGCGCCGGCGGCGTCGATAATCCGCCGAGCCGACTCAACGCATTCCGGGCCGATGCCGTCGCCCGGGATGAGCGTGGCCAGGGTTTTGCCGTCGGCTGTCTTCTGCAAGTGCATGAATACCTCGGGTACAAACTCAAAATGTCGTTTCGTACTAGTTTTCGTAGCGATTCGGCGTGCCCTGTCCAGCAAGGCCGGGGCCGGGGCCGGCGACCCCGGCCGACGCCCCGCCCCTTGTAGCCATCTTGCCGGGCTGCTATCCTAACTATCCATCGGTATTGTTCTTCCGTTCCGACCAGGCCCCAAAACAGGCCGCCACACCAGGGACTCTCCGCATGTCGACCGTCAACGCCAACGCACCGGCCGGTTCGTCGCTCCGCAGCGCGCCGGTCTCCTCGGACTACAGCTACGATCAAGTGCCGTATCCGAATGACCCGTTCCCGCAGACCCACCCCGACCGCCTCGCGACGATCGCGACTCTGTTCGGCATGGAAGCGACCCCGATCACGAAGTGCCGGGTGCTCGAACTCGGCACCGGCCGCGGCGCGAATCTGCTCGGCATGGCCGCCTCGCTCCCCGACAGCCAGTTTGTCGGCGTCGAACTGTCGAAGCGGCAGAACGACGAAGCGATCCAGCACGCGGCCGCCGCCGGCGTCAAGAACATCGAGTACAAGAACATCTCGATCATGGACGTCGACGACAGCTTCGGCGAGTTCGACTACATCATCGCGCACGGCGTGTTCTCGTGGGTGCCCCGCGAAGTCCAGGAAAAGATGCTCGACATCTGCGGCAAGCACCTGTCGAAGAACGGCGTGGCGTACATCAGCTACAACACGTACCCGGGCTGGCACATGCGCGGCATGATCCGCGACATGATGAATATCCACGCCGGCCCGTTCAAGGACCCGGTCCAGAAGATCCAGCAGTCGCGGGCCCTCCTCGACTTCCTCGTGAAGCAGTGCCGGCAGGAAAGCACTCCCTACGGCATGTTCCTGAAGCAGGAACTCGACCTCCTCAGCAAGCAATCCGACAACTACCTTTTCCACGATCACCTGGAAGAAAACAATCACCCGATGTACTTCACGGACTTCGTGAAGATGTTCCTGCCCCGCGGTCTGCGTTTCCTCGGCGAGGCCGACTTCTGCGTGATGCTGCCGTCGCAGTTCTCGCCGGAAGCTCAGCAGACCCTCCGGCAGATCGCGCCGGAACAGGTGCAGCTCGAGCAGTACATGGACTTCCTGCGGAACCGCATGTTCCGCCAGTCGCTGCTCGTCCGCCCGGAAGTGCGACCGAACTACACACTCCAGCCGGACGTGATGAAGAAGTTCCGCGTGTCCTCGCCGCTGCGTCCGGAAAAGGAAACCAGCGCGGTCGACATGACCCCGGGCACGAACGAAGCGTTCAAGGCGTCCGACGGCCGGACGCTAACCACCAGCGACCCGATCGTGAAGGCGGCCTTCTGCCTGCTCGCCGACGCGTTCCCGGCCAGCATCCCGTTCGATGACCTCGTGAAGCAGTCGCGGGCCAAGCTGGGCGGCGAAGGTGCGGACGACGCACTGAATCTCGGCAAGGCGATCCTGTCGGCCTACGCCACGGCCTTCACCGCCGTCGTTGAATTGCACGTCTGGCAACCCGAGTTCTGTATGACGCCCGGCGAGAAGCCGGTCGCCACGCAGATCGTTCGCCACCAGGCGACTCAGGGCCCGCGCGTGACCAACGCCTTCCACCAGAGTGTGACGCTGAGCGACTTCGACCGCCAACTCGTTCAGTTCCTCAACGGGAACAACGATCAGAAGGCGATCATCGATGAGATGACCGAACTCGTCGGCCGCGGCGTGCTTAACATGCAGATCGACGGCAAGCCGGTCACCGACAAGATGATGATCCGCAAGGCAATGGGCCCGACCATCGAGCAGCAGATTCCGAAGCTCGGCCGGGCCGCGCTGATGTCGTCCTGAACCGGATCGCTTCACAAACGAAAGTCACCGGGCCGCAGCAAAGATTGCTGCGGCCCTTTTTCTTGTCGCATCCCACATGTCAGTTCGTCCCCTGATCATTGAGACCGCGCGCCTGCGACTTGTCGCGGCGACCGCCGAACATGTGCGGCTTGAAATCGAGGATCGGGCAAGATTCGCTCAGGCTCTGAATTGCCCTGTGCCTGAAATCTGGCCACCGGCGTCCGCGGCCGACGCCCTGCCCTGGTTTCTCGATCGACTGACGGCTGAGCCCTGGAATGTCGGATGGTATGCGTGGTATGTAATCGTCCATTCCGGACCGCTGATTGGTGGAGCAGGTTTTCTGGGTGCTCCCGTCAACGGAGTTGTTGAAACGGGGTTCTCGCTGCTCCCGCAATACCACGGGGCCGGCTATGCCCAGGAAATGATCAATTCGCTGGTTTTATGGGCGTTTTCCGATCCGCGGGTCCAGTCCATTGCGGCCGAGACGAACGACGAAAACGTATCGTCACGCCGACTTTTGGCTCGCGTGGGATTCTACAAGGCCGGGCCCGGACGTGATCCGGGTACTTCCCGTTACAGTCTGGACCGGCAGCGCACGGCTGTGAATGCACCCGGTCCGACTCAAATCTCGAAAAAATAGCCGGATTTCGCCCTGCCTTCCCTTGGAGTTTCATAGATTAATTACTGGACGGCAACGCCCTGGGGGGTTGGGTCGTACCAACAGACGAAAGGTCTGAGGAGTTCTCTCGATGGGTAAGAAACTGTACGTCGGCAACCTCTCTTACGGAATCACCGACAGTTCCCTCCAGCAAATCTTCGGGGCGCACGGTACTGTGGCGTCGGCTCAGGTGATCATGGACCGCGACACGGGCCGGTCCAAGGGCTTCGGCTTCGTCGAGATGGGCTCCGACCAGGAAGCTCAGGCAGCGATCGCAGCCCTCAACGGTAAGGAAGTCGAAGGTCGTCCCCTCACGGTCAACGAAGCTCGTCCCAAGGAGAGCGGCGGCGGTCGTGGCGGCTACGGCGGCGGTGGTGGCGGCTACGGCGGTGGCGGCGGTGGCGGTCGTCGTG
>JAIBBI010000092.1 GCA_019694755.1 Gemmataceae bacterium
AGGAACGGCTCGCCGCCGGACGGGTTACGCTCGTCGGCTGCGGCGCGCTTGGCACCGTGATCGCCAATCACCTCGTCCGGGCGGGCGTCGGGTTCGTCCGCATTGCCGACCGTGACTTCATCGAGCTGCACAACCTCCAACGCCAGGTGCTCTTCGACGAAGACGACGTGTCGGCCGGCATCCCCAAGGCCGAAGCCGCCGCCCGCAAGCTCCGCCGGGTGAACTCGACCGTTCAGGTCGAAGCCGTCGTCGTCGACGTCGACCGGACCAACATCCTGTCGCTCGTCGATGGTGCGGACGTCATCCTCGACGGCAGCGACAACTTCGAGATCCGGTACATCATCAACGATGCCGCGGTCAAGCTCGGCAAGCCGTGGGTGTACGGTGGTTGCATCGGCAGCCACGGCCAGTCGATGACCATTCTCCCCGGCGACACGCCCTGCCTGCGCTGCGTTTTCGAGGCCGCGCCCGGCCCCGGCGAAGCCGCAACCTGCGAGACGGCCGGCGTCGTCGCCCCGGCCGTGGCGATGGTCGCGTCGCTGCAGTCGTGTGAAGCGCTCAAGCTTCTCGCGGGCCGACGCGACGCCATCAACCGCGAATTGATCTACCTCGACGTGTGGGAGAACGTCTACAAGAAGATCAAAATCGCCCCGCTGAAGGGCAAGGTCGATTGCCCCTGCTGCGGCCGGGGGCAGTACGAATGGCTCGACGGCGATCACGGCGCGACCACCACCAGCCTGTGCGGCCGGAATGCCGTGCAGGTCAGTCACCGCTCGGCGAGTCCGCTGCGGTTCGAGGACCTTGCATCGCAACTGAGCCCGCTGGGGCCGGTGACGTTCAACAAGTTCCTGCTCAAGTTCGATAGCGGCGACCACAAGTTCACCGTGTTCCCCGACGGTCGGGCAATCATCCAGGGCACCGACGACCCCGACAAGGCCCGTACCCTGTACGCCAAGTACATTGGCCACTGAGCGACCCGTGACCTACCTCGACAATGCCGCCACGAGTTTCCCCAAGCCCGAGTCGGTCTACCAGGCGCTCGACCGCTGTGCCCGCGAGCAACTGGCGAACCCAGGGCGGTCGGGTCACAAGCTCGCGCTCGGCGCGGAGCGCATCCTCGAAGAAGGTCGGCTGCGGCTCAACCGCCTACTCGGCGGCGCGGGTGTCGAACGCTGGGCTTTCACGCTCAACGGCACCGATGCGCTCAACATGGCCATCAAGGGCCTGCTCCGGCCCGGCGACCACGTCATCACCACCGACCTCGAACACAACAGCGTCAGCCGGCCGCTCGTTGCGCTGCACCGGGCCGGCGTCATCGAATTGACGCGGGTCGCCCACGACGGCCAGGGTACCATCGACCCCGATGCGATCCGCAAGGCGTTCACCCCGGCCACGCGAGTGGTGGTGATCACCCACGGCTCGAACGTCCTCGGCACCGTTCAGCCGATCCGCGAGATTGCCACGTTGGCCCGCGAGCACGGCATCCGCGTGATCGTCGATGCTGCCCAGACGGCCGGAGTAATCCCGATCGACGTGCGGGCCGACGGCATCGACCTACTCGCCCTGCCCGGCCACAAGTCGCTGCTCGGCCCGACCGGCACCGGTGCGCTCTATGTCACGCCTGGAATTGATCTCCGCCCGTGGCGCGAGGGCGGCACCGGCGGCGATTCAGTGAGCCCGACCCAGCCGACCGAGTACCCGTTCTACCTCGAAGGCGGCACACCCAACGTGCTGGGCATCGCCGGGCTGATCGCGGGCATCGGCTACATCGAGGAACGCGGCCTGACCGCGATCCACGCCCACGAGACGCAATTGATCGAGCGACTGCGCGGCCGATTGCTCGCACTGGACTTCGAACTGTTCGGCCATGCCGATCCGACCCGCCGGGTGGGTACGCTGAGCTTTCGCCACCCTGCGCTGCCGGCCAACGAGTTGGGCGGCATCCTCGATCAGGCGTTCGACATCGCCGTCCGTCCGGGCCTGCACTGCGCCCCGTACGTCCACCGCTCGCTCGGCACCGAAAGCGAAGGCCTCGTCCGCGCCAGCGTGGGCCCCTTCAACACAGAGAACGACATCGACGCCCTTGCTGATGCGCTGGGGGAAATCGTCGGCGGGGTGTAGCCAGGAACAGTGCCGCGAACGAGGCAATTTGTTGAGCGGCCCGTTACACTATTACGAACATGATCAACGACATTTTTGCACGCTTCGAGACCGAGTACCTCGCGCGAAAGGGCGAGGCTCTTCGGAACATGTTCCGCACCATGACGGATGAACAGGCCGATGAACTTCTTGACGAACTCGCGGATTCGATTTCGCTTACACACCAGATGGCCATGTATACCCTGATGTATTACTGGAACCGGGGGCGAAGTCCGGCGTTTTTGCGACTGTTGGGTTGGTATGCCGACGGCCGCCACCACGAGTTGGCGCGATGGCATCTCTTGTCCTCGCTGACTGGCAACATTTGGCCGACGGCCGAAGATGAGGCCCGCGCAATAGAGATCCTCCTTGGCGGTTTAGCCACCGAGTCTGGCAATGAGTTATCGTTGGTCATTCATTTGATCGGTAAATGTGGAAAAGCCGGCGCACAAATCTACCGCGTACTCCTGAGCGTTGCACCGCACACCGATACTGCGGCAGAGGTATTCCAGTCCATTCAGGAATTGGAACTGCCGGTGGAGCAATTTGCATCCTATGTGCGGCTCCATGTAGATTCGCCACATGTGGAGGCTCGCGAAGCCGCCCAAACATTGCTGCCCAAGTGCGAGGGCAAGTCGGTAGCGGACTCGGATCCTGGGTCGTGAAACACGAATTCGAGAGAACGATCGCACAGCCGATTTGGATGGCGTGGTTGCAATCCTGGTCTGTGGCGGTGCGTTGACCCGGCCAGTACCGTTTCGCGGAGCGATCGTCCTTCCGGTCGGCCGATGCTGCATGACGATGACCAGACGGGATGGTAAATCAATACCTGCCTTCGTGACGTTGCGAGGTCGGCCATCGGCTCCGGAGCGTTCCTGAGAATCGGGAGTGGTTGACTATGAGACAGTATCGATCGTATGCGTTCGCCGCGGGCCTGCTCGCGCTCGGCGGGTGGCTTGGCATTTCGGCCGCGTCGGCATTGAGCGGGGCGGCCGATCCGCCGGCGGGCGTGCAATTGCCGCAGCCTGATCCCGCGTTTCAGGGTAAGATCGGCACGACCTACAAGGACTCGACGCCGAGTTATCCGTTGCCCGTTCGGGCGGCTAAGGGCAGCCCGAATGTGCTGCTGATCCTGCTCGACGACGTCGGGTTCGGCATGTGCTCCACGTTCGGCGGGCCGGTGCCCACGCCGCACATGGACCAACTTGCGAACAACGGCCTGAAGTACAACCGGTTCCACACCACCGCCCTGTGCAGCCCGACCCGCGGGGCGCTCCTGGCCGGGCGCAACCATCACACGATCGCCACCGGTGTCATCATTGAGATGGGCACCGGCTACCCTGGCTACACCGGCATCATTCCGAAGAGCACCGCGCTGGTGAGCCAGACGCTGCGGGACAACGGCTATGCCACGGGTATGTTCGGCAAATGGCACAACACGCCGGAGCCGGACATCAGCCCGGCCGGGCCGTTCGACCGCTGGCCGACGGGTCTCGGGTTCGACTACTTCTACGGGTTCAACCAGGGCGAGACGCACCAGTATTACCCGACGATTTACCGCAACACGAGTTGGGTGCCGCCGCCACGCACGCCGGAACAAGGCTACCACTTCACCGCGGACATGACCGACGAGGCGATCGCGTGGACCCGGAACGTCCGGGCGGCCGACCCGGACAAGCCGTGGTTCAACTACTTCAGCACTTCGGGCGTCCACGCTCCGCACCACGCCCCGAAAGAGTGGCGCGAGAAGTACGTCGGCAAGTTCGACCACGGCTGGGACAAGCAGCGCGAACTCACCCACGCCCGGCAACTCGAGATGGGCGTCATCCCGAAGGGCACGAAGCTGACACCCCGCCCGAAAGAGATCCCGGCGTGGGACGCGCAGTCGGCCGAGGCGAAGAAGGTGTACACCCGACTCATGGAAAACTACGCCGCGTACATGGCTTACACCGACCACGAGGTCGGCCGGCTGATCGAGAGCCTGCGGGGCTCGGGCGAACTCGACAACACGCTCGTGATGTACATCGTCGGCGACAACGGCGCAAGCGCGGAGGGCGGCCTCGAAGGTACGTTCAGCGAGATCGCAAGCCTGCTCGGCATTCAACTCGGGCTGGAAAGCACCGTTAAGCGGATCGACGAGATCGGCGGGCCGGACAGCGAACCGCACGTGCCGGTCGGCTGGGCGTGGGCCATGGACGCGCCGTTCCAATGGACAAAACAGGTCGCAAGCCACTTCGGCGGTACCCGCAACCCGATGGTGGTCCACTGGCCCCGCGGCATCAAGGCGAAGGGCGAGTTGCGGCAGCAGTTCCACCACGTCATCGACGTGGTCCCGACGATCCTGGAAGCCTGCAAGATCCCCGAGCCCAAGGTGGTCAACGGCATCCCGCAGAAGCCGATCGAGGGCGTGTCGATGGTCTACTCGTTCGACGACGCCAAGGCGAAAGACCGGCGGACGACGCAGTATTTCGAGCTGGCGACCAACCGCGCGCTCTACCACGACGGCTGGGTCGCGTGCAGCAAGTACGGTCTGCCGTGGGAGACCATGGGGCGGGGCGAGGGGTTCCTGACCGCTCCGTGGGAGCTTTACAACGTCAACGACGACTTCAGCCAGGCGGACGATTTGGCCGCGAAGAACCCGACCAAGCTCGCGGAACTGAAGGCGAAGTTCATGGTCGAGGCGAAAAAATACGACGTGCTGCCGCTCGACTCGCGGTTCTCGGAACGCATGGACCCGCGCATGCGCGTAGCCGGCGAGCCGAAGACTCGCTGGACCTACTACGGCAACAACGTCTGGCTACCCGAGCCGATCGGGCCGTCTCTGTTCCCCCGCGCCCACTCGATCACGGCCGACCTGAACATTCCGAAGGGCGGGGCCGAGGGCGTGGTAACGTGTGTCGGCGCGTTTTCGGCCGGCTGGTCGCTGTATGTGAAGAACGGGAAGCCGGTCTTCCACTACACGTTCTTCGACATTGCCGACGTGACGATTCCCGGCACCGAGGAGCTGGCCGAGGGCAAGGTGACGCTGCGAACAGAGTTTACGCCGGACGGCACGCCGGCCGGGTCGGGCACGCTGAAAATGTTCGTGAACGGCAAGCCGGCCGGCGAAGGGAAGATCCGGCGGTCCACCATCCGACACGGGCTGGAGCCGTTCGAGGTCGGGCGGGATTCGATCACTCCGATTGACCCGGCCTACAAGGGCAAAGGCTCCTTCCCGTTCACGGGAACGATCGAGAAGATCACGTTCGAGTTGCGGCGGTAACGAACAGCCGCCGAGATCGCAGAGAGTGTGAGAAGAAGGAGGAATCGCAGATTCCAGTTCCGCTTCTCAGACTCTCAACGGCCTCGGCGGCTCAGTTCTTCTCCCCTTGCCGGCCAGCCGTGAGCCGTTCGGCCGGGCCCAGATTGGACCGCGGGCCGATCACGATGAGGACGGATCCGGGCTCAATGACAATGTCGCCCGGCGGGGCATGGAGGACCTCGCCGGTGGGCAGGACGATGGCGATCACGGAAATACCGAACTCCTGGCTGAGGTTGCAAACGCCGAGCGTCTGGCCCGCGAGTTGGCTGCCGGGGGCGACTGTGAACTCCTCCATCTGCAGGTCGGCGAATTCCGGCCGGGCGGCCATGTCCATGAATTGCAGGACGCTCGGCTTGAGTACCGCCTGCACAGCCCGATGACCGCCGGAAAGGTATGGCGAAACGACGGTCGAAGCACCGACCTTGCGCAGTTTCGGCTCGGCCGATTCTTCCTCCGCCCGGGCTACGATGAACAGGGTCGGGTTCAAAAGCCGCGCGCTGAGCGTGATGTACAGATTCTGTGCGTCGGAACCCAGGGCGGTGATGAGGGCGCGGGCCCGGTCGATGCCGGCCCGGCGGAGAATGTCGTCTTCGGTCGCGTCGCCTTTGAGGTACAGGCCGTTCGTAAAGTTCCACGGCCCGTCGAGGCCTTTCGTGTCGATGGCGACGAATCTCCGATTCAGGCGATCCAGTTCGTCGCAGACGATCCGGCCCATCCGACCGCAGCCGCACACGATAAAGTGGCCGTTGAGGTGCCGAAGTTCGTCGTCCATGTGTTCCTCCCCCAGCAGGTCGCGGAGTTCGCCGGTTACCACGGTGCGGATGATCTCGGTGGCGATGTAGAAGAGCACGAAGATGCCGCCCATCGCGAGCAGCATTGTAAACGACCGGCCCGCTTTCGAAAGCGGTTCGGGAATTTCGCCGTAGCCCAGCGTCGTGAGTGTGATGACGGTCATGTAGAGGCCGTCGAAGAGCGACCACTTCGGCCCCTCAATCAGCGGATACGCCACGGTGCCGACCGCGACGATGACGAGCGGCAGGCGCAGCATCCGCCGGATGCGCTGCGGCACCAGCCGGCGGAACTTCCACGCGGGGTAGTGGAGCCACTGAAGAAATCGCGATTTCATGAGTGCTGGCTAGTATAAGTCTGCCGAGTGCAGGCGGTCGCGAACTACGGCCAGCGCGGGGGCGATGCCCGTCGTCGTATCGACGACGAGCAACTCGTTTTCGGCGGTCGCCTGTGGTGTGACCCACCGCTCGGCCGCCCAGAGGTACACTGCAAAGTCGGCATCCGAAGCGTCGCCCTGCCGGCGGGCCAATCGCTCGCGCACGGCCTCCTGGTCGGCTTCGCAGACGACGAACAGGGTCGGCACGCCGAGATCGCGGGCCAGAACGCGGAACGGTTCGCGGCGCGATTCGTCACGCAGGTTGGCGTCGACGATGACACGCTTGCCGTCGAGCAACGCGGCCTCGGCCCGACGCCGGCACTCGGCATACACCCGATCCGTCGCGACCGCGGAATACGACCCTTCGCCCAGCCCAACCGAACCCGCGGAGCCGAACAGTTCCTTGCGCACCTCATCGGAGCGGATCAGAACGATGTCGCCGCCGGCCAGTTCTCGGGCAAGCGTGCTCTTCCCCGTGCCCGGCAGTCCGCCGATCAACAGGAGTGCTGGCCGGGCAGGCGGTGATTCGAGTTCACCCAGCGCGAGCAGCCAATGACCTGCAGCGGACCGGCGGTTTCGCTCGCAGTCCGCGGCCGACACTTCCGGTTCACGAAGCGTCATGCCCTCGACCTTCGCCCGCACGGCCGCGCGGTAGGCGACGTAGAACGGCAGCAGTTGCCGGCCTTCGTCGTCGCCTGCAGCACGGAAGTAGCTATCGGCCAGCGTGGCCGCGAGATCGCGCCGGCCGCGGTACATTAGGTCCATGACCAAAAAGGCCATGTCGGCCACCGGGTCCGAGTAGCGAAACTGCTCGTTGAACTCCACACAATCGATGATGACCAGATCGCCGGGCGGGGCACGTTCCGGAAACAGATAGACATGATCAAGGTGTAGGTCGCCGTGCGTGTCGCGCGGCACCCCCCGCCCGGCCCTCGATTCGATCAAGGGGCCCAATTTGGCGAGCATGCGTTCATTGAGCGCACGAATGCGTTCGAACACCTTGCGGGTGACGGTCGTGCCAACCTCGGGTTCGGATTGCGTGAAATTGTCCCGGGCGTTTCGGGCGACAACTTCGAGGCGACCGCATGCCGCAACGGCTGGACCGCCCGCAGCCGAACGATGAAAGCCCGCGACCACGTCGGCCAGACGGACGACATGATCCCCAGTCAGCTCCCCCCGGCGGAGGTATTCGAGCAGGCTGGCGCGATCGGGCAGGCGGCGCATCTTGACGGCCCACTCGACCGGGTCGACCGCGTGCTCGTCGAACCGCGGCCCATCAGGCGAAACTGACACGCCGACAACGCCCAGATACACATCCGGCGCGAGTCGGCGGTTGAGCCGGACTTCGTCTTCGCAATCGCGATGGCGGAGTTCAAGCGTGGAGAAGTCGAGGAATCCGAAGCGGACGGGCTTGCGGATCTTGTAGACGAATTCACCGACGAGGAACACGACAGAGATGTGCGTCTGCCGGACTTCGACGGTGGCGGCCGACACCGGGTAAGCCGCGGGGCGGGAGAGCCCGTCGATCAGCTCACGAAGATCCATGTTTCCCGCCGCTGAACTTCAAGCCGACTTCGACCTGATGATCGACCCTCACTTCGCCGAGCAATTCGGTGACCGTGCCGCGGTAGGTGTACGGCGTCTCGGCGGTCCAAAGGCACGGGTCGGGGATCAGCACTTTGCCGTCGTGTTGCACGACGTACGAACCGATTAGTGTCGTGCGGTTGGGGCAGTGCGGCCCCGTGAGCCGGCCGTGGAGCGGCCCCTCCGCCTTCAGCCGTAACTCCGCCAGAGTGGAGGTAAGGCGGACGATTTCAATGGGAAGCGGATCGTGCATCAGAGCACCAGCATGGCATCGCCGTAACTGTAAAACCGGTAGCCCGTCACGACGGCCTCGGCGTAGGCCGCGCGGATCAGGTCGTCGCCGGTCAGCGCGCCGACGAGCAGGAGCAGGCTGGTGCGTGGCAGATGGAAGTTGGTCATCAGCGCGTCGACCACGCGGAACTCGTAGCCGGGCCGGATGAAGAGCGCGGTGTCGCCGGACCACTCGTTTCCGCCAGACGACTCTAGAGTCCGCACGCTCGTCGTGCCGATGGCCACGACCCGCCCGCCGGCCTCCTTCGTCTTCCGAATCGCCTCGGCCGTTGCGCCAGGTACGGCACACCACTCACGGTGGATTGCGTGGCGGTCGGGGTCGCCGTCGGTCAGAGGCTGAAACGTGCCGAGGCCCACGTGAAGCGTGACGGTCGCCCGGTTGATACCGCGATCCGTCAGGCGGGCGAGCAACTCGGGCGTGAAGTGCAGTCCGGCGGTCGGGGCAGCCACGGACCCGGCGACCTCGGCAAAGACGGTCTGATACTGCTCGCGGTCGGCTTCGTCGCCCCGCCCCTGGCGAATGTAGGGTGGCAGCGGGATCATTCCAAACCGCGTAAGCAAGTCTTCCGGCGGTCCGGGCAACGATGGACGAAAGAGCCACGGCTCACCGTCGGGACGGGCTACCAGCTCCAGAGATAGGTCTTCGCCGTCCACGATGACTCGCTCGCCGACGCGGAGCGTGCCGCCGGACTTGCTCATCATCGCCCAAGTGTCGCCTGGGCCGGACTGGAGGTATAGCCCCTCCCATTTGCCACCGGTGGTCTCGCGACGACCCAGCAATCGGGCCGGGAGTACCCTTGTGTCGTTGACCACGACGAGGTCGCCCGGAGCAAGCAACTCGGGCAGGTCGGCAACGGTGCGGTGTTCGAGCGAACCGTCGGCCCGTCGGGCCACCAGTAGGCGGGCCGCGTCGCGCGGTTCGACCGGGCGCTGGGCGATGCGGTCGGCCGGGAGTTCGTAGTCGAGGAACATGCGATCCAACTCGCGGCCGACGCCCGATGCGCCGGCCGCATTGCTCTTACTTGAAGTTCTTCAGCCAATCGTCGAACGCCTTCTTCTGCGCGGAGACGGTCTTGTCCGGGCCGGCCAGGCGGATGAAGTACGGCCCGTTCGCACTGGCGAACACGGCATTCAAAGCGCGGAAGTTCGGCTTCTCGATGGTCTTGGCGTTGGGGTCGAAAGGCGGGTTCTTCGAGAGAAAGACACCCTGAATGTCGAGGTATGTCACTTGCACGTCGCCGACCTTGAACTTCTCGGTCTTGGCCTGATCGCCGGCCGGGGCCTTGAACTGCCCCTTCCACCGCTTCAGGTTTTCCTCGACGCCGCCGCCCTGACCTTTGCCGAAGTAGAACACAATCACCTCGGCGTCTTCGCTGTCACCCTCGGCCCTGTCGATCTTGAACTGGGCCTTTCGCATCGAGCTTGTGGACTTCTGTTCCTTCCAGGCGGCCGGGGCCTTGGATTTCAATCCGTCGAGGTCGACGACGACGTCGGCCGCGGGGATCGCCCCGGCACAAAACGCCGTCGTGACAATGGCAGCCATCCAGCGGTTCATCGCATCATCTCCTGAGTAGGTCGTTCCCCCCGGGGTCATGGTACGACCCGGGGCCGGGGGATCATTCGTAAAGCAGGAACGGTCGCCGGCGGTCGTGAAACGCCCCGGCCTGGATCGACCACTGGTCGGCCAGCGGCGCGACCGGCTTCTTGTCCATGATCATCTGGTAGGTCGACTTGTGAACGAGCAGCGTGTCGATCCGCTTCGGATCCCACTGGTCGGGGTAGAGCGTCCGCAGCGTGTCGATGAGCGTCAACCCGAGGCGGATCGGGTCGGCCTTCTGGCGGTCGAGGATTGCGATGTGGACTCCGCCGCAAAGCTTGTTCGCATGCACGCTCGATGCCGGCGTCCGCGACATCGGCGTGTAGGTGAAGCCCGGGACGGATTGCCGGTGGAGTTCCGCGACGACCTTCACGCCGTCCATCCACGGAGCACCGATCCACTCGAAGGGCGTTTCCGTGCCTCGTCCGACGCTGATGTTGGTCGTTTCCAGAATGCCGACGCCGGGGTACAGGTTGGCCTGGGCCGGGGTGCGCATGTTCGGCGACGGGTTGACCCACGGCAGGCCGGTGGCATCGAAATAGTCGCCGCGACGCCAGCCTTCGCACTTCACCACGTCGAGTTCGACGCCGGGAGTCCGCTCGGTCTGAAACATGCGGGCCAACTCGCCGATGGTCATGCCGTGCCGCAGCGGGATCGAGTGAAACGCCACGAAGGTCGACTTGCCCGCGTCGGTGATCGGCCCGGCCACGTCGACGCCGTTGATCGGGTTGGGCCGATCGAGGACGATCAGGCGGATCTTGTTCTCGGCACACGCCTCCATCACCAGACCCAGCGTGCTGATGTAGGTGTAGAACCGGCAGCCGATGTCCTGAATGTCGTAGACGATGGTATCGATGCCCTTGAGGATCTCCGGCGTCGGCTTGCGGCGCGGGCCGTACAGGCTGTAGACCGGCAGGCCGGTGACTTCGTCCTTCGAGTCCTGGATCTTCTCCTGATCGAGCGAGCCACGGATGCCGTGCTCGGGGCTGAACAATGCGACGAGCGTCACGCCCTCGGCGCGGTGGAGGAGATCGATCGTCGGCACGCCGGTCCGGTCGCGTCCGGTGTGGTTCGTGACGATGCCGACCTTTTTGCCGCGAAGTCGGGCGAACGACTCCTTTTTGAGCACATCGATCCCGGTCATGACGACGGCCGGTTCCTTAGCGGCCGCGGGCCCCAGCACGGCCTCGGCCGCCAGGGTCGCGACTTTGCCGCGGAGCGCCTTCACCTTTCCCTTGCCATCCGGATGCACTGCATTCGAGAGGAAGACGACGGCGAGTTGCCGGGCCGGATCGACCCAGATGCTGGTACCGGTGAAGCCCGTGTGGCCGAACCCGCCCATGACCTCGCCGCGGTTGCTGGAGAACCCGGTGCGGGCGTCCCACCCGTAGGTGCGTTGGCCGCCGGGCACGGGATGGGCTGCGGTCATCGCCCGGATAGTCTCGGGGCGAAGAAGTGTTTTGCCGTCGACCTGTCCTTCGTTCAGGAGCATCCCGGCGAACCTCAACACGTCGCCGGCCGTCGAGAAAAGCCCGGCATGCCCCGCCACGCCGCCGAGCGCGAACGCCCGCGGATCGTGGACATCGCCGCGGATCCACTCGCTCTTGCGCTTCTCGGTCGGGGCGACCCGGTCGCGCAGTTTGGCGTCGGGCCGGTAGCCGGTGTCGGCCATGCCCAGGGGGACGAAGAATCGCTCGCGGGCGTACTGATCGAGCGGCTTACCACTCGCCCGGCGGACGAGTTCACCCAGTACGATGAAGTTGACATCGGAGTAGATGAACCGCTCGCCCGGGCCGGCCAGCGGCTTCAACTGGCAGATCCGCTCCAGTGATTTCGCCGGGCCGTCGGCATAGTCGGCAATCGGGTTGTCGGCAATGAGCCCGCTCGTGTGCAGAAGCAGGTGCGCGAGCGTGAGCTTGTCCTTGCCGTTGGTGGCGAACTCGGTCCAGTACGTGGCCACCTTCTCGTCGAGTTTCAACTTGCCGTCTTCGATCAGGCTCCAGACGGAGGTTGCCGTCGCGATGGGCTTCGTCAGGGACGCGAGGTCGAAGATGGTATCCACGGTCATCGGCTCGCCGGCGGGCTGGACCGCCCGCTGGCCGAACGCCTTCAGGAAGACCACTTTGCCGCGGTGCATCACGCCGACGACGGCGCCGGGGCATTCCTGCCGGGCGATGGCCGACTCGACTTCCTTACCGATCGCGTCGAATGACTGAGCGACGGACATCGGCGCAGCGGTCACGAGCATCATAAGGGGCAGCAGGAATCGCATGCGGGGTTTCACTCCACGAGGGCGAGCATCGCCTGAAGCTCGCCGAAAGCGTGTTCGTCGCCGGATTGCTTCGCTGCCGACATCCCGGAGCGGAGAATCGCGGCGGCTTCGGGCTCACGCCCCTGGCGGTGCAGGAGTTGGGCGAACATCAGGTAAGTGGGCACGTATGCCGGGTGATCGGCCACGAGTGACTGAAAAGTAAGCTCGGCGTCCTTCTCGTTCCCGATGCTGACGTGCTCCATACCCAGCCCGTACAGCAGGAACGGGTCGGCCGGGTCGTCTGCAAGAAGCATGCGGATTTTCTGAAGTCGTGGCGAATCGGCCATGTCGTCGGGTTGCTCTCGTCGGCGGGCGGCGGGTTCAATCAACTTACACACTTTTTCGAAGAACGGACAACGTCCGACGGACAAAGCGGCCCGGCGGCAGAACCCGCACTGCCGATACACCGGGGCTCTGCGGACCGACCCACACGACATGACGGACACGAACGGTACGGTATCCGCAATCTGGAACAACCGATCCGGCCCCTTCAGGCGTCCGCGGGGACGATCCGAAATGAGTCGGCAACGCCAGCACTGCGTTCCCGACGACCCCCGAGGACTCCCCCGATGCTGCTCAACCGCGTCCGGCTCCTGCTGCCCGGAACGATCGCGTTCGCCATCGGCCTGTCCGCCTCGCCCGTCATGGCGGGCGGCCCGGACCTCGTGGGGCCCGCCCCGCGCACCCCGGCTCCCACCCTTCCGACGGCCGGCAATCCACGCCGCTCCCCGGTCGTCGAGGTGGTCGAGCGCGTGCGCGGGGCCGTCGTCAACATCCATTCCGAACGCAACGCGCCGCCCTCGGCCGACGACGTGTTCCACTCCGGACCCCAGCGCGTGAATGGCATGGGCACCGGGATCGTCATCGATCCGCGCGGCTACATCGTCACCAATCACCACGTCGTCGAAGACGTCCACGTCCTGCGTGTCCGACTGGCCGACGGCTCCAGCTACCCGGCCAAGATCTTCGCCCGCGACCCCGAGACCGACCTCGCCCTGCTCAAGATCGAGCCCAAGACGCCGCTCCAGACCATGCCCCTCGGCACCGCCTCCGACCTGATGATCGGCGAACCGGTGATCGCTATCGGCAACGCGTTCGGCTACGAGCACACCGTGACGACCGGAGTCATCAGCGCGACCAAGCGCGACGTGACTCTTAACAAGGACATCGCCTACAAGTCGCTGATCCAGACCGACGCCAGCATCAACCCCGGTAACAGCGGCGGCCCGCTGGTCAACGTCCACGGGGAACTCATCGGCGTCAACGTCGCCATTCGCGCCGGCGCCCAGGGCATCGGCTTCGCCATCACCGTCGATCAGATGATCCGGGTGTGCGGCGATCTCGTCTCGGGCCGGAAGAAGCACCAGGCCCTGCACGGCATCGCCCTGCGGGATCGCGTCGAGCCGGGTTCCAGCCCGGCCGTGCGTTCGCTGATCGTCGAACAGGCCGACTCGGTGACGCAGGCTTCAGCTACGCCCGTTCAGTTGCAGAAGGGCGACGTGATCGTGAAGGTCGGCGATCAACCGGTCTCCAACTCGCTCGACTTCGAGCGGGCCCTTCTGGGCAAGCGGCCCGGCGAGAAGATCAATATCGTGGTGAACCGCGAAGGGCAGGAGAAGCCGGCCGAGTACGCCCTGCGATCCCCGGCCCACGAGCGCACCGGCATGCCGACCGACCTCGTCTGGCGTCGGCTCGGTATGAAGCTCGCGCCGACGACGCCGGAGACGGTCCACCGCGTGAACGGGCAGCTTCAGGGCGGCCTTCAGGTGGTCGACCTCGCCGTCGACGGCACGGCCGCCCGCTCGGGGATTCAGCGGGGTGACATTCTGATCGGCCTGCACCAGTGGGAAACTCTCACGATCGATAACGTTCTGTACGTCCTCAACCATCCCGAACTTGGCAACTTCTCGCCGCTCAAGTTCTTCGTTGTCCGCGGGGGTCAGGTCCGCCGCGGGACTTTGCAGTAAGCTCCGTCGCGGGCCGCCCGTAGAATAGATTTTCTGTGGAACCGGCCAGAAGCGAACTCCCTTTTCAGCCACCCGACGGCGCGACCCGCGAGCGACTTCTGCTCGCCCCGTACGCGATGCGGGCCGAACTGAGCCGCGGCCGGGTGTATCCCGAGTCCTGGGTCGATCCGTACCGGCCCGCCTTCCAGCGCGACCGCGAGCGCATCGTACACGCCCGCTCCTTCCGCCGGCTGACCAGTAAGACGCAAGTTCTCGTAGCACAGACCAACGACCACCACCGCACCCGGCTGACGCACTCGCTTGAAGTCGCGCAGGTGAGCCGGACCTGCGCGCGTATGCTGGGCCTGAACGAAGACCTCGTCGAAGCCATCGCCCTGTCGCACGACCTGGGCCACCCGCCCTACGGCCATGCCGGCGAGCGTGCGCTCAATGATTGTCTGATTGCAGTCGGCGGCTTCGACCACAATCTGCACGCGCTGCGGATCGTCGACAAACTGGAGAATCCGTACCCTGCGTTTCCGGGGCTGAATCTGTCGTGGGAAGTCCGCTCGGCATTCGCCTACCACTCGAAGCGGCGCGACCACCCCCTGACGATCGAACTCACCGCGCCCGGCGGCCCGCTTCTGGAATTCCAGATCGTCGACGAGTGCGACAGCCTGGCATACGACACGCACGACCTCGACGACGCGCTGGGCGTCGGCGTCATCACGCTCGCCGACCTGCATGGCACGGACTTCTGGCGGATCGGCGCGGAGCGGGCCGAGCGCCGCTGGCCCGGCCTCCGCGGCGAGGATTACCGCGCCCCCGTCGTTCGGGCCCTGTTCGAATGGCAGGTCCTCGACCTGGTGGCTTCGACCCGCGACCGGCTGACCCGCCACCGGGTTGATTCCGTGGACGCCGTCCGGCGCACGCCCGGTCTGGTGGGGTTCAGCCCCGAAGTCGCGGCCGTCCGACAGGAACTGGAGGCGTTTCTGCGGGCCCGCGTCTATCGGCACCCCTGGGTCATGGAAATGGCCGACACCGGAGTCCGGGCCGTGGCAGGGCTGTTCGCCCATTTCTCGGCGCATCCGGCCGACCTGCCCGAGCGGCACCGACACCGACTCGAACGCGAGAATCCCGCCCGGGTTGTCGGCGATTACCTGGCCGGGATGACCGACCGCTTTGCCGCCCGTGAGTTCCGCAGGTTGTGCCCCGGGGTCGGTTCGGTATCATGAATCTGTGACCCGCTGTCCGTGCGAACTGCATTTATCCGCCCTCAACTTCATCCCCCATGCCGGTGGCGGGTCCGGGAGGAGTTATGATCCTGTGGGTTCTCCGTGCCGTCTTCGGCATTCTCATGTTCGGCATCGGCATCTCGGTGCTGGTTCAATACTCCGAAGCCAGTGAACCGTGGACCGGCGTCATCTACGCCCTGGCCGTGCTGGCCGTCGGCGGACTCGTGGTGGTGGGCGACTGGCGGCTGCGTGAAAAACCGATCACCGTTATCTCCGCGATCTACTGCGGCCTTCTCATGGGCCTGCTGCTCGGGTCGGTGTTCTCATCGGCCCTCGAGCCGTTGCTGGACTACTGGCTGCCTGTGCCGGCACTGCGGGCGTCGACGCATTTCCTTCTGGGCAAGCAGTTTGTGCGCCTGATGATTACGATTGTCTGCTGCTATCTCTCCGTGTCCGTACTCCTGCAGACCAAGGATGAATTCCGGTTCATCATTCCCTATGTCGAGTTCTCGAAACAACTTAAGGGCGCTCGCCCGCTGGTGCTCGATACCAGCGTGATTATCGACGGCCGGATCGCGGACATCTGCGAGACGCGGATCGTCGATTCCAAGCTGGTCGTGCCACGATTCGTCTTGCAGGAATTGCAGGCCATCGCGGATAGTGGTGACAAGCTGAAGCGGAACCGCGGTCGGCGGGGCCTCGACATCCTCAAGAAGATGCAGGCGAACCCGAAGATCGAGCTCCAGCTTCACGACGCCGGCCAACCCGAACTGCGGGACGTGCTGCGGGTCGACGAACGGCTCGTGGTATTCACGAAGGCGGTCGGCGGCAGGGTAATGACGAATGACTACAACCTGAACAAGATCGCACAGCTTCAGGGCGTGGAAGTCATCAACCTGAACGAAGTGGCCAACTCGCTGAAGACGGTGGCCCTGCCCGGCGAGGCCATGACCATCCGCCTGGTGAAGCCGGGCGATCAGATGGGCCAGGGCGTCGGGTATCTGGAAGACGGCACAATGGTGGTGGTCGAGGGAGGCCGGCAGCACGTCGGCACGGAAGTGACCCTGACCGTGACCAGCGTCCTGCAGACGCCGGCGGGCCGGATGATCTTCGGCAGGCTGGACATCAAGCCGGGCACGACGGGCAGTTCGGCGGAAATGCCGAAGTTCGTCGCCCCGACGGCTTCGACCTGATCGGACAGGAACGGAACGATGAGCGATTCTAAGATCCACGGACGGATCTCCGCGGGCCGGCTCGGCTTGGGGATGCTCGTCCTTTCGGCCGCGGCCATGCTGATCCACCAGGCGGTCGTGGCACAGACTAAAGTCCCTCCCGGCGGCCCGGGCGTCGCCCCCGAGGTCAACGCCGTCAAGCGCGCCATCAACGCCCGCAACGAATACCGCGCGTCGCTCGAAGCCCTCCGCGGCCTCTACTCCAACAACGGCGACACCGAAAAGCTCCGCTGGGTCGAGGACGAAATCCGCCAATACCACCGCGTGCCCAAGCACGCATACGTCCTCGACCTCGATGTGCCCGGCCCCGGCCTGCGGGCCGAGCAGAATATCCCCGCGGCCAACGAGCTTTACCGCCGGGCGATGGAGTACAAAGACCGCGGATTTGGAAACGACTTCGTCGACAATCAAATCCGTGCGGAGCTGCTTCTGCAGCAACTCATCAACCAGTACCCGACCAGCAACAAGATCGGCGACGCGGCCTATCAGCTTGGCGACGTGTATGAAAGCCGGGCTTACCGCCAGTTCCGCCGGGCGGCGGCCTACTTCGAGCGCTGCTTCCAATGGAACCCGAACACCTCCTTCGACGCCCGGCTCCGGGCCGCCCGCCTGCACGACAAGGCACTCAACGAACGCGGCAAGGCCATCGAGTTGTACAAGTCCGTCACTGTCCACGACACCGATCCGAAGCGCGTCCAGGAAGCCCAGCGCCGGCTCAACGAGTTGAACGAGCGCACGCCGTGACCGTCCGATTTGGTTCCCCCTGATTTCCGTGCTACGCTCTCTCCGGAGGGCGATATGCGCGCCGCGACACACATCCCCGGGCGACTACGGAATCGGGGGACCCCGTGACCGATTCGCTGCTGATGGCGCTCTACGAGACGGTGCGTGAATACGGTCCGTCGATCTTTTCCACTCCGAAGATGTTCGAGATCGTGATCGCCCAGAAGGCGATGACGACGCCCAAGGAAGTCGAGGCGCTTTCGGCCGCGCTGCACCACGGCGCGGTCTCCGACCTGCTCAACCGCCCGACAGGCGACCCGATCGCACTTGCGGCTTCGCTGGCCGGGCGGGCCGGCATTCCGATGCACTCGGCCAAGTGGTCCGTCGAGCTTTGGCGGACCGCGCTGCGGCATGTCAAAGACGGCGTGCCGCCCCCGTCCATCGACTGGGATTCCCTGAAAGTCGTCGCGCCGGAGCCGGCCGAGCGATTTTCCCGCTTCGCGATCCTGTCGTTCATCGCGGTGGTACTGGTCGGGGCTATCGCCGGGATGGCGCCCGGCATCCTGTGCGCTGTCGGCTTGACCCGCGACCAGCCCCAGGCGCATCGGCTGCGGTCGCTCGTCGAGAAGCACGAGGTGCCCGGGCTGCACATGGGCCCGCGCGAGTTCGGTGGTTGGACGGGATCTCTCGGCGCGTTTGGCGGCGCACTCGGCGCGGCACTGGGCTGGCTCGTCGGCAACCAGCGGCCCGCGAACTGGACCCGCCTGACCGGCGGCTTGATCGGCGCACTCTGGGCGTTCGACGCGGCTGCCTACGGGATGGCGTATCTCGGGCTGACCGGTGCGTTCATCGGCCCGCTCCTCGGCGCGACCGGCGCGGTCGCCGTGGCCGGCTGGCTCGGGCCGTTCGCCGTATTGCTCCTGCTCAAGCCCGCCGCGTGGGGCGTGTTTTCGCATTTCTAAGCCGGCCGGCGCGGCGACTCCTAACATTTCCTGTGCCCGTTGTGAAGACACCCGAGGAGATTCTGCCATGGCGTTTACGCTGCCCGCTCTTCCCTATGCCCCGGACGCGCTCGAGCCGGCCATCGACAAAATGACGATGGAAATCCATCACGGCCGCCACCATAAGGCCTACGTCGACAACCTGAACAAGGCGCTCGAGTCCGCCCCGGACCTGGCCGGAAAGTCGATCGAAGATCTCGTCCGCAATCTGTCGGCCGTGCCCGAAGCGATCCGCAACGCCGTCCGCAACAACGGCGGCGGTCACCTCAACCACACCATGTTCTGGGAGATCATGGGGCCGGGCGCGGGCGGAGCGCCCTCCGGCGACCTCGCCGAGGCGATCAACAGCACGTTCGGCGGTTTCGACCCGTTCAAAGCCAAGATCAAGGAATCCGCGCTCGGCCGGTTCGGCAGCGGTTGGGCCTGGCTGGTCCACGGCTCCGACGGCAAGCTGAGCGTCGTCAGTACCGCAAATCAGGATTCCCCGCTGACCGACGGCCACGCGCCGCTGCTCGGCGTCGACGTGTGGGAACACGCCTACTACCTGAAGTACCAGAACAAGCGGGCCGACTACGTCGATGCGTGGTGGAACGTCGTCAACTGGTCCAAGGTCGCCGAGAAGTTCAACGCGGCCCGCGGCAAGAAGTAATTGTCATTGCGACGACCCCGCCCTCGCGCGACCGGCGCGAGGGCGGGGTCGCTTTATTTCGGCCGGTTGAAGTCGTCGGCGTTCAGTTTGTCGGCGAACTTCCACTCCGTGATCTGCCATTCACCCATGCGCACGCCGTTGGCGTAGTCGGTGAGCTTCGTCGGCAGCTTCACGCCGTCGAACTCCTTGTGATCGGCGAAGACGAATTCCTTGCTCGTCGCCCGCCCGCCGTCTGAGCCTTTGAAGCGGGCCTTGGTCAGCAGGCCGGTCGCCTTCGAGAACCAGAGCGTGACGTCAGGCTTGCCGTCGCGGGTCACGAGCACCCCAAGCGCCGCGTCGTTGTTGACGACGGCCGGCTCGGCGGGGGCGAACTTCAGCCCCTTCCCGTTCAACGGCAGGATCGAGCTCAGCCAGAACATCCACGACTCTTCGACCATTGTGTCGTAGGCCGTCGGCGACAGGTCGATCGCCGGATTGGCGTTCACCTGCTGCCAGCCTGCCAGGCCGACGACGCCGATCCGCGTCCGCAACTTCGTGCCTTCGCGGTTCATCTCGAGGTCCCACACCACGCGGTCGGGCAACGCCCACTTGCCAGCGCGGGTCGCGGGCACGTCGATGCCGCCGAAGTTGAACCGGCCCTTCGCCGAGTGCGAGACGAATTTCATCTTCGACACGGCCGACCCGCCGTGCGCCTTGACGGCCCGCTCGACGATTTCCGCGGGAGTCTGCCCGGCCACAGGGCCGGCGATCGCTAACAGGAGCAAACAAGCGTACCGATGCGCCATGAGATTCTCGGCCTCAATGTTCGACAAGAGTCAGAATACTAATTGCCTGCCGGAACCAGCACTTCCCCCTGCCCCAGCGACACGAGGTCGCCACAAAACCTGCGATAGCAATCTGGCCAATTCCGAACGCGGAAGCCGAGCGATTCCAGTTTCCGCCCGTACATCGCCATGAAAGCCGGGCGGTATTCGCAGCTTTCGCGGAAGGTCGGCAGCAACTCCGGCAACGGGCCCAGTGCGACGATCGTGCCACGCTTCATCGCCATGCCGGCATAACGGCCCATTGTCCCGCGCACCACGATGGTGCCCGCGATCACCGACGCACCGCAGTAATCGCCCGCGCCGCCAACGGCGACGAGCGCGCGGCGCATCACCGCGCCGCACCCGTCGCCGACCTGGCCGTCGACGAGCAGTGTGCCGCCGCGCATGCCGCGACGGCCGCCTGGATAGGCCGCACCGGCGTGGTGCCCCCCGGTTCCG
>JAIBBI010000093.1 GCA_019694755.1 Gemmataceae bacterium
AAAAAAGAAGGCCGCCCGCGGGGGTCGCGGGCGGCCTGAAGATGGGAGTGTCGAGGGGATGGGGAGGGGATAGGGGGAGGAGTGTTCATTCGGCCCGCGGCGGGGGGAGCCGCGGGTCAATCACCGAGTGGCGGGGGACACCACCGGAGGAGGCCGACTCGAAGCACCGCGACTGGGGGGTTCCGGCCGCCGGGGGGACGGGGCCGGATCGTCGTGGCGTTCGGGGGGTTGTCGGCCCGAACGGAAGAGGAGTAACGCACCCCCCGTGCCAACGCGGCATTATTTTTCGACAATCTCTCCTAGTCCCTTCCCGACAGGCACTTGCGGCGAATGGCACGCTGCGCCAGCTGATCGAGCCGACTCCGGGCGGTTGTAATTCCGGGGACGGGTTGTAACTTCTTCCGCGCAGTTTCAGGAGAAAACGACAATGGCCGAGCCCCTGGGAATCGCGTTGCTCGGGTGTGGCACGGTCGGATCGGGCGTGGCACATCTTTTATTGAATCATGCCGAGCGCATGACCCGTCGTGCAGGTCGCCCGGTATGGCTGAAGCACGTGGTCGTCCGCGATCCCGCGAAGCAGCGGGACTGCGAACTTCCCCCCGGCGTGCTCACGACTGACCTCGACAAAGTGCTCGGCGATCCGGACGTAGATGTTGTCGTAGAACTGGCTGGCGGGACGACGTGGGCTCGTCAGGCCGCGCTGGCCGCGCTAGCGACGGGTCGTGACCTCGTCACGGCGAACAAGGCGCTGCTCGCCCGACACGGGACGGAGATCTTCGCGGCCGCCCATCAGCGGGGCCGGGCGGTGGCCTTTGAGGCGGCCGTCGCGGGCGGCATCCCGATCATCGGCGCCATCTCGCAGGGACTGGCCGGCAATCAGATCAGCTCCGTGCAGGGGATTCTGAACGGCACCTGCAATTTCATCCTGACGGCAATGACCGAACGCGGAAGCGACTATGCCGGCACGCTCGCCGAGGCGCAGCGACTGGGCTACGCGGAGGCGGACCCGACGCTCGACGTCGACGGATCGGACGCGGCCCACAAGCTGGCCGTGCTCGTCCGGCTGGCGTTCGGCATGGCCGTCTCGCCTGACGATATTGACCGCCGGGGCATCGCAGAGATCGCCGCGATCGATATCCGATACGCCGTCGAACTCGGATACGTGATCAAGTTGCTGGCCGAGGCATGGTCGGACGGTGAAAGCGTTGCATTGCACGTCAGCCCGACACTGGTGCGCAAGGGAACGCCGCTGGCCGAGACACGCGACGCGTTTAATGCCGTGAAAGTGACGGGCGACGCTGCCGGCGAGACGCTCTTCTCCGGCGCCGGTGCGGGGATGATGCCAACGGCGAGTGCAGTCGTGGCAGACATCATCGATCTGGCGACCGGCCGGGCACAGTTGATGTTTGCTGCACAAAGGCTTTGGCAGACAGACGCCGGGCAACTCACGGTCAGGCGTTCGGACGAGGTGCTGAGCCGGTTCTACCTCCGGCTTACCGTGGCCGACCGGCCCGGCGTATTGGCCGAGGTGGCGACGCTCCTCGCGATGGAGGGGATTTCGATCGCGTCGGTCATTCAGCACGAGGCGCCGGAGGACGCACCGGGCCAAAGTGTTGTGCTGGTGGCCATGACACACACGGCGAAGACGGGCCGGTTTCGTGCCGCGTTAGCAAGGATCAACCAGTCGGACAACGTCCGCGAACCGGGAGTTTACTACCCGGTCGCAGATTGAGTTGCCATCGGTTCGAGAAACCAAATGTCCCGGGCGGTGTTAGGTAACAACTGATCGGCGGAGGTCTCCGAAAAAACTAAGTGTTCGCGCCTTGCCCGGAGAATACTGCCTCTAGAATGTCCAATCACACATCCGACCCCTTCGAACTCTGGAGTAGAGAGTATGATCCGATCGTTCCTGCGTACCTCGCGGTCGCGAGGCCGTCACGTCTCGCGGCGCCTGTGGCTGCAGAGCCTCGAACGGCGGGAAACGCCGGCAACGTTTACTGTCACGAACACACTTAACACCGGTGCCGGGAGCTTTCGCCAGGCGATCACTGATGCGAATGCCGCGGCCGGCGACGACACGATCGTATTCGATGCCAGCTTCAACACGGCGAAGACCATTGCCCTGTCCACGGGTCAACTCGCGATCACTTCCAATATTTCGATCATTGGCCCTGGGTCGGGCCTGCTCACGGTGCAGAACACGGCTGCCGCTTCGACCACGAGCCGGGTGCTCAACATCACCGGCGCCGTCGTCAGCGTGTCGGGGATGAAGATCACGGGAGGAAACGTCTCCGGGAGCGGCGGCGGGATCAATGTAACTTCGACAGACCTGAAACTCACGGACATCATTCTCACCGGCAATAAGGTCACGAGCGACGGCGGTGGCCTGAACTGCGCTTCTACAACTGCCACCATCACGCTCGACCGATGTACTGTCTCAGGAAACACTGCGTCGACGGTAGGCACGAGCGATGGCGGCGGCTTGCGATTTACGTACGACGGAAACCTGATCGTCCGAAACAGCACCATATCCGGCAACAGCGCGGCCCGAAATGGTGGCGGCATCTATTTCTTTGAAGATGGTCAATTGACGATCGAGAACTCCACCCTTTCTGGCAACACCTCTGGTGGTACCGGCGGCGCGGTTTACTTTTTCGGGACCGCGACCACCCCTCTTGAGATCCGAAACACCACGGTTACCGGTAACAAGGCCGGTACTACGGGCGGCGGATTCTTCGGGAACTACTTTGCGGGCAACATCAACATCAACAGTTCCATTGTGGCCGGAAATACCGCCACCACCGACCCCGATTTCTCTTTTGATGTGGCCGTAACGGCGGGCGGCGGCAACAACCTCGTCGGCGTCAACGATGTCGGCAATCTGACGCTGTCCGGGACCAACCTGACGGGTACGCTGACGACACCGCTCGATCCGATGCTCGACCCGCTGGCCAATAACGGCGGGCTGACGCAAACGCACTCGCTCAAAGTCGGTAGCCCGGCCATTGATGCCGGCAGCAATGTCAACAGCCTCGCGTTCGACCAGCGAGGTGCGGGAAACCCCCGCGTTCAGGGCCTGGCCGCCGATGTCGGCGCGTTCGAGGCTCCCAGTGTCATTCCGTCGGCCGTGATGGCACCCCTGGGGCCGGTCCTGACTGCGGGTACCACGCCCGACGTCGTTACCTTGTCGTTCCTCGATGACCTGGGTATCTCGGTCGCGTCGATCGGGATCGGCAATATCGAGATCGTTGATCCGCTGGGCGGCAAGTTGGCCATCATCAGTGTCACGCCGACGCCGAACACGAATGCCAAGTCGATCGTCGCCGATTACAAGTTTACAGTCCCGGGTGGCACGTGGGGGTCTGAAGACAACGGAACCTACACCGTCAACATTCTGCCGTCGCAGGTGTCGGACATCGATGGTACGACCCACTTCGTGGCCGGCGGAACGGTGGGCACATTCGTTGTGGATGTCGCTGCCACATTCGTAGTCGATAACGCCGGCGACATCGACGACGGCGACTTCTCCGCGGGCAATTTCACTCTCCGCGAAGCCGTCGGCCGCGCTAACAAGGGCACGTTGTCCAACGACACGATCTCCTTCAGCCCGACCGTGTTCAACTCTGCGTCAACGATCTCGCTGAGCAACGGTGAGTTTCTTGTCCAAAGCCCAATGACAATCAACGGCCCGACAGCAGCCTTGACGATCGACGCGGGCGGCGCAAGTCGGCACTTCAACATCAATATCGCGGCAAACTCGGGTAATGCCGTTGCGTTGTCCAAGCTTCGGCTGATCAATGGTCAGGCTGTGGGTGGTAACGGCGGGTCAATAATCAACAACGATGAGGCGTTGACGCTGAATTCCGTCGAGATCTCCTCAAGCCTCGCCAGTGGCGATGGCGGCGCCATTTCGCTGACCCAGTCGGGCGCCAGCCTCACGGTCAACGACAGCACAATCTCGAACAACGTGGCAACCGGAACGGCGGCTAACGGCGGCGCCATTAACGTCTCCGGAAACTCGTCGGTCACGGTTGCCCGTTCGGCGATTTCCGGAAACACGTCCGGCGAAGATGGCGGTGGCATCTACTTCTTCCAGTTCGGCACACTCACGATCGATGACACGACGGTTTCCGGCAACTCGTCCAATGTCGAGTCTGCCGGCAGCGGCGGTGGGGCGATTTATCTGTTCGCCACTAAGGCGACCATCCGCAGCAGCACGATTTCCGGCAACCGGACCACCGCCGGCACCTTTGCCGCCAACGGTGGCGCGATTTCGAGCAACTCCACCACGACATTGAATGTTCTCAACAGTACCGTGGCGTTCAACGAATCGTTGGGTGCCGGCGGCGGCATCAACAACTCGGGCACATCCACGATTACCGTGACAAGTTCGATCATCAGCAACAACACGGCCACCGGAACGGGGCCGGATGTCAACGGGACTATCACCGCGACCTATTCGTTGCTCAGCAGTTCAGCCGGCGCGACCATCTCGCCGGCCAGCGCTACCAACATTCTGGATCAGGATGCCAAGCTGCTTCCGCTGGCCAACAACGGAGGCCCGACGCAGACTCACCTCCTCGGCAGCGGAAGCCCCGCCCGAAACACGGGTTCGAACCCGGCCCCCGCGCTCGCCAATGACCAGCGCGGTACCGGCTTCCCCCGCGTACTCCAGGGCAAGGTCGACATGGGCTCGACGGAATCCACCGATCCCGCGCCCGTCGGTTCGCTCACGACCGTCGCGGCAATCGTCGCGCCGGGCGCGGCGCCGAACACGTTGACAGTTACTTACTCGGACAACGAGTCGCTGATCAATGTCTCGACCATTGGTACGACCGACATCGAAATTGTCGACTCGTCGAGCAACAAGCTCGCGATCACCAAGGCGACGGTCGACTTCAACACCAACGGTACACCGAGGATAGTGACATACGAGTTCAGTGTCCCGGGCGGAACCTGGGACCTCGCCGACAACGGCACCTACACGGTTAACATGATCGCTTCGCAGGTGTTTGACACGGACGTGGTCCCCGCAAGCGTTCCGGCCGGCAAACTCGGCAGTTTCGTCGTGGCGATCGGCAACTCGTTCGTCGTCAATGCGACGAACGATGAATCGACCGACTCCGATGGACTGGTTTCCCTCCGCGAAGCCCTGGCACTTGCCAATGCCAACGCGAATCCGGGCTCGGCCGACACCATCACCTTTGATCCGACCGTCTTTGCCACGTCCAAGACGATCACACTCGCGCTCGGTGAGTTCGCGATCACGGAACAAGTGAGCGTCGTGGGCCCGGCTGCCGGTGTCACCATCGACGCGGCCGCACTGAGCCGGCACTTCAACATCGACGTGCCGACGCTTACCGGTCAGAAGGTCAGCCTCAGCAACATGACGCTCAGCAACGGCGTCCAGGCGACCGGCAATGGCGGGTCGATCTTCAACAATGACGAATCGCTGACTTTGACCAAGGTCAGTGTCTCGGGCAACACTGCCACCGCCGGAGACGGCGGCGGTATCGCGCTGGGACTGGCCACCGCCTCGCTGACACTCGTCGATTCCTCGGTCAGCAATAACCAGGCGCTTGATGCGGCTGGGGCCGGTGGCGGGATTTTCATGTCCAGCGGATCGAGTCTGGAGGTCCAGCACTCGACTGTCTCCGGTAACTTGGCTGGCCAGAACGGCGGAGGCATCTACTTCTTCGATAGTGGTGCCTTCACAATGACCGACAGTACTGTGTCGGGCAATAAGTCGGGCCAGACGGTAACGACAGGCTTTGGCGGCGCGGGGATCTATTTCTACGGGACCGCCAGCAAATTCCTAGTTCAGAACAGCACGATCTCTTCGAATACAGCGACCAACGGCTTCGGTGCCGGAGTGATTTTCCGTCCGTTCAGTACCAGTACTGCGATTTTCCGCAATAGTACCATCGCCTTCAACTCCCTGACGAGCGCGGCGGGCAAGGGTGGCGGCATTGCCATCACCGGCAATTTGATCCTGGAAAGCACGATTGTCACTGGCAACACGGCTGTCGGCGGATCGCAAAACGTCTACCAGGCAGGCGCGAACCCGGTCGCCGCAAACAACAGCCTGATCGGCGTTCTCGACACCGGCGACGTTCCTGTATTGACCGGTTCGGGCAACCTGACCGGCACCACGGCGACTCCGCTCGACGCCAAGCTCGACCCGACGCTCGCACTCAACGGCGCGGCGGTGGGCAGCCCACTGACCCACGCCCTGCTCACTGGCAGCCCGGCGATTAACGCCGGCAACAACTCCGCCGGCCTCGCGTTCGATCAACGCGGCAATGGTTTCGCCCGGGTGAGTGGAGGATCGGCCGACATCGGTGCGTTTGAAGTTCAGTCAGCGACCCCCTCAGTTGTTACCTCGATCGTGATTAACAACGGGGCGGCCCAGCGGTCCCGGGTCACCAGTGTGAAGGTCAACTTCGACACTCCGGTGACCATCTCCAACCCCAACGCCGCGTTCACGCTCAACCGCGTGACACCGTCGGCCGGGGCGGTGACGCTGAATGTCGTGCTCGACGGCTCGGGCCTGTTTGCGACCATCACATTCACGGGCGGCCTGGTCGACGGGGCTGGCACGGTCAGCAGTCCGTTCTCGCTGCAGGACGGCCGTTATACCCTTTCGGTTGTCCCGTCCGAGTTCGGCGGCGGTGGTATCAACGGCAACGCCGGGGTACTTGTCAGCAACAGCTTCAACTCAACGCCTTATGTCAACAACCTGACCCCAGCCACCGGCATCTTCCGGATGTTCGGCGACGCGACGGGCAACGGCAAGGTCGAATCCGATGACTTCCTTGCCTTCCGTATCGCGTTCCTGACATCGAACGATACGTTTGACTTCAACGGCAACGGTCAGGTCGATAGCACCGACTTTCTCCAGTTCCGTCTGCACTTCCTGTCGCAGGTCGTCTGATCTGACGCGGAATCGATGATCGAAAATTGGGCTGCCCGATGAGCAAAATCGGGCAGCCCTTTTTCGTGCGCCGAAGCTACCGCTATCATGACCCGGGAGTCAGGGTCGCTATCATCGAGCCACAAGTTCTCTTCGAAGATAATCACTGCCTCGCGCTGGCCAAGCCGGGCGGGCTGCTCACGCAGGGCCTGCCGGTCGGCCTGCCGACGCTCTGGGCCTGGGCCCGCGACTACCTCCGGCATACGTATCACAAGACCGGCAACGTGTACCTGGGCGTGCCGCACCGGCTCGATCGCCCGGTCTCGGGCGTCGTGCTGTTCGCCAAGTCGTCGAAGGCGGCCGCCCGACTGGCCGAGCAGTTTCGCGAGCGGCAGGTCACCAAGGTCTATTGGGCGAAATTAGACCGCCCGCCGGCACCGCCCGAAGGCACCTGGCGCGACTGGCTTCGCAAGATCGTCGATGAGGCGCGTGCCGAGATCGTACCGGAGGAGACGCCTGAATCGAAGCACGCCGAGACGAACTACCGTGTGATCGAAGGGGACCTTGTGGAACTGCGCCCGGTGACGGGGCGGATGCACCAGTTACGGCTTCAGGCGGCCAGCCGGGGCTTCCCCATCCGGGGCGACCTGCTGTACGGGTCGGCCCACAACTTCGGGCCGCCGGGCGAGCTGCCCCGCGACCGGCTGATCGCCCTGCACGCCCGGAGCCTGGAATTCCTGCACCCGATCCGATACGAGCCGGTGATCGTGGAAGCGCCGCTGCCGGATTATTGGCATGCCGATAACAGTAACATGAGCCCCGAGGAGACCAGCCGATGATGAACCGCCGGGAAGTTCTCGCAGCCGCGGCCGCCGCCGTGCTTCTGCCCCGCCTGCACGCTGCCGACGGCGGCTTCACGCTGCCGCCGCTCCCGTACGCGGCCGACGCGCTCGAGCCGTACATCGACGCCAAGACCATGGAGATCCACCACGGCCGCCATCACAAGGCGTACGTCGACAATTTGAACAAGGCGCTCGCGGGCACCGCCTGGCTGAACAAGCCGGTCGAAGACGTGCTGAAGGCGATCAAGGAACTGCCCGAAGACAAGCAGCAGGCCGTCATCAATAACGCCGGCGGGCATTACAACCACACGATGTTCTGGACCACGATGGCGAAGAATGGCGGCAAGCCGTCGGACGACTTCCTGAAGGCGTGGGGGGCGGACCTGCCGTCGCTCCAGAAGGCAGTCAAGGAAGCCGGGCTGACGCAGTTCGGCAGCGGCTGGGCGTGGGTCGTCTGGTCGCCGGCCGAAAAGAAGATGATGGTAATCAACTCGAAGAACCAGGACTGCCCGCTGATGAGCGGCTTGTTCCCGCTCCTGGGCTGCGACGTGTGGGAACACGCGTACTACCTGAAGTATCAGAACAAGCGGGCCGACTACATCGATGCCTGGTGGAATGTCGTGAATTGGGACGCGGTGCAGGCCCGGCTCAAGATCGCCCAGAAGATCTGATCACCGGGGCCGGCGGGCCCACCGGAGCTTGGCCGAGCGCGACCGCGGGTTGTCGTATCGTTCCTGCGGCGACGCCCGCACCGCCGCGTCGGCAACGGCTTCGTATTCGCCCGCCCTCAGCCCGGCCCGGAAGGCCTGCTTGACCAGCCGGTCTTCGCCGCTGTGAAATGTGATGATCGCAGCGCGGCCGCCCGGTCGGAGCAGCCTCGGCAGGTCCATCAACAACTGATGAAGGCTCGCCAGCTCCCGGTTCACCGCGATCCGGATGGCCTGGAAGGCGCACGCCACCGGCCGGTATTTGAGCTGCCAGGGCTTCACAAACCGGCCCGGGGGCGGCTTCGGCGGTGGCGTGGTATTGAGTACGACCCGCGTCAGATCCTGGGTCGTCGTCGGTTTCGCATCGCAGATCGCCTGGGCCAGTTTCTTCCCGGCGACCGGGCCGAACTCGGTGAAGTCGCCGAAGTCGTTGAGGACCGTGGTCAGCTCTTCCACGCCGACGTTGCGCAGCCACTGGGCCGCCGTCGGCCCCCAGGCGGGGTTCATCCGCAGGTCGAGGGGGCCGGGCCGGCGGTACGAGAAGCCGCGGGCCGGGTCGTCGATCTGCATGCTCGACACGCCGAGGTCAGCCAGCAGCACATCGACGCCATCGGGCGAGAGCGCGGGCAGGTCGGAGAAGTTGGCGTGGTGGAGGTCGAAGGCGTCGCCGATGGTGAAGAGTGATTCCATCGCCGGCTCAAGATTGGCCGGGTCGAGGTCGCAGGCGATGAGCCGGCCGCCCGGCGTCACCCTGCGAAACAACTCCAGCGCATGCCCGGCCGCTCCGAGCGTGCCGTCGGCCGCGATCTCGCCCGGCTGAGGGTCGAGCGCGGCGAGCACCTCGGCCATCAGTACCGGGATATGTCTGCGGTCGGGTTCCATGTCGTTATTCGAGGCGGACCTTCGCGCCGAAGTCCTTCTTTTCGCCGCTGACGAAATAGGTGGCGCAGGCCGCGTCGATCAGGTCCGGGCTGAACGTCACCCGTTCCATGTTGTACTTGGCCATCGACTGCATCTGGTCGAGGATGTCGCGCGGCTGGCACATGCGGAACGGTCGGCCGGTCGGCTTGTACCATTTGTCAATCAGGTAATCGATGCCGCGCTCGTCGCATTCCACCTGCCGGCTCTTGCAAACGAGCGCCCAGATCTTGCGGAACTGACCCTCGCTGGGGTTGCGGACCTCGATCTTGTACTTGATCCGGCGGAGGAACGCCTCGTCGGCCAGTTGCATCGGGTCGAGGTTGGTCGAGAAGATCAGCAACTGGTCGAACGGGATTTCGATCTTGGTGCCGGTGATGGTCGTCAGGTAGTCGTACCGCTTTTCGAGCGGTACGATCCAGCGGTTGAGCAGGTCCATGGGCCGGATCTGCTGCCTGCCGAAGTCGTCGATCATGAAGATCCCGCCGTTGGCCTTCATCTGCAGCGGGGCCTCGTAGTACTTGCCGGTGGGGTTGTACTTGAGGTCGAGCTGGGCCATGACGAGTTCGCCGCCAACTACGATGGTGGGCCGGCGCACGCGGACGTACCGCTCGTCGTGCGAGATCTCGCGGAGAAGGCTGCTCTCGATGCCGTCGTTGCTCTTCGAGGCGGAGCGGGTGTGGAGGATCGGGTCGAAGACCTGGATGATCGCGCCGTTGGCCTCGACGGCGTACGGGAGGTACACGTCGTCGCCCATCAGGCGGGTGATGCGCTCGGCGATGGCCGTCTTGCCGTTGCCGGGGAAGCCGAAGAGGAAAATCGACGATGCCGAGTTGATGGCCGGGCCGATCTCGTTGAGCACCTCGGGCGTGATGATCAGGTCCTGGAATGCCGTGTGGATCGTCCGCCGGGTGACGGCGAAATTGCGGACGGTCTGGGCGACAACGCTCTCGACGTAGTCGTCGAACGGGACGGGGGCCGGCCCGCAATACGCAGACTTGTTCAGCGCCTCCTGCAGGGCGTCCTGTCCCTTCGGCGGCTTGAGTTCGTATTCCATCGACGCGTCGCCGCCCGAGCCCTTCGTGCCGACGATGTCGATGAGCGATTGGCGGCGCATCAGCCCGAGTATCGGGTTGAGCACCGAGAAGTTGATTTTCAGCTCGTCGGCGATGTCGGAGCCGATCAGCCGGCCGCGGTTGTAGATGGTCCGCAGGATCATGTCGAAGAGGAACGAGACCGAAAGACCCGTCTCGCTGATCAGCTTCGGCGATTGCGGGGCGTACCCGGAAAATGATCGCGCACGGGGCGCGTCGGGCTCGTCGATCGGCGGGGGCGGCGGGTCGCCGATCATCTCATCGCCGCCGGCCAGGGCCTGATCGATTGCCTGTTGTCCACCCAGCGAGTCGAGTTGCCCCTGGTGCAATTCGAGGTGGAGCAGGGCGTCGGCATCGTTGGCTTCGCGGGCCTGGGCGATGCAACGTTTCAAAGCGTCGGCAACGACGTACTTGACGCCCTCGACATACAGGTGGTGCAGGTATTCGCCGGGCCGGACGTAGCAATCCGGAGTGTGATCGGTGCGCTTCTGAAGCTCTTCATCAAAAATCGGCGCGATCAGAAAGCGCATGACGGCAAGCCCAAGGCCGGTGAGGGAGAACATCACTGTAGCACCGCACCCGGCGGAATGCCACGACGATCGGCCGGGGTCACCCGACGACCCGTGCGGGCCGTACCGGGTGCGCGGATCGCGCACCCGTGCGAGGCCGGACGAAGCCCCGGACGGGATTCCTTGGCACAACCGCTATACGGCCCCCGGGCCGCGCCGGTTCTCCCATCCCCGCCCGCGCCGAAACTTTGACAGGATTGCCCGATCGGTTAGGCTAACAGTGGTCCGTTCGCGCGCGGCTCCCGGAGTGTGTTCATCATGGCGAAGGCGAAAAAGGCCCCTAAATCGAGCTCGGGGCCGGCCCCCGATTCCAACACGGGGCTGATTGTTACCCTCGTGTTCTTTGTCCTGGCGACCCTGACGCTGGGCGTATTTACTTACATGGGTTACAGCGGCCAGGCCGAGCTCGTGGAGAAGGAAAAGAAGGCCCAGGCCGACGCTAAGGCCGCGAAGAAGAGTCTGGAAGAGGAGACGGTCAAGCGGCTCGTCCTCGCCGTAGGCACGGGCAACGAGCAGCCCGGCGACCAGCAGAAGCTCAACGGGCTCAAGGGCTCGCACAAGCCGATCTTCGACGCGGCGACCGCGGCCATGCGGGAATTGCCGGCTTGGAATGCCACGCTGGACCGCCCGGCCGACACCTACCAGGATCTGATCGCCAAGCTCCGCAAGGAGCGCGACACCGCGCTGAATGAAAAGAAGGTCGCCGAGAACAACCTCGCCGAGGCCCGCGCGACTCACGACTCAGAGCGAAAGGGGCTGAACGAGCGGCTGACCAAAGCCAACGACGACCTGAAGGCCGCCCAAGCGAAGGCGCTCGAAGACCTTAACAAGTCGCGGGCCGACTACATCGCCCTGATCGACAAGATCGACAAGGAACTAAGCGAAGGCCTGAAGAACGAGAAGCAGAACCGGGCCGACGACAACGCGGCGGCCGAGCGCGACAAGAAGAAACTGGGCGAGTCGATCAACGGTTTGCGGACACAACTCGACGTCGCCCGCTCCAAGATCGCCCCGCCGAACTCGCTGGCTTCCGAATCGCCGAAGGGCAAGATCCTGAAAGTCGACCGCGCGGCGCGGACCGTCTTCGTCAATCTGGGCTCGGCCGACTACCTGAAGCCGCAGGTCACCTTCAGCATCTGGGGCCCGGAGACGACGGCCAAAGGCGCGGCCAACCAGGAACCAAAGGGTCAGATCGAAATCGTAAACGTTGTCGAGCCGCACTTGTCGATCGCGCGGATCGTCAGCACCAATAGCGAAATCCGCGACCCGCTGCTGCCCGGCGACCTGCTGTTCAACCCGTCGTGGAATTCGACGCAGCGCGAGCACATCGCCCTGGCCGGCATCTTCGACCTCGACGGCGACGGCCGTGACGACACCCCCGAGCTGATCCGTAACCTCGAGCGCCAGGGCATCGTGGTCGACGCCTGGCTCGACCTCAAGGACCGCACGATCAAGGGGCCGGGCATCACGGAGCGGACGACGTACCTCGTGCTCGGCGAAAGCCCGAAGCTCGCGGAATCGCTGGCCCGTCAGCGGGCCGCGCTGGGCGACAACGCCATCGTCCAGGCGTACGAGCAGGTGAGCGGCAAGATTGCCACGATGCAGGAGGCGGCGAAGGAGAAGGGCGTGCAGCCGGTGGCGTATCGCCGGTATCTCACGCTGGTCGGCTATCAGCTTCCGAAGCTGACCAAACCGCTCGACATGACCGCAAGCTCTTACCTGCGACCGGGCACGGCCGCCGCGGGCGACGCCCCGGCGAAGGAAGGCGAAGAGAAGCCAAAGTAGTCGGCCAATACGTATCGGCCAATACGTAGAACCTCGTCCGGGCCGTGTCTGGAACCTTCTGTTCGAGGGTTTCGGACGCGGCCCGGGTCGTTTTGTGCCTCAAATGCGTTGACAAAACTCCGCCGGCACGGCATACGAGCGGCCGATACCGGGGGAGCGTGCGCAAATGCGGCGGCGGTGGATGCTGGCAGCGGGAATCGCGGCAGCCCTGACTTCAGGGTGTGCGTCCGGCCCCACCTACGACAACTCCGTGTTCATCGGGGAAGCGCCGCCCCCGACCGCGACGAACCCTGCGTACATTGCGATGGGGCCGCCGGACTATGCGACCGTGTTCGAGTCGGTGATTGATGTCCTCGATGACTATTTCGAGATCGCCCAAGCCAACCGGTACGACGGCCGGATCAGAACTTTTCCAAGGGTCGCGCCCGGATTCGAGCAGCCTTGGCGGCCCGGCTCGCCGGACGGCGCGGAGCGCATGCTCTGCACATTGCAATCGATGGCCTATTCTTGCGACGTTGTGATCCAGCCCGGCGAAACTGGTGGGTATCAGATCTTTCTGACGGTGAACCGGTATCTCGAAGACCTGCCGCGGCCGATCCGCGCGACGGCAGGAGCGGCCGCGTTCCGCAGTGACAATACGGTGGATCGACGATTCGAAGTGGTGGATCCGAGTCGCCCGGACGTGGGCTGGCTGCCGAAGGGCCGGGAGCCATACTTGGAACAAACTTTGTTGAAGAAGATTGAAGACAAGCTCGGGAAGCGTTAACATCCCGTAGGTCGCAAGGCCCGCACTATCGTTAAAATCGGATTGTCCGGTACGGATTCTGAATATCCCGAAGATTCCGTGGCGGATTTGATGAACACACCCTAGCGTAGGGCCAGGTGATCTGAGAGCTTGATTGTTACATACAAGTTGATCGATTGCGCACGGCTAAGGATTGCCGTGCCGTACCCGGGACATCAGAGGCTAAGGAGGGCCCGAGGCTTCACCACCCGTTCGGTGGATGGGGGATGACATGTTGACGCGTCGCATCGGTACGCTGCTGGCGGTAGCAACGGCTCTGCTCGGCTTCGGTCAGTCTGGCCGGGCCCAGACGTGGGTCAATTACACCGGAGTCGGCGTCAACTGGTCGGTCGGGACTAATTGGAGCACTGGCATCACCCCGTCGTCGTCGGCCACGACAGTTCTGACCTTTTCCTCGGTCCCGACCACACTCCCGCCGACCACCACGACCTTCCAAACGGTTGGCAACTACAGCACCACCAACGATGCGGCCACGCCGTTCATTGTCAACCAAATGATTTTCGATGGCTATAACGCCCCGACCGTCGGCTCCAACGGTGTGGTGATCAGTTCGTCAAACGCTGCCGGCGGTTTCAGCTTCCAGGGTGCGAACCCGCAGATCACTCAGAACGGAACGGGTTCTGTCAATTTCTCGAATGGCGCAGCGACCAACGATATTCAGCTGACAGCAAGTGGCCTGACAATCAACGGTTCGGGCATCGGGCACGTGACGTTCGCGGGCAATATTGCCGGGACAGGTGACCTGACGATCAATCACCTCGGTACGACGCCGATGTTCAGCGGCGGACAGATCTTCCTGTCGCCGGGGGCGGCTAGTACGTTCACCGGGAATATCAACCTTGTGGCCGGTAACCTGACTTTGGCGGCGACCAACTCGCCGCTCGGGGCGACCACCAACACGTTGGTAGTTAGTGGTGGCACGATCCGATCGACCGGCGGTGCCGTGATTGTACCGAACCCCGTGACGCTGAGCAGTCAAATGGTCCTGACCGGGGCCGTCGCCACGACGAGCAACATCACGTTCAATGGCGCAATCGGCGGCAACGGCGGCATCCGCGGGGCCAATACAGCAGCGGCGGTCGTCTACACTTTCCAGAATACTATTTCCGGCACCGGCGCTATCACGGCAGATCCGCTGGCGCTGGGTGTGACGCAGATGGCCTTCAGCAGCCAGTCGGCGACGCTTCATGGCACAGCGCTCAATGCATCGAGTTATTCGTTTACCAACGGTGCCCTCCAGATTTCGAACACGACCGCGAACGTGGCCCGGCTGAACGCGATGGCACCGCTAACCATGAACGGCAGCATTCTCTTCCTGGGCGGAAGCGCAGCCGCAGCGACGAACGAAACAGTGGGCAGCACGACCCTGTCCGGTATGAACATCTTTTCCGTGACACCGAATGCGGCTCAGCCGATGAGCATGAACTTCGGGGCACTCACGCTGAATAGTCGAGCGACGTTTCAAGTGACGACGCAGGGGACCGGCCTGACGTTGGGCGGCGCCCCGGCGACGAACGGCAACGCCAACGTCTTGTTCTCGGCGACTACGGTATCGGACAACGTGAATGGCGTGCTGCCTTATGGCTTTGCACTCATTGGCACTGGAACGACGGGCGCGTTTACCCTGACCCGCTACGACGCGACTAACGGCGTAGTGCCCCTCAACACCACGACCGATTATGACGCCCGGCACCCCTACCTGGTCGGCAACCTGTCGGCCACCAACTACCGAACGGCGGCTACCGTCGGCGGTGTCAACGGCACAAGTACCGTCAACGCTTTGCTATTCGAGACGGCCACCGGATCCACGTTCGGCAGCGGCCTGTTCGGCACTGGCACGATCAACCTGACGAGTGGCGTCATCGGCACTTCGCTGACTGGTGGCACCACTCAGCCGACAATGACCGGCGCGTTTATCCAGCCAAACATCAGCTTGGGGGGTACCACGGGATACATCCATGCCGGGGTCAACACCGTCATTCAGGGCAACATCACCGGCACTAACGGGCTGGTGAAATCCGGGGCGTCGACTCTCCAACTTAATGGCGATAACTCCAGTTTGTCGGGTGGCCTTACCGTTAACGGCGGCAACCTCGTCTTCTCGGCCGACAATAACCTTGGCGTGGCCGGGGCAGGCATTACGCTTACGGGTGGGACCACGGGCAATGTCGCCGGCAATCTCGTGTTCAACCCTACCAACCAATACGGTCCCTCGACCACGACATCACTGGCGGTCAATCGTCCGATCACGCTGGGGGCAGCGGGCGGGCAAGTCAGCGTGACCCTTCAGGGCACGACATTGCAACTTGACGGAACCATCGGAGGGTCGGGCCGGTTCGTGAAGTTCGGAGCGGGCACGCTCAAGTTGACCGGTACGAACAACTACACGGGCGACTCCATCCTGGCCGGCGGGGCGACGGTCGTGACCTCCGACGCCAACCTGGGTAACGGCGGCAACGTCGTGTTGGCCGGCGGGTTTCTCCAAAACGACGCCACATTCAGTACCAACCGCAATTTCCTGCTGACGACCAGCACAAACGCCTTCATCATGACTAACGGGGCCGACCTGACAGTCAACGGCAACATCGGCGGCAACCAGACCAGCCTGACCTTTTCCAAGTTCGGCTCCGGCAACCTGATCCTGACAGCCAACAACTCGATCAATGGACCGGTCGTAGTTGGGGCGACCACGGCCACCCGCTTGCCGGGATCCGATTTCGCCCAGACCGGCGGTACCCTCACACTCAGCGGCACCAACGGCGCGTTGGCCGCGGCGGGCGCGGCGTCCGGTACAGTGGGCTACACATTCAACCTGGGTACGACGGTTCACCTGGACAACAGCACGGCTGTCAACCAGAACCGCCTCAGTAGCTCGCAGGTCAATATGCAGGGTGCCGAACTGAAACTCACTGGTAACGACACTGCGACGATGTACGAACACATCGGCGTGGCCACCTCAGCCGGCCTGACGATCAACACGCTGGGCAACACCGTGACGCTGAAGCAGCCGGCGTCGGTGGGCAACAACCTCAGCACCAACCTGATCGCTACGTCCTACGCCTCCGCCGGTTCGGCATCCGTACTGTTCCGCGGCACGAACTTGGGCAACCCGGCGGCCGGCGACCATACACGCGTGATCTTCCCGACCGCCCCGACGCTGGTGAACACCCTCCTGCCCGGGGCGTTTTACGCCGACTCACCGACGGCCGCCGCCCAGGATTTTGCCACATATGCCGGCAGCACGAACGGCGTCGAGCGGTTTACGGGATACGTCGCCCTGCCGGCGTCCGGTAGCAGCAACGGCACCACATATTCGCACACGGGTTCGCTCACCCTGACCGGGGCGACGTCCGTCAACGCCCTGAAGTTGAACAACGGCACCATCGACATGGGGGCCAACAACATCGCCATGGCGACGACCACGGCGCAGGCCGGCCTCTTGCTTTCGACCGGTACGGCGGATCAGATCGGCACAAGCGCGGCGGGAGTGATTGATCTCGCATTTGGTTCCCAGGCTGCCCGAATATCGGTGGCCAACGAACTTTCCATTGGATCAGTCGCGAACCCGGTCCGGCTCACCACTTCTGGCGGCCTTAACAAATCCGGCCCCGGTACATTGCTTTTGTCTTCGTCGAACGTTACCGGCGGTGGCTACCAGGTCTCTGGTGGTGTGCTCAAACTGATGACGGCAGCGGCCTATTCCGGCGGTCAGACCGTGACTATCGCCCCGGGTGCAACGCTCGACACCAACGACCTGGGCAGTGTGGCTTCCCCGCTAGGAAACTTCGCCCTGCAGGGGTTCGGCACGGTCAAAATCGGCACCGGCGCAGTGAGCCTCGGGGCGGCGGCGGCCTCCTACGGTGGCGCATTTCAGGGGTCTGGTACGATCCTGACCAACGGCACTACCGCCACGACCTTGAATGGTAACAGCCCGAACTTCAGCGGCGACGTTCGCGTGACGACGGGGAACTTGGTACTCGACGCAAACGTCAACCCGACAAGTTTGACAAGCCCCGGTCCGCTGGGTACGGGGACTTCGGCCATTATTCTGGGTGCAGCCGCTGCCAGCCCGGCCCTGCAGATCACACCCAATGTCACGCTGGTGGCTCGTGATATCACCTTGGGCGGTACTGGCACGCCGGTCATCGGTAGTTCGGTATCTACCGGTACGCAACAGGCGACCTTTAGCGGAACGATTACGCTGACTGGCCAGACGCTGCAGATTAGCGTCGGCATCGCCACCGGCAGCACGCCGGGCAACGGGGCCGTGACTTTTTCCGGCCCGATCACGGGCACCGGCCTGACAACCCCTGGCTCGTTCGCAGTAACTTTGAACAGCGGCAACATCAACCTCTGGGGAGCCAACGACTACGTCGGAGACACACGGCTATTTACATACACCCGTGCCGTTATCGGGCTGGGCACCAACACGCCGTTCGGGGCGTCGACCAACAATCTGGTTTCCAACAGTACGTTCTCCGGTACTTTCCGCGCCGATAACGGAGCCCGAACCATTGCCAACCCGATGGATTTCTCGACTACCGGCGTCACTGTCGGTTACATCGGCATCAACGACATGACCTGGACTGGCACCATGACGTTGAACACGGCGACGCGAACGTTTGACGTGACTTCCGCCGGGACAACCACTTTTAGCGGAAACATCAATGGCACGACCGGGTCGCTGTTCAAGAACGGAGGCGGCATGATGGTGCTGAGCGGCACGGCAAGCAACTTCACGGGAGGTGTGACCGTGAACGCCGGCACCTTGGGCTTCGGCAGCAACTCCGTTGGCGGTCCCGGTACGGTGACGGCCGGCCCCATCGGCACGGGTACGCTGACGCTATCATCGGGCGGCACCACGCTGCGGGCCGTCGGTGGGCCGCGGACGGTGGACAATGCTGTTACCGTTAACGGCAACTTTGCCGTTGACGGCACGAATGCCCTGACGCTGGGTGGGGCGATGAACTTGGGCACAACGGTCAAGCAGGTCATCACGACCAACACGGCCCAGACCACGTTCAGCGGTCAGATCGCCGCGACGGCCGGCGGCATCAACAAGGACGGCCCGGGCGTCCTCAATCTCACGGGCGATAACCTTTACACCGGCGGCACCACCGTGACGGCCGGCACGCTGCGTGTCAACAACACCGCGGGTTCGGGCACCGGTACCAACACCGTCACCGTACTCACCGGCGCGACGCTGGGCGGCACCGGGACGATTGCCGGGGCTACGACCAACCAATTGGGGTCGATCCTCAGCCCGGGCAACAGCGTCGGAAAGCTGAACTTCGGCAGCACGCTCGGGTTGAACACCGGCAGCACCTACGTCTGGGAAATGAACGGCTACACCCCTGTCGATGCGGGTGGTGTCAACAACGGCCTGAGCACCGACCTGGCCAATCACGATCAGGCGGGCGTCACCGGCACGTTCACCGGCGGCAACTTCAACCTCAAGATCAGCGAACTGGGCACGCCGACCTTCACGGTCGGACAGACCTACTCCTGGACCATCGCGACGAGCGCGGGAACCCCGACCGTCGGCACTGTGGGCTTCGACCTCAGCGCGGCGCCGACGTTTAACGCCTTCGGCGGGGCCAGCGCCCTGTCGGTGACCGTCGCTCTCGGTCAGGTGAACCTGAACTTCACTCCGGTGCCGGAGCCGGCCACCATCCTCGGCCTCTCGGCCGGGGCGTTCGCGGTCGGCGGGATGATCCGCCGGCGGTTCAAGAAGGCGACCGCCGTCTGAAATGTACTTGATGTGAAAACGACAAAGCCCACCGGTTTCACCCGGTGGGCTTTCTTTTTGCGCGTTACTCTTCGACGGTCAGCGGCAGCTTGACGGTAAAGGTGGAACCTTTGCCGACGACGCTTTCGACGCGGATCCGGCCGTGGTGCTGTTCGATGATCTGCCGGCAGACGCTCAGGCCCAGCCCGGTGCCACCGTGGCCCGACTCGTCCGGGTTCTTCGTGGTGAAGAACGGGTCGAAGATCTTGCGGAGCTTTTCAGGCGCGATGCCGGTACCCGTGTCGGCGATGCGAATGTCGGCGGTTTGGCCGGGGCGGTTTTCGCGGACTTCGATCAGGAGGCGGCCACCGTCGGGCATTGCCTGCCGGGCGTTGATAATGAGGTTGATCAGGATTTGCTCGATCTGCCCGGCGACGGCCGGGACCTTCGGCCGGCCGACAAACCGCTTGTCGAGGCGGATGCGGTGCTTGGCCAGGTCCTTCTCGGTGAGCGTGAGTACTTCTTCGGTGAGCGCGACGAGATCGACGAGCGTACGCTGGGTGGTACTGCTGCGGGCGTAGCCTAGCATGCCGGAGGCGATGCCGGCCGCGCGCTGGCCGCCCTTCAGGATCTTTTCGAAGGCCTGCTTCACGGTCGGGTCGTCGCCGCCGGCCCGGAGGCCGATCTTGGCGTAGTTGATGACCGTGGTCAGGATGTTGTTGAATTCGTGGGCCACGCTGGAAGCGAGTTCGCCGACGCTCGAGAGGCGCTGGGCCTGCAGGAGCTGCTGACGGAGCTGCTCGGTTTCGTTGCGCGGTGGTAGTACGTCGGGACTGGTCGTCACGGCGGTTCATCCCCCCGGCGATTCGCGTGTTGCTCCCCCAAGCCGCACGCGATGGCCGTTCTGGCAAAATTTATCGGATGTGCGGGCGACGCCACTTCATTCGAACTT
>JAIBBI010000094.1 GCA_019694755.1 Gemmataceae bacterium
TGGGCCGATACACCCTGAGCCACTGGAAGCTCGAGGCGACCGGGCTCGGCATCCTGATGATCGCCACGCTGCTCACGCCGCTCTGTTTCATCGTGCTGGCCGGCCTGTCGGCCCGGCGCGCGCCGGGCGTCGTCGACTGGGCGACCGAGGCGGGCGCGATCATCGTGTTCGGCATTCTCGTCCGCTCGGCCGCCCAGACCTTGTGCGGCACGGGGCTAGGGACCGCCCATGCCGGGGGCTGGCTCGCGCTGGGCATCGTCGGCTCGGCAGCCAGCCAACTCGTGGTCACGCGCTGGCTGTCGCCTTCGGAACCGGCCACGGCGACGTTTGCGGCCGTCAGCCTCGCGCCACCGCTGGCGCAGGCGGCCGCGCTCGTGCCGCTCCTGCTCACGTTGCGCCGGCGGCAGATCATCGATCAGCCCGCGGCCATCGCGTTGCTCATGGCCGCGGCGCAATGCCTGTTTGCCGTCGCCGTCGCGCTCGGTTTCCTCGTGTACTGGTGCGACGACAACCGCCAGACATTGAGCGGCCTCGCACTCCCGGCCGCACTGGCCGGCTGGCCCCTGTTCTTCACCGGCCTGCTCATCCACCGGCGACTCGTCAACGAAAGCCCGACCGGCGAATCGGCGGAGGTCGTCGACCGGGGCTACACCCGTATCTTCGCGGCGGCCGCCGGCGGCCTCGGCCTGCTGACGATACTCGCGGGCCTCGCGCTGGCCTGGCCCCGCGCCTGGCCGCTGACGCTGGTCGGCCTTGGCAACGGCATTCTGCTCGTGACCGCTGCGGCCGTGTACCGGTTCGCCCCGGCCCACATCCCCGGCATCGTCGCGCTCGCGATTGGCAGCGTGACCGGATACCACCTCGCGAGCGGATCGCTGGCGAATCCACTGACCGGCGATCAACTGCTGTCGCTGTTCGTATCGCCGGGCGGGGCCGTCGCGCTGAGTCTGACTGCGCTCTTGCTGGCCATTCTGAGTGAGACGTTGATTCGGGTCCGCCGGGCCGCGGGCGCGGAGTATCACGCGGTCGCGGCCGGACTGCTCGCGGCGTTGGCGTGCGTCACGCTTCTGCCCGCCGGCATCGCCCTGCCCTGGCGCGGCGCGTGGGTCTACGGCATTGCGGGGCTCGGCGCGGTCGCGTGCAACCTGCGCTGGCACGTGCCGCTCCTTTCCACAATTGGCGCGTTGGTCGCTCTGGGCTCGGCCGTGTTTCTGGCATACGTCCGCTGGCCGGATTCGGGCCCGACCCGGCCGTGGCTCGCGGCGATGCTCGGGCACGCGACCCTGTTCGCCGGTTCGGCCGCGCTCGCGCTGGCCCGACCGGGACAAGGGCCGGGCCACTGGCGCAAGGTGGTGGCGACGCCTTGCCTCGACGCGGGGATGATCGTGTCGGTCGGCGCGCTGGTGCCATTGGTGGCCGGCGTCCGGGAACTCGGCACGGTCTGGATCGCCTGGCACGCGCTCTGGCTGGCGTCCCTCTGGATCGTCGTCGCGGCCTGCATGACGTGGAGCGTACTGGCGAGTGCGGCACAAGCGGCCGGGGCGTTCGCGGTGTTGCTCTTCGTAGCTCATTGGCAGTCTACCGCGGTCGGCGCCGAACCGGGTCCGTTCCCCTATCTGATTGCATTGGCCGCCTATGCCGCGGGTTGGGCAATGCTGCGGTGGGCGGCGACGCGCTGGCCGCGCGGCCGGCAGTTGCTCGATCCGGGTTGGCCCGCGTTCGACCGTATCCTCGCCTTCTCGCTGACGCTACTCACGCTGGCCACCGTGTGGATCGGTGGCTTCGACTCGGCTCATCGCGAGATGTACTGGGATGCGGTCAACCAGAGGCCGCTGATCCAATTCGACCTTGATGGCGCATGGTTCACCGTCGGGCTGCTGGCGATTGCGCTGGCGGCCGCACTCTGGTCCCGGCAGACAGTCGGGAGCGTGCTCGGCCTGTCCATCCTCGCCGGCGTGGTACCCGCCCTGATTGCCGTTCACTGCCGCGACGATCTCGCCGGCTCAAGTGCGTGGCGATGGTCGGCCAGCCTCACTTACGCCTTCACGGGTCTGTTCCTGTGGTCGCGGTCGTGGCTCGCCCGGCGGATGCACCGCCGTGGCTGGGCCAGCGTATCGCCGCTCGATGCCGCGCGGTGGAGTCACCTCGCGCTGATCATCGTGGCATTGGTACCCTGCGCAGTCCTGACGGCGGTGCAGGCCGACCGGGTGATCAGCGGCGTGAACCTGCCCGGCCCGGTGCCGAAGTCACTCTTCGCTACCATTAATCCGACATATTCGATGGCCGCACCGTTGGTGCTGCTGGCCGCGACGCTGTTCGGTCATGCCAATCGCGAGCGGCTGGCGGGCTTCATGTTCACGGCCGGCCAGTTCCTTGCCGCGGCCGCGGTGCTGATGGTTGCTCTGCCGCCGTGGATCGGGGCCCGCCGTTCCCCGCCGACACTCGCTTTCGAGACGGCGCAGGTCTACGCGGCCGTCTCCGGGGCGTGGGCGTTGGGCTGGCTCGGCACGGGCCGCTGGCGTCGGCCCCGCTGGCTCGATGGCATGGCCTTGCTCGCCTTCGGGTGCGTGGCTGTTCTCGCGGTCGTGTGCATTAATGTCTTTATTGTTCACCTCGATCGGCCGATGCCGCCCTGGCTGCTCCAGGCCGGGCGGTCGATGGGTTGGTGGGCGTGGTCGCTGGCGGGCGCGGCCACGATCGGCGTGGCGGCCGTTCGCGCGCCGCGGAAGGTCGTGCATGCCGTCGCCCTGCTCGGAATCACCGCCGGCCCGGCCGTCGTCGCCGTGCTTCTGCCGTTCGACCCCCTCGGTTGGCTGGGGCTCCAGGGGCTGACGCTGACCTTGACGCTGACCGCGCTGATCCTGCTCGTGCTCTCGTGGGTCGGGTCGGTCGTGCGGGCCGTGGGGCCGGGCATCTGGCAGGTCGAGCGGCGGCAGGCCGCGGCCGCGGCTTGGCAGGCGGCATTCCCACCGACCGCGTCGCGGCGGTGGGTCGACGTGCTGTGCATCGCCATTGTTCTGCTCTCGGGCGTCGGGCTCTGGTCGAAGTCGAACCAGCCGATCTGGTCGGTCGCGGCCGTGCTGGGCGTGTCGCTGCTGTTGGGCGGCGTGGCCGTGTGGGCGGGTCGGCCCGGGTACGTTTACGCCTCGGGCTTCGCGCTCAATCTCGCCGCCTACCACGTCTGGCAGGCCGACCTCATGGCCCGCTGGGGGCTCCGCGAATGGCTGCCCGTCGGCCCCGACCTGACGGACCGGATGATCCTTTTGCAGGTGATCGCGCTGGGCGTCGGGTCGCTGGCATGGTCGGTCGTGGAGTGGGCCCTGCGCCGGCATGAGCCGCCCGGCGATGTTCGCGGGCGGGCGATGCCGTACTGCCATCTCGCCGCCTGGCTGGCGGTGCATTTGCTGGCCGGCCTCATCTTTGCCGCGTTGCTGGGCGACTTGATCGGCCTCGCCATCGAACTACATCGCCCGCTGATGATCGCCGCGTTGTCGCTTATCGCCATCGCCATTCTTGCGACGCTGTGGGACCCCGAGTCCGGGTGCTGGGCGATGCCGGGGCCGGCGATGTACCTGCTCGGGCTGTCGACGGCGGTCTGGCTCGCCCGGCCCGGGCCGCTCGGCACCCGCGAGATGATTTGCCGGCTACTTCTTGCGCTCTCCGGCTATCTCGCCCTCGTCGCGGTCATCGTGCGGTGGGTGCCCGCCCGGCAATGGGCCCGCCGTTGGGGCGCGCCCAATGTCGAGGGCGCCCGAATGGTCGGCTGGCTGCGCACCGCGTTGACGGCCACGGGCGTGGTGATCGCCGGCCTCGCCTTCGTCGCGGTCGTCGATCAGCGAACCATTCCCACACGCCTGGTCAGCGCGGTGGGACTGGCTGTGCTGACCGGCGTTGTGACGCTGCTGGGTCGCGCTTCCGATCGGCCTCTGGCGCTCGTGTTACTTGTCAGCACGGTGGCCGCGGTCGTCGAATCGTGGGTCGCGCCGGAATCCGTGGCCCCGTGGCTGACGCGGTCGGCCCGGCTCCTGCTTGTCACGACCGCGGCGGCAGGATTGCTGAGCTTCCGGCACGGCGCAGGCCGGCGCGTGGCCGGGTGGATGACAGCCACGTCCATTGCGCTGCTCGGCATTGTGCTGCTACAGGAACTGCTCCTGTACAACGAGACCCTGCGTACGACGCCTTTGCCGATGATCGAAATGATTCTCGTCGCGCTGGCCGTCGCGGGCGGGGCGGCTGCGTCGGTCGGAATCGCCGTTTCTGCGAGCAACCCGTTCGCGCTCGGGGCGCGGGCGCGCTCGGCGTGCGTCTGGGGCAGCGAGTTGCTGATTGTGGCTATGCTGCTGCATCTGCGACTCAACGTGCCGGACCTGTTCCCCAGCTTCCTCGGGCGGTATTGGCCGCTGACGATCATGGCCGTGAGCTTCCTCGGGGCCGGTCTCGCAGAGTTGTTCCGCCGGCGCGATTTGCCGATGCTCGCGGGGCCGCTGCACCAGACGGGGCTGTTCCTGCCGCTGCTGCCGCTACTCGCATACCTGTTGCAGCCGGTCGCGAATTTCGCCGGGCTGGCCGAGAGCCTGCCGGGAGTACATCCACTGCTGCGCTACCTCGATCGGCTGGCGGGGCACCATTACTCGATGCACGCCGGGGTGTGGTTCCTGCTCGGCTCGCTGTACGGGATGGTGGCCGTTTTCCGTCGCGCGGGCGGCTACGCACTGCTGGCCGCGCTGGCGGGCAACTTCGGCCTGTGGGTCGTATTCGCGAAGCACGAGGGGCTGGCGTTTACACTGCATCCGCAACTCTGGATGATCCCCCTCGGCCTGATCGTGCTGGGGGCCGAGTGGGTCAATCGGGGCCGTCTTCCCGAAGCGCAGGCGACGGGCTTGCGGTACTTCGGGCTGTCGGTGATTTACGTCTCGTCGGCGGCCGACCTGTTCATCACGGGGTTGGGGCAGTCGGTCTGGCTGCCGATCATCTCGGCGTGCCTGGCGGTGGCGGGCGCGCTCGCCGGGATTCTGCTGCGGGTTCGCGCGTATCTGTTCCTTGGCGTGACATTCCTCGCGCTGGTGATTTTCACACAGATCTGGCACGCGGCCGTGAACCGCGAGCAGACCTGGGTCTGGTGGGTGTCCGGCATCGTACTGGGGATTGCGATCATCACGCTGTTCGCATTGTTCGAGAAGCGGCGGGACGACATGGAGCGAATGCTCGCAGCGGTGCGGACTTGGAGGTAATGAAGCGAGTTCAACCGAGATCGTGACACCGGCCGGCCCGGGCGGTATACTCATCCCTGCCGACGGAGTGGCGGATTCGCAACCGGCCGAGGCCCAGGGAGGGCAGAGGCCGAGCACGAGCCGTCCGGATGGCCGCACCCGCGACCAATATCGATGTTGTCCGTCTCGTACGCCGGTCCAAGCTGGTAGACGAGGCGAAGCTGGACGCTTACCTGCGCCGCTGGGACGACGCGGGCGGATTGCCCGCCGAGCCGAAGATCATGGCCGGGGCGCTCGTCCGGGACGGGCTGCTGACTTACTTTCAGGCCGAACAGATTCTTCTCGGCAAGTACCGCGGCTTCACGCTGGGCAAGCACCGGATACTCGAGCGGCTCGGGTACGGCGGCATGGGCCAGGTGTTCTTGTGCGAACACATGTTCATGCGGCGCCGGGTTGCAATCAAGGTGCTGCCGCCGGCGAAGGCCCGTGACGAAGTTGCTCTGGCGCGGTTCTACCGCGAGGCCCGGGCGACGGCTGCGCTCGATCACCCCAACATTATCCGCAGTCACGACGTGGATCACGAGGGCGACCTGCACTTCCTCGTGATGGAGTTCGTCGACGGGGTCAGCCTGACCAAATTGGTCAAGAAGTTCGGCCCGCTCGATGTATCCCGCGCTTGCGATTACGTCCGCCAGGCCGCGCTCGGCCTGCAGCACGCGCACGACGCTGGACTGGTCCACCGCGACATGAAGCCGGGCAACTTGATGGTCGACCGCGACGGGACGGTCAAGATCCTCGACCTCGGCCTGGCCCGCTTCAAAGACGAATCCAGCGAGCAGGGGCATGCGACGAGCGACAATGACATGCTGCTGGGGACGGTGGACTACGTCGCCCCCGAGCAAACGGTCAACAACAAGGTCGACGCACGGGCGGACATTTACGCGCTCGGCGGCACGCTCTACTTCCTGCTGACGGGCCGGCCCCCGTTTCCCGAAGGGTCGGACAACGACAAGCTGCATGCCCACCAGTCAAAGGTTCCGCCGCCGCTCCGCGAGTTGCGGGAGGTGCCGGGCGAGCTTTCGGATCTGGTGGCGCGGATGTTGGCGAAGCGCCCGGCCGACCGGCCTCAGGCATGCGGGGCCGTCGCGGCCGCGCTCGCGCCGTTCTGCACGGAGGTAGTGTTACCGCCCGCGCCGTGGGAGTTGCCCCGGCTCAGTCCGGCAGCGATGGGACCGGCCGAACCGGGCCGCGTGCCTGCGGCCGCCCAGCCGTTTTCGGTGGATCTCGATCCCGGTTCTGGCAGCGGTTCACTCTCGCAATTCAACCTGCCGGCCAGCGCGACAGGAAGCCGCTCGTCGCAACACCCCGAGGGCCGGCGGTCGCGTGCCAGCCGGGGCGACACCCGGCCGAGGGCCGACGGGCGCGAAGAGACCGTCTCGTCGCGAACCCGGATTCGGCCCCACGAAGATCCGAACCCGCCACTGCGCTGGCTCGTCATCGTGGCCGCCGCGTCGGCGCTCGGGGCGTGTCTCGGAATTCTCTTGTGGTCCCGGATTACGGGTTAGACTTCTTCGGCCCCATCACCTTGCGGCGGAGCCACCGGCCCAACCCCTGCGTGGTCCGCGACACGTTCCGCAGCCACCAGAGGTCGCCTTTCGTCAACCGGCATCGGTCGATATTGGTGATCAGGGTGTCACCGTAGAAAGATCGGCTGAACTTGATGGCGGCGAAGCCTCGCTTTTCGAGGCGGTCGAGCGTCTGCTCGACCCGGGGTGTCGATGCGTATCCCGCGAAATCGTGGAATTCGACGGTGAATTGAGCCACCCGTGCCAGAAATGCGTCGGACAGCGAATCGAGTACGTCGAGTTCCGCGCCCTCGATGTCCATCTTGATCAGCGCGATTTCTGACATCCCCAGTTCGTCGGCAAGCGATTCGAGGGACCGCCCGTCGACGGTGATTCCTTCGCCGCCGGCCGAGGGATCGATGCGGGAGCTTTCCAGGTTTTCGTCGAGACGAAGGGTCAGCGGCCCGTCCTGGGGTGCGATGGCGACACGGAGTTTCTCGATGCCGCCGCCGGTGGAGATCCGCCCGAAATAGCCGGGGTGCGGCTCGACAGCGATCACCCGGCCGTGATACCGGGCAGCGACGGCCGAACAGAACACGCCGAGGTTCGCGCCGGCATCAATGACGTTGCCGCCACCGGCCAGCGGCGCAGACAGAAACGTATGATGCTCTATGCACGCGAGCGTTCGCCGACCCATCGGGTCAGATTATCGGCTGCACCGCGGTAAGGAAAGCGGGACGACCGGTCAGGGCAAAGACACGACCAATGGACAATCTCCCCATCGAAACACCGCTCGATTCGTCCGACTTGGGCCGTATCGTCGGCAATCTGACCCGGGCCGGCCGGGCAGTTTACCCCGTTGGTGGCGCGACCGGACTCGATTACGGCCATTCACCCACAAAGCCAGGCGTCCGGATCGACCTGACCCGACTCGACCGGGTCATCGACTACCCGTTTGACGACATGACCATCACGGTCGAAGCGGGAATGCGCTGGGCGAATCTGACAGCAATCCTGGCCGAACACGGCCAGCGGTTGCCCGTCGATGTCCCTCACCCGGACCGAGCGACGGTCGGCGGCGCAATCGCCGTCGACGTCTCCGGGCCGCGTCGGCTGGGCCGCGGGACCTTCCGTGACTGGATCATCGGCATCACCGTGGTCAACGACCGGGGAGAGTTTTGCTCGGCGGGTGGCCGGGTGGTGAAGAATGTCGCCGGGTACGACCTCGGAAAGCTCTACACCGGTTCGCTCGGCTCGTTCGGATTCATTTCTCGAGTCACGTTCAAACTCCAACCAATCCCGCCGGCCCAGGCCTGGATGGCCTGGCCCGTACCCGAACAAGACGTGGCGAAGACGCTCGATGTCATCCATTCGAGCGCGACCCGGCCAGTCGCCGTGGACCTGCTGAATGCCCGGGGCGCGCGGGCCACGGGGTTGGACTGTGCGGACGGCGAGGCAGCCATCGCGGTGCTTTTCGAGGACAGTATCGCTGCGGTGGACTGGCAGGCGGAGCAGGTGACGCGGGAGCTTGCTGGTGCGCCCCGGCGGCTCGCGCCTGAGCGGGCACGGGCCATGGAGGCTCGGCTCGTTTCCTCCCCAGCCGTGGAAGGCTGCGACGTGTCGCTTCTGGTGACGACTCGCCCCAGCGCGGTGGCCGAGTGCTTCGCCCGCACGGCGGGCGACGGAGTCTGGCACGCTCAGGCCATGAGCGGGATCGTCCGCATCGGCCGGTCGGCCGCGCCAGCCGAGTGGGCTACGCATGTCGCCAACGTCGTCGGCCCGGCCGGCGGTAACGTCGTCGTACGCCGCTGGCCAGCGAACGTGCCGGACCGCCCGGCGGTCTGGGGCCGACCCACCGGCGGTCTAGCGATGATGCAAGCCGTGAAGGCGCAATTCGATCCGCGTGGTTTGTTGAACCCCGGCCGCACGGCCTACGGATAAAAAAGGCCCGGTCCAACGCAGGACCGGGCCCATCCTTTTTTAAACACTTTGCAAGAGGTCAGCTCACATAGATGCCGCCGATGAAGGTGGGATCGAACGGGAACTGGTTGAGCCGCTGCGTCGGGACGTAGGTCGCCAGGTCGGCAACCGAAGTCTGGTTGAAGATGCGGAAGTCGGGGCCGCCGTTCTTCATCGGCCCGGTGAGAATGTCGTCGAAAGAGCCGTTGCGGACCGTGCCGACGCGGACGCCGCCGGTGAAAGTCGGGGCGTAGGGGAACACCTGGCCGGCCTGGAAGAACTGCCAGTTGGAGGGGTTGCCAAGGCCGTCGTACTGAGCGTCGAGCAGGCGGTAAACGCGGACGTCGGGTCCGCCGCCGGTGCCCGCGCCCGTGATGATGTCGGCATAAAGGAAGTTGCTGGCGTCGCGGTTGTTGGAGGTGAAGCCGCTGGCGACGTTGACGCCGCAGGTCAGGCTCGAAGCGTAAGCAAAGAACTCCGCGATCTTCTGATTGGTCAGTTGCGGGTTGGCGTTGGCAACGAAGTTGTACACGCCGACTTTGGGTCCGCCACCCGGGCCTGCCCCGGTGATCACTTCGTCGGTGACGCCGTCGCCGCCGATGTCGCCGCACGCGACCGACACACCGCCGCGGAAGGTCGATTCGTAGGGGAAGAAGTTCATGAGTTGGGTGTTCTGATCGCCGCCTGAGTAGGCGACGACGTGTGGCCCGCCGCCGGGGCCGGCCCCGGTGACCACGTCGACGATGCCGTCGCCGTTGACATCGCCCGCCGCGACGTTGACGCCGCCGCGGAAGTCGGCCTGGTAGGCGAAGAAGTCGCGGATCTTGGTGGGGTTAGTGGACCCGCCGAGGATGCTGACACCGTCAAACACCTTGACGTTGGGGCCGCCGCCCGGGCCCGCGCCGCAGATGAGGTCGGCCGTGCCGTCGTTGTTCACGTCGCCGATGGCGACGGAGACGCCCCCCTGGAAATAGTCCGTCGGGTTCGCGCTGTTGGTGAACGGCTTGAACGAGGTGATGAACGTGCCGTTCGGCTGGTACACCTTCACGGTCGCGTCTATGCCGGGGCCTGAGCCGACCGCGTAATACGGGGCCGATGCCAGGGCCGGGACGACGCGCTGTTCACATCGCTCGACGCGCAACCGCGTGGCCGTCGACCGACGGTTGCCACGCACCAGGTTCTTCCAGAAGTTTGAAATGCTCAAGATGCGAACTCCTTTCCAACCGGACGAAAGTACCCAGGAAAGTGCCTGGTGTACGAACACCGACTAGTTCCGTTCGGGTCCGGACAGGAGCCCTACATGAGCCGCCTGACTGTCGCCACCGTTGCCAAGCATCGGTTCATCCGACCCTGCGAGGCCGGCCAGAACAAGATTGCTGGCAATGGGGGCAACTCTACAACCCGATCATTTGGTTATTCTCATCCAGTCTACAGGTCGAATCAAGGAGTCAAAACCGGTTTCTTCCAAAATCCTCACCGGACCGTCACACTCGGCCTAATCGTCAAAATCAGCCTTCCATCATCTCAGTGGTCAAGTCCGCGTCAGTAAACACCTGCTGCACGTCGTCGTGGTCGTCGAGGGCGTCGACCATCCGGACAATCTTCCGGCCGGTCTCCAGATCGACTTCCTTCGGCATTTTCGGCACCTGGGCCACGTGGGATTCGGCAGTTTTGACGCCGGCCTTCTCCAGCCCTTCCTTCACCAGGGTGAACTCGGTCGGGTCGCAGAAGACCTCGAAGCCGCCCTCGACGGCCCGCACGTCCTCGGCCCCGGCATCGAGGGCGATGCTCATCAGCGTGTCCTCGTCGTGTTCCCCGGCCGGAACAAGAAACTGCCCTTTACGATCGAACAGGAACGCGACATTGCCCGCCGACCCGAGTTTGCCGCCGGCACGCTCGAGGATCTTGCGGACCTCGCCGGAGGTCCGGTTGCGGTTGTCGGTCAGCACATCGACGAGGACGGCACATCCGCCGGGGCCGAACCCCTCGTAGGTCAGCTCTTCCATGACATCGCCGGCCAGCTCACCGGTGCCGCGCTTGATGGCCCGCTCGATATTGTCCTTGGGCATGGACACTTCGCGGGCCTTGTCGATGGCGTAGCGCAATTTGAGGTTGGTCACCGGGTCACCGCCGCCGTTGCGGGCCGCGACGATGATGTACCGCGACAACTTGCTCCAGAGCTTCCCGCGCTTGGCGTCGACCTTGGCTTTGTGGACGGCGATGTTGGCGAAGTGGCTGTGTCCGGCCATGCTTACTCCTTCGTGCGGGCGGCCAGCTTGCGCCGCAGTTCCGCCGGTCGCGGGTCGTTGCGTCGCGAGACCGATCGATCGATTCGGGCGAGCGCCTCGGTCCAGGCTCCGCGGGCTTTGTCGGGCCAGCCCCGGGCGGCATACACGTCGCCGAGGTGGTCCCAGATCACGGCGTCGGTCCGGCCCCCCGGAAGGCGCAGCGCGTGCTCCAACTCGGCTTGGGCGGCGCGGAGTCGCCCGCGTTGAAACAGGGTCCAGCCCAAGCTGTCACGATAGCTGGGGTCGTCGCCTCCGGGATCGTAGCCGTCGGACTGTCGCCCCGCGCCGACAGCAAACCGGCACAGGTGCTCGGCTTCATCCAACCGCCGACCGCGCTCCGCAAAGTAGTACCCGAGGTTATTATGTGTCCCTGCATCCTTCGGGAATAGTTCGAGGATGCGGAGCAGGTGGCGCTCGGCCGCGTCGGGGTCGCCTCCGTGCTCCACGATGGCCGCGAGGCGGAGGCGAATCATCCGTTCGTCGTCAGCCTTGGGGTATTCTTCGAGCAGTTTTCGCGCCAGTGCCTTGGCCTCGTCGTCCTGCCCGAACCAGACCCGGGTCTCGATCTCCAGCAGTCGCATGCCAATGGCAGACCGGCCTCCGGCCGTGCGCACGGCGTCGGCGGCCGCGGTGCGGGCCTCGGCCTTCCGGTCGACGTGCATCATCGCCCGAGCTCGGGCCCGGTACAGGTGTGGCAGCAATACCGTCTCCGGGTTCGCGAGCAGGCGCCGCGCTTCCGCGTCCGCGGCCTCGTGCCGGCCCATCCGCTCCCAGGTGAAGAGTAGCGCGATGGCCACATCGAGGCTTTGCCGGCCTCCGGCGACATGGACTTCGCGAAGGACTTTCTCGACCAGCTCGAGTTGGTCTGTTTGAGCTGCCAGGTGCATGGCGATGATCGGCCTGGCGTATGCCGACCCGCGGTCGCCGCCGCCGTGGGTGGTCGGCAGAGAGCAGATCCAGTCGGCGACGGCGCCTGGCTCCGCCTGCATCCCGCCGACAAACGCCCGCAATTCGGATTCGTTGGCCGAGAGGAGATCCCAGCACTGCTCGGCCGAAGATCGGCGTACGTCACCGGAGGGGAGCAGGATGGCCGCACGAACCAGGTCCGCGCTCGGCCGGTCGGTGAGCCGGGCGCGGACCCGGCGAACGGCCCGCGCGCTTCGGTCGACGAGCGCCCAGGCCGCCAGAGGCCCTGGTTCTTCCGGCAAAGCAAACACCCAGCGGTCGAGCGGGTCCGCCCACTCCGCCCGCGATCCGCACCGCGCCATCAGCTCCATGAGGCACCGCGCGACGGCCGGCGTGGGTTCGCGGTCGAGGAGCAGGCGGAACTGCCGGGGGTCGCCCGTCAGGCGGATGGCGGCGATCCGGCAGCGTTCGGCCATCTCCGGCTCGGTCGCGATCCCGGCCGCGGCGAGGTAATGTTCGGCCGCCTTCGCGGGGTCTTCGCCGGCCGTGTACCGGCCCAGCGCCTCCCGAGCAGCCGCGCTCGTGCCGGCTCGGGTGAACGCGCGGAGCGCTTCAGCTTCCTGTCCGCGAGTGTCGTACTCCTGGGCGAGGGCGAGCCACGCGGTGGCACTTGCCGGATCGCGATCGACGGCCGCCTGCAACTCGCCCAGGTCGGCTCCGAGACCAGCCAGGAGGAGTAGCGGCAGGATCATGTAAAGTGGGCTCCGCCCGGAGCGACTACTTTCCTTCGGCCCGCGGCTTCCAGACAGCCACCTTGTCGGCCTGCCCCTGCGCTTCGAAGAGTTGCGCGAGCAATGCCGCCACCGCTTCGGGCTTGAGCGACTGCCCGTTCGAATCCAGCGGCTTGGCCTTCATCTCGTCGTACGCCTTCACGAGCAATGGCTCCGCCTCGGCGTACTTTTTCTGGCCCAGCAGCGACTCGCCGAGCAGCACCCGCATTTCGATCGTCAGGCGGTCGTCCGGCTCCTTCTTCTCGCGCCAGGCGAGGTCTTCGCGGGCTAGCGGTTCCGCCTTGTCGTACTGCTTCTGCCGGAGGTGCGCCCGCGTCAGCCCCTCGATGCAGGTGTGCGTATCGGCATGCTCGTCGCCCCGCGCCTGACGGAAGCGCGGCAGCACGTCGAGGAAGATCACCGTGGCCTCCTCTGCCCGGTTGTTCCGCGTCAGCAGCGTCGCCAGGCTGCACCGCGCCACCAGCACGTTCCGGTTGTTCTCGCCGAACATCGCCGAGGTCAACTGAATGCACTCGCGGAAGAGCTTCTCCGACTCGGCGGGCTTACCAACCAACTCGTACAGCTTGGCCAGGTTGTTCATGGCCACCAGCGTCTTGATGTTCTTGTCGCCCAGCTTCTTCCGTGCCAATTCCAGGTTCTTCACCATCAGCGGCTCGGCCCGGGCGTACTGGCCTCGCTGCATGTACATGGCCACGAGCTGATTCATCGTGGTCAGCGTGTCCGGGTGGTCCTCGCCCAGGTCGTCGCGCTGATGGGCATACGCCTCGGCGAAGAGCGGCTCGGCCAGCTCGAACTTCTTCTGGTTACGGTAAGCGTCGGCCAGGCTGGTGATGCTGCGGAGCGTGTCCGGGTGGTCGTCGCCCAGCACCTCCCGGCGAAACTTCAGGCACTCTTCGTACAGCGGCTCGGCCTTGGCGTGCTCCTTCAGGTCGTGGTACACGCCCGCGAGGTTGTTCATTGTCGTGATCGTCTCGATCCGGTCCGGCCCGAGCGTCTCCCGGCGGAGCGCGAGGCAGCGCACCAGCAGCGGCTCCGCTTCCTTGTTGTTGCCCTGCTGACGGTATTGCAGCGCGAGGTTGTTCAGGCTCAATAGCGTCAGCGGGTTCTTCTCGCCGAGTTGCGCCAGCCGGGTGTCATAGCACTGCTTAAACAGCTTCTGGGCGTCGGCATGTCGGCCCTTCTTTTGTAAGAGCGACGCCAGGTTGTTGGCGATCGACACCGTCATCGGGTCGTTTTCACCGAACCTGGTCTTTGCGACTTCAAGGGAAGTGGTGAGCAGTTTTTCCGCTTCGTCGTAGTTGGCCGTGTGGTAAAAGAGCTGCGATAGGTCGCCGATCGCCGTAAGCGCCTCGGCCGACTCGGGGCCGAACTCGGCGACGTACAGCTCGCGGGCCTTCTTGAGTTGCGGGCCGGCGTCGTCGTATTGCCCCAGCGCCATGAACGTGTCGCCGATCGTCTGGCGGATGGCCGCCTCGACCCGCGGCTGCCCTTCGAATTTGCGCGAAACCTGTTCGGCCGCCTTCTGGAGGAGCTTTTCAACCGTGATCTGCCTCTGCCGGGGGTTGTTCTTCGGGTTCGCCTGAGCGAGCAGGTCGTCGCGGAGGAAGTTGTTGACGGCCGTGGCGACGGCCTCGGCCTCGACGGCCCGCTGCTCGGCGGCGCGGGCGATGTCGCGCTGGGTCTCGGCCTCGCGCCGCTGTTCGATTTCCGCATCGCGTGACTTGATGGCGCTGCCCTCGGCCCGCACGGCCCGCAGCCAGCTCGTCGTCGTGCCGATCATCCCGATCACGAGTGCGACCATCACCAGCACGGCCGCCGTGACGAATCCGCGGTACTTCACCGCGAGCTTGCGGAGCCGGTAGGTCGGCGAGGGCGGCCCCGCGCTGACCGGCTCGCCGGTGAGATACCGGATCACGTCCTGGCCCATGCCGTTGGCGGTCTGATATCGGCGGTCGCGGTCTTTCTCCAGCGCCTTCATCACGATCCAGTCGAGCTCGCCGCGCAGGTCCCGCCCCAGGCGCAACGGCTCGGTGTGCCGGCGGGCCGCCACGGCATCGATGGTGTCGCGGTTGGAGCTGAGCCGGGTGCTGGGCTTCGGCGGCTCGTCCTCGCGGATCATCCGCAGCACTTCGTCGAACCGCATCGGCCGCTTGCGCATCTCGAACGGTGGCGTGCCCGTGAGCAACTCGTACAGCAGTACGCCCAGCGAATACACGTCGGACCGCGTGTCAACGTCGAACGGCGTGGCCCCCGCCTGCTCGGGGCTCATGTATTCCGGCGTACCGATCATCGCGCCGACTTCCGTCATCACGGTCGAATCGGTGAGCGGGCTGTGCAGCGCCTTCGCCAGGCCGAAGTCGATGACCTTCGGCACCGGCTTGCCGTCCTGCTCCGTGATCAGAACATTCGAGGGTTTGATGTCGCGGTGAATGATGCCCTTGTGGTGCGCGTGCTGGATCGCCTCACACACCACGGTGAAGAGTTGCAGCCGGTCGCGCAGTCCCAGCTTGTGATCGTCGCAGTAGCGGGTGATGGGCGACTGGCCGACGAGTTCCATCACGAAGAACGGCCGGCCGGCGGGCGTGGTGCCCGCGTCGAGCACTTTCGCGATGTTGGGGTGGTCCATCAGCGCGAGCGCCTGCCGCTCGGCCTCGAACCGCGCGATGATCCGCCGGCTATCCATGCCCGGCTTGATCACCTTGAGGGCGACCTGCCGGCGGACGGGGTGGGTCTGCTCTGCACGCCAGACCGAGCCCATGCCGCCCTCGCCGAGCGGCTCTACGAGGCGGTACGGCCCGATCTCGTCGCCGGCGCGCTCGGTGAAATCGCCGGGCATCGAGGGCGGCGGCACCGGTGAGCCCGCCACCGTCGCTTCAAAAGCCGGGAACGGCGCGGACGGCTGATTCTCGCGCGAAGAGGACAACGGCGACTCCACGGGGCGTAAAACGCACGCTGGGATATGGGAAGTCTACCTGTTTCGGGACGGGGCTACCAGACCCGCCGGGCAGTGATTCCCGCGGACCCGGCCGGTGGGGCGGGCGATGGGCCGGCCGGCAAATTGGCGGAGCGGGGCAATACTCCGACTTGACTTGCCTGCAATAATCCCTTACAAGAGAGTTAATCCGTTGATCAGTGGCGTCCTTCCCCTGAGATTCACACCCGTTGCCCACGCCGTGTACCCCGCGTCCGGGGTCGCGTCGTACTCTCAGTAAGAAGAACCGGAAGGCAAGCCCCCTCGACAGACGTGGTCCCGAGTCGACCTGCCGGCCGTTGTCGGCCGAGCACGAACCCTTTTTCCGTATGACCCCGGCTCGCGCCGGGTCCGTGTATCCGATGTTTCAACGCCGAACCGCACCGCGCAAGCCGTACCGCAACAAGTCCGGGGCCGTCGCCTCGCCCCCGCGACCCAACGACGGGCCCCCGCCGGCCCAGCGCGGCAACAACAATAACAACAACAACTACCAGAACGGCCCGCCGCCTCAACACCGCCAGCAGCAGCAGCATCGCCACAACAACCATCAGCAGCACCCCAATCAGCCCCCCAAGCAGATCGACCCCGAACGGCTCGTCCCGGCCGAGGGCGTCCTCGAGATCTACCCGAAGGGCTACGGCTTCCTCCGCGACCCCTCCCGGCACTACACCACGGGCCCCAACGACGCCTACGTCGCCCCGTACATCATCGAGCGGCACGGCCTGCTCGAAGGCATGGCGATTCGCGGCCTGGCCGACCCGATCCGACCCGATTCCGGCCCCCGGCTGATGCAGGTCGACACCATCGAGGGCGAAGCCGTCGCCGGGCTCCACCGCCGGAACTTCGACGAACTCACCGCCATCGACCCCGGCGTGCCGATCCGCCTCGAGACCGGCGAGCAGCCGCTCACCACCCGGGTCATGGACCTGCTCACGCCGATCGGCATGGGCCAGCGCGGCCTGATCGTCGCGCCGCCCCGCACCGGCAAGACGATTCTCCTCCAGCACATCGCGGCCGCCGTGGCCCAGAACCACCCCGAGATGCACTTGATCGTGCTGCTCATCGACGAGCGGCCCGAAGAAGTCACGGAAATGCGCCGCACGGTGAAGGGCGAAGTGATCGCCTCGTGTAACGACAACGACAGCGGCGTCCACCTGCGGATGGCCGAGCTGGCCGTCAGTCGGGCCAAGCGGCTCGTGGAGCAGGGCCGGCACGTCTTCGTCCTGCTCGACAGCCTGACCCGGCTGGCCCGCGCCTACAACAAGGCGGCCAACACCGGGCGGACGATGTCCGGCGGCCTCGACTCGAAGGCGCTCGACATCCCGAAGCGGCTGTTCGGCTCGGCCCGCTGCTTCGAAGAGGGCGGCTCACTGACCGTGATGGGCACCTGCCTGATCGAAACCGGAAGCAAGATGGACGACATCATCTTCCAGGAGTTCAAGGGCACGGGCAACATGGAGCTGGTGCTCGACCGCAAGCTGGCCGACCGCCGGATCTTCCCCGCGATCGACATCGCCGCCTCGGGCACCCGCAAGGAAGAACGCCTCATGCCGGCCGAGGTACTGACCAAGGTCCACATGCTCCGCCGGATGCTGCTCCAGATGAACCCGGTCGAAGCCATGGAAGCCATGGTCAAGCAACTCTCGAAATCCCCGAGCAACGCCGCGTTCCTGGAACGAATGGCGGCGGCGACGCGGTAAGGTCGCGCGAGCGTCACTGAGCCAAGTGGGCCTGAAAGGCCCACCTACTTCAGCCCCGGCCAACGGCCGGGGTTAGAAACCGATTTTCAGTTTGGGCCTGAAGGGCACGTCTGAAGCGGGCGGTCGGCAGTAAAGTTTAATGACCCGTTGTTGTTCCCGGAAACGACCGTCCGGCTGAACCAGCCGGCAACTGCCGATTCCCCCTCGGTCAACGAACCACGCTCGTACCACGTTAGATCTCCTCATTCCGCTCAGCTACTTGCGCGAGCCGTGGCCGCAATTGTCGCGTTGGCGTTCTCGAGATTTGCTTGGTCTACGTCCCAAAGTGCGCGATCGACAATATCCTGTAGCTCAAGAATCTCGATGTTGTTGTATCCGCGCATGAAATAATTGAGTCCGGGAGCGATTTCGGACGGCAGTTGGATCGTTTTCCGAAACACGACGGCAAAGGAGTTAAATGAGCGAAGTGTACTCCAGACGATTCGTGCGATCACCGGCCGAAGCGGAACGAGTTCATTCGGTGCTTCGCACCCTTTGGGCCATGAATACAGAGCACCGAAGGGGTTTCGATCCAACGAGATCGCGAACCCCCGGTCAGGAATCACAAACATCGACTTAGTCGGAGATTCGCCAGAGTGAACAAGACGGTTTCGAATCCTGCGAATCTCCAAGAAGAACTCGGCTTGCTCAGCGTACCATTGAGCGATTGGCGGCTGTAGGTCGTAGGCCTTTTGAATTTCTTCTCCGGTAAGTGCCCTATTTTCTTTCTCCACCATTTTGGCAAAGCTCTTCGGCAGCTGTTTCTGGCGCTTCGTGCGTTTCACGTCATTTGAGACCACACAGCCCATGACGGTCTGTATCAATTCTTGCAGCAGATCGAACATGCTTCGGCAGACCATCAGGATGTACTCGATCTCCGTTTCGACGAATCGCCGAACTTCTGATCGCCTGATTGCTGCGGAGCCGAAAATCAGTTTGAGTTTGCCGAGGCTTGCGGCGAGCGAATGAAAATCATTATCAATGCCACGCGCAAAGAACATGACGGATTCGCAGGCGATGTGTTGGGCCATCAGTTGCAAGTAGGGGAACAAAATGTCCGTAGACCGCTCTGGCTTGTCCCCGAAATAGTTGCCTTCAGATGGTGTCGCGGCCAATTTCTGTAAACCGCCTGGGAATGGATACCAGAAGTGCCATTCGTCCTTTACAAAAAACGAAGTGCTCATCAAGGCAAGCCACGATTCAACGTCCTTCGCGAGAAAGGGAATTACACTCACGTTCGGCAGCATTGATCTTGGCTCCCTGTCAGCTGCTGTGAGTTCAGGCAACTAATCCAATACCGATTTCTTCGCGGCTTCATCTTGTTGCTCGTCGGTCACGTAGCGTAAATTCGGCCAATAGCGAGGAAGCAATTCTTCGAACACTTCCGAAACGGACCACCGCGGAATTGCCGACGAGTGCGCGCCCGCCGAGTTTTCTTGCGTTAGAGAAATGCCGCCGACAAAGTAAAGTCCTGATTCGAGCGTCACTGGGAACATGACCGACATGTTCAGCGTCGCGATGTTGTCATCTTTTCGAGGGTCTGTGATCGCAAAGTGGCCGCCGACCTTATTTCGCCAAACGAGGACCGGTGCCAACTCTGGAATGCTCTCGACGTATCTCTTCACTGATGTCTTTATTCTTTCGAATGTGGTCTTATCTTTGAGATCATCGCGCCCGAACTCCTTTAGCTCCAGTCCGCGAATGAACCCGATAAGGCGTGCATAATTGCAGATGGAGACTCCGAACCAATGAAAAATGCACGCAATGAAATCAAGCTCCGCTACTTCTTCGGGCGATGTGCCACCCATCTGAAAACACGTCATTGCCTTCGTGACGTCGGCGTAACGCATTTCACGGCCTCTGATCTGGCCAGCGAGAGACTTCAGCCCGGTTTGGAGCATTCCGAGAGTCCGCACTTCGTTGAAATACGACTGCGAGTCGACAATTAGCTCTTCGACTTGGTCGAGCTGGACAACACTCATGGACGATTCTCTCCACATTGTTGGGGAGCGGCTTGAAGCCTGGCTAAATATTTTGGCGAAGCCATTAGAAGAATCTTTGCTAGCGCATATGAAGCCCCTATTGCCGACGCAGACTAGCGTCAGGAAGCCGGCGTTGTAGTCGCAGGTGAAGAGTTCGCCGTTGAAGCTGGCCTTGGCCAGGTGGCGAATGGCGGGACTGATGACAAATCGTCGTGGCCGGCTCCGGTTACAGACCGAAACGCGGTCCGCGCAGAATGCCCCCCCCCTCACTTCCCCTTGCAATACGCCAGCGCGAGCAGCGCATACCCCGTCACCAAATTCGGGTCGCCTTCCATCCAGCGGTCTTGTTCGTTGGCCCAGGAGCCGTCGGGGCGTTGGCGTTTGGCGAGGGCGGCCGTGATCTCCGCGCGCCAGTCGTGCTTCACGCCGTCGGGCGTCTCGACGTAGTCGATGCCGGCCGCGTCGAGGCATTTCGCCATCGTGTGGTAGTAGTAGTACAGGCCGCGCTGCGAGGTGCTCGCGGGCATTCCGGCATGGCTGTCGACGCTGTAGTTCTTCTTCACCCATTCGACGGCTTTGACCATGCGCGGGTCGTCCTTGGCGACGCCGCAATAGATCATGCTCTTGATCCCGGCATAGGTCATGCTGCCGTAGCCGGGTCGCTGCTGGCCCGCGCCGTCGACCTTGGTCTCGCCGCCGTCGGCCGCGGTGTAGATGAACGAGCCGTCGTTGATGTCGCCGGCCCAGGGGCGG
>JAIBBI010000251.1 GCA_019694755.1 Gemmataceae bacterium
CGGGCAATTCGAAGAAGCGTGCGCATGCGGCCGCTCTCCTTTGGAAATTCGGCGACCCCGGCCCCGCGATCCCGATGCTTTCCGCCGGGGTGGTCGATCTCGACGCCGCACTCGCCTGACGAAGGCCCTCGCACAATTGCGCGTCGATCCGCAAAGCGTCTTCGAGGAGTGGCAGCGTACGCCAACCGCGCGCTATTCATTGACCCTGGCATTGGGTGAATACGACGACAATAGCCTGCCACACACAAGACGCGAGGCCTGGATCGAACCGCTGATCGAAGAACACTGGTCGACGACCGATGCCGGGGTCCACTCCGCGTTGCAGTGGCTCCTGGTGACGCGCTGGGAAAAGGCGGAGGTACGTGCGAAGGCGGACACAAATGCTGTGATCGCCAACGCCAACTGGGTCGAGGACAAACACGCCGGGTTGATGACGATCGTCCGAGGTCCGGTCGAATTCATCATGGGCCCGGCCCTCGGTGAATCGACCAAGAAGAGCCAAGTCGTACATCGGCGGCGAATTCCGCGGTCGTTTGCTATAGCGGCGCATGAAGTTACTGTCGCCGAGTTCAAAGAGTTTTTCACCAAATACCTACCGTCAACCAAGGTGACCTCGAAGCCGGCCTGCGCAGTCGGTACGGAATGGTACAGTGCCGCGCTCTATTGCAATGAACTCAGTCGCCGGGCCGGTTTGCCGCCGGAAGAATTCTGTTTCGAAGAAACCGACGGGGGCGTTCGCCTTGCCCCTAACTACCTCGACCGCACGGGCTATCGTCTTCCGACGGAAGCAGAATGGGAGTTCGCGTGTCGAGCCGGGTCATCGACCAGCCGGTTCTTCGGCAACGACCCGGAGTTCCTCGGCATGTTCGCAGTTTTCGCCAGCAATCGACTCGGCCCCATCGGCCAGCGCATGCCCAACCCGCTCGGCCTGTTCGACATTTACGGCAACGCGCGGGAATGGTGCCTGGAACCGTTCGGCGAGGCTGGCGCTACGCCCTACAAGGGCGCAGTTTTAGGCGGACCGGTCCTCGATGACGCGATGATCCCAAACGATCAACGGATCCCCATCATCGATCAATACATGAGTATCCGCGGAAACCCGTACTACGACGATGCCATCGAGCACTTCTCGGCCAGCCGCTTTCGTGCCACGGCCAACAACAACGGGGCCGAACTCGGCTTCCGAGTCGCAAGAACCATCCGCGACCGCTGACACGGTGGCGAGACGCTAAGCTCGACTTTGGCCCTCAATACCACCCGCGGGCGATGAGTTGGATTAGCCAGCGTCGCTCGGCGGGCGAGAGTTTTTGCAAGGCCGTGGCGTGTCGGGGACATTGCAAAACCCAGAATTGCCACACGTGTTGGCGCACCAACGCGATGGCGTCCGAATAGGTGGTAACCGGCTTGACCCGGGTGACCCAGGCGAGGTCGGGCGTTCTGCGTGAGGACTTGGGTAGGTCGGCAAACCACAACGCGACGAGCGTGTAAAGGCCGAACAGACAGAGTTCGGCGCGCAGGATGGTCCGGGCGCACCAGCCGCGTGTGGATTCGAGACCGAGGGTTTCGCGGACATCGTCTGTTCCTCCGTTCAGGCTAATCTACCCGAACCGGAGCGCTGTTCAGTTCCGACTGAGGCAGGACAACACCTCATGCATTCAGGACAGTGGGGAGAAATCTGAAACGAGAAGTTGCATCGTTCTCGCATTGACCAAAACGACTAACCAGTTGCTTTCCCTGTCGGCCGCTGAAAGCCGCGGGTGAGTTGTTTCTTTCGGTAATGGAGGGAGGGGGGTCGTGAGGCTCTGGACAGTACATCCGGTCAGCGTCTGGGAACAGGTGCGTGACGCCGGTGAGGTATGGGTCGATCCCCGCCAGGTGAACGCCGAAGGGTGGGTGCATCCGCAGAAACAATGGCTGGCGAATCGGCTGCCTGGACGACTGGCGGGTGCGACCGGTCAGCTTCCTTGGTTCGCATATTGTTCCCGGCCCGATCTGCGGTGGGTCCGGCACACCCGCCCGACTGGGCAGGTGAATGTCTTGATTGAGTTCGTGCCGCCGCCCGGCCATGCCTTCGCCATGCCGTGCTGGGCCTGGCACGACGTGTTCTGCAGCCAATACCTGGCTGTCAGCAAGGCGGAGCAACGGGATTGGAACCGGAGACTGCGTGCGGTGCTGGGCCGTGACTACCGGGATTACGAGTTGCCGTTGCCGGCACCGTTTCAGGAGGAGCTGGAGGCGAGTTGGGAACGGCTGTTTCTTCAAGTCTTAACAGCCCGCTCACGGGACGGCTGGACTAATTGGGAGGCGGTGGCTGTCGTGATCCGCGCGGAATGGGTGCGACGGACACAGGAGTTCGTTGGCGCCGGCGCGTGGCACCGAGGAATTGTCGCTGCACCTGACTCGGCCCGCATGTAGGTTTTTCGTGAACCTCAGCTCACTGTGTGCGGCGGAGTAAAAGTGCAGCGCGAGGCGGGGAGACGGCGGCCGAGTAAAAGTGCAGCGCACAACCGTGTACTGCTTTGGTCTGCGATGAAGGGGAACAGCCTATCATCCGGCCGCAGGAGGCACCGAGGTGTACGCGAACGCGGAGCCATGGAGCGAGATCCGACGCCGGGTTCTGACCGGCGGGCTGAGCAAGCGTCAGGCATGCGAGCAGTATCGGATTCACTGGAAGACACTGGCCAAGATCCTGACCCACGAGAAACCGCCGGGATACCGACGGATGAGGCCGGCCCGGCGTCGCACGATCGAACCGCTGCTGCCGATGATCCGGCAGATTCTGGACGACGACGGGAAGGCGCCGCGGAAGCAGCGGCACACGGGCCAGCGGATCTGGCAGCGGCTGCGGGAGGAGCACGGATTTACCGGCAGCTACACGTCGGTGAAGGACGCGGTCCGGGAGATGAAGGTCGGCCGGAGGGAAGTGTTCCTGCCACTGTAGCATCGACCGGGAGAGGCCCAGGTCGACTACGGGTTTGCCAGGGTGATCCTGGCCGGCGTCGAGATCGACGTGGCGTTGTTCGTCATGACACTGCCCCATTCGGGCGCGGTGTACCTGCAGGTGTTTCCCCGGGAGTGCACGGAGACGTTCCTGGAAGGACACGTGCGGGCCTTCCGGTTCTTCGGCGGCGTGCCGCGGCGGATCGCCTACGACAACGCGAAGGTGGCGGTGGCGAAGATCGTCGGCAGCCGGGAACGCGTGACGACCGGGGAGTTCCTGCGGCTGACGAGTTACCACCTGTTCGAGACGCACTACTGTCTGGTCCGGCGTCCGAACGAGAACGCGCACTGGTAAACTACTTGTTTGCCGTGATCTCCTTCCAGATCGCCTCGAATTCTGGGGCAGGAATCTGAAAATAGACCCCTTCGGACCGTCGGTCGCACCAGCCTTCAAAACCGACGAGGCCCTGGCCAAGCAGGACACGATGCCAGGAGTCGTGCGTCGGTGTGCGCGTGTGCCAGAGGATGATGCGATCGTGCTCCTCGAGCACACTGTTGGGACGATGGACAATCAGGTCGATCCCCCTCGCGTGCGTCTCGGCCCGTATCTGCTCGACCCGTTGATTCTGCTGCGGCTCGCTGAAATCGTAACGCCCTCGTTCCCGGTCCTGTCGCGGTCTCGCCACCTTGATGCGTACCTCGCACTCCCTCGCCGGCCTGATACCGCTAAGGAAGGCTTCCAACGCCCGGGCATCTCGATCAGACCGAAGGATATGGGCGTCGATCAGAACAAGGCGGACTGTCTCGACATCGCGGAACCGACCGAGGAATTCATCGGCGAATATGCGCTTCGGAGTCCGCGGCACAAGCGTGAATCGATGAAAATCAACCGGAACCTCGAGGTTCAACGGCTCCGGGTTCACGTCACCTGCCAGATCCGCAATCGCTTCCTGAGCGCGACCGCTTCGAC
>JAIBBI010000095.1 GCA_019694755.1 Gemmataceae bacterium
CCGGGATTGACACCGCCTCGATCGATACGGGCGATGTCCGTCTATCGGGCCCAGGGATCATCGGCGAGGCCACACCCTTCTCTGTCTCGATTACGAATGTCGCAGGCGGCGTCCGGGCCGATTACACGTTCGCCGCCCCGGACGGTGGATGGACCGCGAAGCACAACGGCCAGTATTCACTCCGGATTGTCGACGGCCAGGTCTCGGACCAGGATGCGGTCGCGAAGTCGATCGGTGGCTGGCAACTTGGAGAGTTCCGCGTCTCCGTGGCCGCCTACTACGTCGTCGATTCACTCGGCAATCTTCAAGACGGGCAGTACGGCCCCGGTCAGCTCACCTTCGCCGAGGCCATCGCCTTGTCGAATGCCTCCAAAGGGCTGAGTGACACGATTACCTTCAGTCCGGCAGTGTTCTCCAGCCCGCAGTCGCTGAACGGAGGACACACCATCAGCGACTCCGTTTTGATCGAAGGACTCGACACGCCGATTACGATCAAGTACGGGCTCACGACCAACGACGGCAACTCTTCCAACGTACTTAACGTTACGATCCGCCGGATGACGTTCAGCGGCGCGTACGGCTATTACGGAGGCGGCGCGCTGACCAACAAAGGCGAGAACCTGGCCCTCGACAATGTGACAATCGTGGGTAACCGTGCCGCAAAATTTGGTGCGGGGATCTACAACGAAAGCGGAACGCTGACCATCGAGAACAGTGTCATCGCACACAATACCGTCGGTACCGACTTGAAGTCGGGAAGCGGTGGTGGCATTCTCGGGAAAGGCGTATTGACCGTCCGCAACACCACCATCGCCAACAATTCCGCGAAAGACTACGGCGGGGGGATCAGCTGGCAGGGACCCGCGCTGATCGCCAACTCCACCATTACCGGCAACACTGCCTTTGTTGGGGGCGGCCTCTGCGGAAGCTCCTCCGACACTGTCCAGCTCTCGAGTTCCATACTCTCGGGGAACACAGCATCTTACTTCGGCGGCGATTTCAGTTACGGCTCATTGTCGGCTAAGTATTCGATTGTGGGCGTGATCGGAGGCAATAAAACGCAGTCGATCACTTTGAACAACACTCTTTCCGGGACAATTCAGTTTCCGTTGCTCCCGCGTTTGTCCTCGCTCGGATACCACAACGGGTCCAAGACACTGACCATGGCGCCGCTGCCCGGCAGCCCCGCGATCGACGCCGGGTCAAATGAATTCGGGCTGGCATATGATCAGCGTGGTTCCGGTTTTCCTCGCGTTACCGGCACCAAGGCCGATATCGGCGCACACGAAGGGTTGAGTAACCTGCCCACTTTTCTCGGAACCTCGCTGCACACGGACACATTTGCCGGGGATACATCCTACACGTTTTCCGTTACGTATTTCGACGCCACCGGCATTGATACGTCCTCACTCAGTACGGGGGACCTGACGGTGACGGGGCCGAACGGATTCCAGGCAACTCCCTCATTCGTAAGTTTCTCGGCGGACACGAGTGGTACGACTGTCACCGCTCTCTACACTTTCATGCCGCCGGGCGGGAGTTGGGACATCGCCGACAATGGAATCTACTCTGTTTCCCTCAACGCCGAGCAGGTATTCGATTCCGATTTCACGCACAATGCCGCTCCTGCAGGCCTCATGGGGTGGACCAAAGTAGAAGTCGTAACGCCATATGTCGTGGACAATTTGAGCGTCGACGCGGATGGAAAGTACGGGCCCGGGCAACTCACCCTGGGAGAAGCAGTTTACCTGGCCAACCAATCTAAGGGCACGTTCGATTACATCACTTTTGCCCCGGCACTCTTCGCGGGCAAAGTGATTGACATCAACTATACGCTCGGCGTGTCCGATCGCGTCCGAATCGTGGGGCCGGCCGGCGGCGTGACGTTTAACCAGTTGAGTTCGGAAAAACGTCTACTCTCCGTCAATATCCCGACCAACAACTTCGGATACGAGGTCGTGGTCGATCGCGTGTCGTTCACCAATGGCACAGCTTATACCGGAAACGGCGGCGCGATTCTGATCACCCGTGGAACGCTGTTCTATTCCAACGGCGTGATTTCGGGTGCAAAGGCACCAGGGCACGGCGGAGCCATCGCGGTCGACACCACATCGAACGTCGGCGATGTCACACTGACTGACGTCACTATTACTGCGAATCGGGCCGGCGGACATGGCGGAGCGATCTACGCAGCGACTCAACGGTTGAAGATGACGAGGACAGTGATTTCCGACAACACCGCTGCACTGTCCGGCGGTGGCGTTTACCTGCTTTCCAGTATGGACATTGTCGATTCCGCTATTGTGGGCAATGTCGCGCAGGGGACGGGCGGCGGCGGTGGTGTGTTCTTTTCCAGCGACTACACCTCCGACATTACCCTCATCAACAGCACCGTCTCCGGAAACACCACCTCGGGCTCTGGCGGAGGCGTCAACTTCAAAACTGCACAACTGCGGATCTATGGCTCGACCATTGCCAACAATTCTTCCACGATCTCCGGTGGCGGCATCGCCGCGACACAGGGCGCGGTCCTCAAGCTCGGCTCCTCGATTGTAGCCGGGAATGTTTCGGGCGATTCACCCGACATCTCCGGGAACGTTTCGTCCGCAAAATCCAGCCTCATTCAAGTCGCGCCGTCGTGGATACTTGCCGGCGGCGGCAACCTCATCGGACACGACCCGCGGTTGCTCCCGCTCGGTTCTGCCGGCGGTCCGCGTCCTGCCCACGCATTGGCTGCCGGCAGTCCGGCACGCGACGCGGGGCTGAATCAACTGAACGCCCCCGCCGACCAGAATGGGTCTCTCCGATCTCTGGGGGCCGGCCCCGACATGGGTGCGATCGAGTCGACGGATCCTACTCCTTCAGTTGCCGTCCTCGACCTTGTTTCGCCCTTGGACAACTCGACGGCATACTCATTTGTCGTCACCCTGCGTGACGACATCGGCATCGATACGACCACCCTGGGTACCGGCGACATCACCGTGACCGGACCCGGCGGCTACTCGTCGCCGGCTACCCTCATAAGTATCGAGCCGGCCACGACCAATTCGCTTCGACGTGCGACGTTCTCGATTCCCGCGCCCGGCGGTACCTGGAACAGTTCGGACGGCGGCGAGTATTCGCTCTCGATTGCCGCCAACTCCATATTCGACCTCGATACGACTCCCCGCGGAGTGCCGGGCGGCCCCTTCATCACATTCCGCTACGCGCCGACGGCCAATCTGATAGTGGACGAGGCGTCGGACCTCTTCGACAACGACTTTTCAGCCGGCAAACTGTCTCTACGAGAAGCGTTGTTTCTCGCAGACCTTAACGTGGCTTCCCCGGACACAATAACCTTCGCGACCGGCCTCTTTGGCTCGGTCAAGTCACTGGCGATCGGTTCGCCGCTGTCGATCGCCAGCCCGATTCAGATCATCGGCCCGGGCCCGGGCCTGCTGACGATCTCCATCGGCGGGACGGACAGACTATTTGCGATCGCACCGAGCAACAGCGATATCATCGATGTTTCCATCTCCGGCGTGACCCTGACTGGCGGTTTCTCGAATCTGGCGGGCGGAGCGGTTTTCGCCAGCAACACACGCCTGACGATCTCGGACGCCGTCCTGCACGGTAACACGGCCGCGACCGGCGGCGCGATCGCCGGGTCAGACTCCACCATTACAGTCTTGCGATCGACGCTCCGCAACAATTCCGCAACCGGCTCCGGCGGTGCGATTGCCGCACTCAGCGGTGACCTTCAGTTCATCGATAGCGTTGCGCACGCCAATCGCGCCGGCGTGGGCGGGGGTGCGATTCACGCAAACGGGTACACCGTGCTGATTCGGAACTCGACATTGTCGGCGAATACCGCTCTTGTCCGGGGCGGCGGCGTTGATCAACCAGTCAGCCCGTCCGACCCGCAAGTCCCGAATACCGTTATCACCATTCACAACTCCACGATCGTCAACAACTCAGCGGGTATTGCCGGCGGAGTCAATCAACTGCGGACCGGGACCACCGGCAGTGCCTGGCTCGAGCTGCATAGCTCGGTGATCACCCGCAATACGTCGACTGACATCCTCGACGTGTCATCTCACGCTTATGGCGACATATATTACAGTGCGATCGGCGCGATCTCCGTTCACACCAACTCCGATTTCGTCGGCAACCGTCCGTTCGGCGAGGACCCGCTGCTCGGTCCGCTTGCCGACAACGGCGGACCCACGCTGTCGCATCTTCCGCTCTACGGCAGCCCTCTAAAAGACAACGGTTCCAACATCGCTTCACTCACCCTCGATCAACGCGGCATGGCCCGCCTCATCGGGTCCAAGGTCGATATTGGATCAGTCGAAGCATTTCCCGACCGACCTTGGGCCACGGCAACACTGGCACCGGTTAACACTCCCGGCGGCGTTTATCACACGGTCCAGGTCACGTGGAATCACCCGACGGCCATCAACGTGTCGACGCTCGACAACCAGGACGTCGTTCTAACGGGCCCTAACGGCTATTCTGCGCCGGGGGAATTGCTCGGGGTCGACTTTCCCTCCAACGGTACGCCGCGCGTCGCAACGTATAGGTTTGTCCCGCCGGGCGGTTCGTGGGAAGTCCACGATGCCGGCACCTACTCATTGAAAGTGAATGCCGGACAGGTGACGGGCAGCGACGGACTGACCAACGACGCCAATACGATTGGCAGCTTCACCGTCGGCATGGCCGGGACACTTGTTGTCACCAACGCCAACACGTCGGGGCCGGGTTCGCTCGTCGACATGATTGCCCGCGCCAACGCCAACCCGTTCGATGAGACCATCTCATTCGATCCGGTCTTCTTCAGCACGCCTCGAACGATTGCGATGTCAATGACCGTCGCTGACGAAATCACGACCAATCTCGTTATCCAGGGGCCCGGCCGCGACAAGCTCACGGTTTACAACTCAAATTCGTCCTTTTACGCCTTTAATACCGGGCCGGCCATCGCCATCGAGTTCCGTGACTTCACGTTGGACATGCCGGGCGGTCGCGGCATCAGCTCGGATGCGAGTTCGGTTACTTTGTCCGGCATGCACATCTTCAGCGACGATGCGGGCCGGGCATTGGAACTGTCCAATAACCAAAGTGTGACAATCAATGACTCCATGATTTCCGGGAGGAACGGCACATTCTCGCAAGGGTACGCCGCGTCGATCACCGGTGCCTCGACCGTGACCATCCGACGGTCTCTATTCCAGGACGCAAAAACGGTCATCCTCGCGGTACAGGCCGGCACGATCACCGTCGATGCCACGACCTTCACTGCGGTCAACTCGGCTACGCTCCACGCTGACGGCCCGATCATCGTGCGAAATACCACATTTACCGGTGGCGGCACCGGCCTTTATGTCACGGGTACCGCCAAAGCTACGCTGACGATGGACAATTCGACGATTGTCAACAACACGCACCAATCTTACGCGGGCCTTTGGGTCGACAATATCCCGGGAACGGTGCGAGGGACTGTCGTTACCGGCAACGTCTCCAGTTCCGGCTGGATCAACATCAAAGGCAACTCGATTACCGCCACCCACTCGTTGATCGGCCCCGGCAGTTCGCCCCTGTTGCCAGCTAGCCATTCCAACCTCCCGCCCGCCACCGACCCGCGGCTGGGGGCGCTTGCCGACAACGGTGGAGGACTCCTGACCCGGGCGCCGCTTCCGGGCAGTCCACTCATCAACGCGGGCTCCAATGCCGCCGGTCTGCTCGTGGATCAGCGTGGATTCCCCCGGGTCGCCGGCGGCACGCCCGACATCGGTGCGGTCGAAGGATTGCGTGCCGCCCCCCAGGCGGTCATGGCAGCGCCCGACTCACCCGTACCCGGCACGACTGAGACGTTTCTCACCGTCACCTACCATGACGATCTCGCCATCGACGTCAGCTCCATCGACTCGAATGACGTGCTCGTCACCGGCCCCGGCGGGTTCAGCCAGTTGGCTCAGCTGATCTCCATCGACAGCCTCAGTGACGGCACGCCACGCACCGCCAATTACCGCCTGGCGGCTCCCGGCGGAACCTGGGACCACACGGATGACGGCGAGTACCTGATCACGCTGCAGGCCGGCTCGATCACCGACACAACGCTGATGGCGAACCCACAGCAGCTACTGAATTCGTTCACAGTCGCCATCCCACAATCACTTGTCGTGACCACCGATGCCGACAGCGGCCCGGGTTCGCTTCGCGCCGCCGTCGCGATGGCCAACGCCATAATCGTCCCCGACGTGATCACTTTCGATCCGACATTTTTTGCAACGCCTCGGACCATCAAGTTGACCGGCGGCGAGCTGGTCATCTCCGACAACCTCACCATCACCGGACCAAGTTCCCAACTGGTCACGATCTCCGGCAACAAATCGTCGCGCATACTGGTGATCAACGCCACGAGCCCCATCCGTCTGGGGCTCGCCGGCCTCACGCTCATCGACGGCACCGGTCAGGGCTCAGTCTCGCCCGGTTTCGGCGGTGCGATCCTGGTCGGTGACGACACATTGCATATCTCGGCCAGCATTCTCAAGAATAACACCGCGACGAACGGCGGGGCGATTTCGCTTCTGGCCGGCGGCACCCTGATCCTCGAAGACTCCACGCTCGAGTTCAACTCCGCCAGCCTCTCCGGCGGCGCGATCAGTGCAACGACGATCGGCGAGTTGACCATCCGCACCTCGACGCTCCGGGCCAACACGGCGTTGTCGAACGGCGGAGCGATCTCCGTCGAACCGACGGGCTCGACGGGCAAGTTCCTGATTGCCGAGTCTCTATTGCGTGACAATTCGTCGGGCAACCGAGGTGGCGGTTTGCACTTCCTCGCGAGCAACCTGGTGGCCAGTGCAATTGTCCGGAACACAACTTTCAGCGGCAATCATGCGTGGACGTCGGGCGGCGGTCTTTACTTGACCCTGCCGGCTCAAAGCACGTTTGCCATCGCCAATTCGACGATTGTCGGAAACGTCGCCGACAACCCCGGCACTCAGATCCTCCGCGGAGGCGGCATCGATCGCCTGACGGGTCAGCTCACGATCGACAGTTCCATCGTTGCCTTCAACTCGTCCTCGATGGCACCAGACATCGCGTCCGGACTGGCGTTCACTTCACGCCATAGCGCCATCGGTTCCGGTGCGTTCGTGACACTGACGACGGAGAGCGGTAACAACCTGCCGTTCGGTACCGACCTCAAGTTGGCGCCATTGGCCGACAATGGTGGCTCTACCCTGACCCACGCCTTGCTGCCCGGAAGCCCCGCGATCAATGTCGGCAGCAACACTGCCGGCCTGGTCAACGATCAGCGCGGCAGCGGCTACCCGCGTACCTTCGGCGTCGGGACCGATATCGGGGCTTATGAATCGCTGGACGCGGGCGCCGCGCCCGCCGTACCAGTCACGGCGACCCTCGAGATCAACGACGGGGAAATGCAGCGGTCACAACTCACTCGTCTCGCAGTGACCTTCAGCCAGTCAGTCACGTTCCCCGCGGGTCTTGCCGCGGCCATCCGACTCGATCGTATCACTCCCGCCGCCAACGTCCCCCTCGTCTTCGAGCAGACGGGCAACACGATAAAAATTACCTTCAGCAGCGCGGCCATCTCACTCCCGAATGGTTCGCTCCCTGACGGCCGGTATGCGCTGACGATCGACGCGCAACACATTGGCGGCGGCAACTTCGACGGCAATGCCGACGGCACGGTGGGCGATGACCTTACCCTGAGCGTTCACCGGCTGTTCGGCGACGCCGACGGCAATGCGACGATCAATTCTGCTGATTTCTTGGCCTTCCGCCTTGCGTTCCTGAGTTCGAGTTCGACGTTTGACGTGGATGGAGACAATCAGGTCACCGCGGCCGACTTTCTGCAGTTCCGATTGCGGTTCCTTCAAAGCGTGTGAACAAGTACCCGAGATTCGGTTGAAACCGCTGATTCAACAACGCGGCTACTGATAATACAAACCGTGGCGAACATGTGATCGGGAGACCCAGAGAATGAAACTGACGTCGAGATCACGAAATCTCCCAATTCGCCGGTTTCATGTACTGGAAGATCGGATTGTACCGGCAATCTACAATGTCACAACCTCGGCGGACTCCGTTAGTCCCGGGGATGGCGTGTTGTCACTCCGTGAAGCGGTTCTGGCGTCGAACGCGTCGTCGACGGTGGATGATACGATTGTTTTGCCGGCCGGAAATTACGTACTAACGACGGTGGGAGAGTGGGAAGATAGCGCGGCCAAAGGTGACCTGGACGTACTTGGCAATGTGTTAATCGTCGGGGCTGGGCCCTCCACCACCTTTATCAACGGGAATGCCAGCGATCGGATCTTCGACATCAAGTCCGGCAACGTGACCATTTCCGGAATGACGATTTCGAACGGATTAGACCGAAGCGCCGGATCGACATTCTCTGCTTTCGATGGCGGAGGCGGTATTCGCAGCACCGCAACTCTCACCATTTCGAATTGCGTGATCCGCGACAACACGGTTGCGGCATCGGCCGGAACGTCCTCGTCCGGTCCTTCCGTTTTCGGGGGCGGTATCTGTCAGCTCGGCGGATCACTTCACTTGTCCAATACCGTCATCACCTACAATCGGGCCATCGGTGGCTCGAAAACGAGTTCCACGCAGAGTGTGTCCGGCGGTGGGGCCAACGGCGGCGGAATATATGTTGACTACAAAGCAACTATGGTACTGATTGCTGATTGCTCAATTACGGAGAACACTGCACTCGGCGGTAACGCAACGTCAGCCAATGCCGCCCTCGGTGGAGAGACCTATGGAGGGGGGATCTACTGTACTGTACCGGTCACTCAGATTGAGCGCACCCGGATCGAAGGAAACAGTTCTCTCGGTGGACTTCCGTTCGGCTCCAATCAGGGAGACGGAGGTAGGGCCCGCGGGGGTGGCATTTTTACCGGCGCCCTTCGAATGACCGACTGCTCCGTTGTCGACAATCGGGCGATTGGAGCAAGCGCGTTGACGGGAAACTTGACATACGGAGGAAATGTCTACGGTGGCGGCGTTTTCGCGAGTAGTCTGGTTCTGGATGGCTGCACTATCGCCGGTAACTCGCTGGCAGCCGGTGCAGGTAAGACGCTAGCCGGTCGCGGAGAAGGAGCCGGCGTCTTTTGCTCCACCGGTACTCGGATTCTCGGTTCCACAATCTCGAGTAACACGGCTTCCGGCGACATCGGCGCCAACGTGTCCGGGGGAGCGATCTTTCTTGAAGGGTCGAGCGCGACCATACTCCAGTCGACAATCACCAATAACCAGGCACCTACCGGTTCGGGCGTCTTTGGAGACGCATTTGCTGTCGTTACCCTGGGCAGTTCCATCATCGCAGGAAATGGGACCACCCCCGATCTCGCAGATCGGGGAGATTTTGCATGGTATTCCATCGGCAACAACCTGATCGGAAATGGCAAGTCTGCCAGTTCCCTTTCCACCCTAGATACCGATATCGTGGGCGGCGTGACCACACCGAACGTCGATCCACTTCTCGCCCCATTGGCGAATAATGGTGGTTCGAACAAGACGCACGCGATTCTGCCCGGAAGCCCGGCCATCGATTCAGGCCGCAACTTTCTCGGCCGCCAGACTGATCAGCGCGGAAGTGGCTATGTCCGGTCCGTCGGCAATTCCGACATCGGTGCGTTCGAATACCAGGCGACCGGTGTACCCCGGGCTTCCGTCTCGATCCCCGCGGTCTCCAGTCCAGGGGCTACTTCCTGCGAAGTCACCGTGACGTATTTCGATGACACCGGGATCGATGTCGCTACGATCGGCGCCGGTGACATCTTGATTCACGGTCCGGGTGGGTTCGCTACGGCTGCCAAACTGACGAAGGTGGATTCTCCAGTCAACGGCTCACCGAGAGAAGCCTATTACCGATTCACACCTCCGGGCGGCTCGTGGGACGCGACTGACATCGGGCAATATTCGGTATCGATTGCGAATGGGAGCGTGGCCGATATCTCCGGCTCGTTCGTCCCCGGAGGCGTGAACACGGAGTTCGGGATTGACCTACCGGGTGCCATTGTCGTCACCACATTGGCCAATTCCGGCCCGGGGAGTCTTCGTGACGCGATTCTCACGGCCGAATTGACTTCGTCGGCCGACACCATCTCTTTTCTGCCAGCGCTCTTTACAAGTCCGGTGACCATCGGCCTTTCGTCTCCGATCCCCCTGCTATCGCAAGTCACCCTCACCGGACCAGGACCCGAATGGCTGACGCTTGACGGCCAGAATAGCACCCGCGTGTTTGTTACAGACACTGGAGCGGTCTCCCCCACGAACATCACCATTTCCGGATTGACCATGACACGCGGGTGGGCGGCCGGTTTTGGCGGCGCGGTGTTCAACGGACAGGCCGTTGTCACCGTCTCCGATTGTGTCTTGACCTCCAATACTTCCGCCGGTGGCGGAGCAATCGCCAACACAGGTGCCAACCTCCTGACAATCGTTGGAAGTCAACTGACTGCCAACTCCACTTCCTGGCAAGGTGGGGCTGTAATGTCTTTTGCCGACCTCACGATTGCCGACACCGAGATGTCCCTGAATGCGTCCTTTGATTCTGGTGGCGCCATTTCGAACATCCGACTCACGACTGTCACTTCGAGTACCATTGCAGGCAATACGTCGTCCGCAAACGGAGGCGGGATCTACTCGGCACACGACTTATCGTTGCAAAACGTCACGCTGACAGGCAACCGCGCGACCATTGGCGGCGGCGTTCACACCGGCAGTGCAGGCAAGATAGGGGTGGTTGTTCATAATTGTACCATTGTCGACAACACAGCTACGACTCGAGGAGGCGGCATCAACGGGGACGGGGTTGGCATCGTAACCATTACCAGTTCAGTCATAAACAAAAACAGTTGCGTTCTCCGGCCGGACATGAGTTTTCAGGGAAGGAGCGTCGCGCTCACCTATAGCCAGGTCGGCGTCCTTTCATTCACGCAATCCGCCGCTTCCGCGAATAATCGTCCGTTCGGGGAGGATCCGAAATTGCTCCCGCTGGCGGACAACGGCGGCCGTACGAAGACATTTGCGCTCTTGCCGGACAGTCCGTTGCACGACCGCGGATTAAACGTCAGCGGGTTGCAGTACGATCAAAGAGGATCCGGCTTTCCACGGCAAGTAGGACTGGGTACGGACATCGGTGCGTTGGAGAGCGCCTATACACCGCCGATGGCTACAGCGGTCGTCAGTGGTGTCACCGCCGGCGGAGCGGTCAGTCATGCCGTGTCGGTCAAATTCGTCGATGATATCGCCGTAGACATTTCGACGATTGGCGACGGAGATCTGAAAATCACCGGGCCGAGCGGATTTTTCACGACGGCACATTTGCTCGACATCGATGTCGTGGCGAATTCCCCTGATCTCAATGCCACCTACTCGTTCGTCCCGCCCGGCGGGACCTGGGATCAGGAGGACTACGGCACGTATTCCGTATTCATCGCCGCCAACCAGGTCTCAGATGAATCGGGTACTTTTGCGAGCGAAGTGAAACTTGCCAGCTTTGACGTCAAGATTGCTTCGCGAATTGTCGTGTTCTCGACTGCGGATTCTGGTCCGGGCACGTTGCGGGCGGCAGCCGCTCTGGCGGAACAACGGTCGGGAGTATCGGACACGATCGAGTTTGATAACAGCGCATTTGCCACGCCGAAGACCATCTTACTGACCAGTGGACCGATCACGTTTACCGAATCGGTTACGATCCGCGGGCCGTCGGCAAATCTGGTGAACATCGACGCCGGGGGCAAGAACCGCGCGTTCACGTTCCAGCACCCCACGTTTGCAGACATTACCGCTGTTATTGAACGTGTCACGATCTCACGGGGTGTGGCTAATGGTAGCGGCACTTATGGTAAGCAAGGCGGCGGCATTCTGGCGGTAAACGCAAACCTAACGCTTCGCGAGTCTGTGATTACCGGGTGTTCTGCGGGCACGAATGGGGGCGGCGTCAACATAGCGGGGTCATTGTACTTGCATAAGACTACGCTATTGCATAATTCGGCGAGCGCCACCGGAGGTGGCATCTATGGTCGTCAGTACGACAATAAAACGCTCGTGGTTCGGCAGTCGGCATTAATGGGCAATTCTGCCTCAATCGGAGGTGGACTGCTGTCCATTAGCAATAACCCGGTTGTTGTTGACTCCAGTGAAGTATCTTACAACACGGCGTGGACTCAGGGGGGCGGGCTGTCATGTGGTGTAGCGACCGTGCTGAACTCGACCCTGTTTGGCAATCTGGCTGCAAACGGTAAGGGCGGTGCGATAAGCGTAGAGTCTTCGATTGTTACGACACTACAAAATTGTACGATTGCCGGTAATACTGCGACCACCTCAGGTGGCGGCATTGATGTGACCCTGGCCGTGCCGGATAAGCCGGTGTCTATCAAGAGCAGCATCGTTAATGCCAATGTTGCGGCAACCGGGCGGGATGTTAGTGCTCTCCGGGCGGATGTGACGTATTCCGTCGTTGGTTCAGCCGCAGGGTTCTCGTTGACTGCGACGAGCGGGCAGAACCTCCCCTTCGGGACGTCTCCGGTTTTAGCCCCGTTGGGGTTCTACGGCGGAGCGACCCGAACCATGGCGTTGCTCCCTGGTAGTCCTTGCATCAACACGGGGTCTAACCCCTCGGCCTTCGTATTCGATCAACGCGGGACCGGGTTTCCCCGCGAGAGCGGCAAGGCGGACATGGGGGCATTCGAATATGCAGCGGCGGGGCCGGTCGGCGTAGCGGCGGCATCGGATGTTACTACCGCCGGTGGGACAGTTCACACCTTCTCGGTGACCTATTTCGACTCGATCGCGGTGAATGTCAGCACGTTGGGCACCGGGGACGTCCGCGTCACCGGCCCGGGTGGCTTCGATGTTGCTGCTCAGTTCATCGGCGTGGACGTGCCGGTGGACGGTACTCCCCGGACTGCGACCTACCGGATTATCGCTCCCGGGGGTGCCTGGGATGGAGCAGACAACGGGGTTTACAACGTGGTCCTTCAGGCGGGTGAGGTCGCGGGTGCGTCCGGGATGACTTCCCTGGCGAGTACAATCGGGACATTCAAGGTCGGTTTGCCGAATACCCTGTTTGTCACGAACGACGCCGATAGCGGCCCGGGCTCGTTGCGAGCGGCAATTGTCGCCGCCAATGCAAACGCTGGCTTGATGGACGCGATCGTTTTTGATTCGGCGTTCTTTCAAACCCCCCGAACGATCGCACTGACGTCCGGCGAACTGGTCATTTCCGACGGGGTGCAAATCGAAGGACCCGGCGCGGCAGCTGTCACCCTCACTGCCAACGGGGCATCGCGGTTGTTCGCCGTCAATGGACCTTCGACCATCGAGGTAACGATCCGGGGTATGCAGCTTTCCGGAGGAGCGGCCGATACCGGCGGCGCGGTATTAGCCCTTTCGGGGCAACTGCGAATCGAAAACTGCGTCGTCGCCGGTAACAAGGCATCGGCAAACGGAGGCGGAATAGCATCCCTGTCCGGAAGCGTTCTAGTTATTGAATCTTCCAGTTTACACGCCAACACTGCGGCGAAGGACGGCGGCTGCGTATACGTAGCTGGGGAAACTGCAATTGTCACGATTCGCAACTCGAATCTGACTCAGAATCAAGCTACCGGCGGTGGAGGCGGATCCCTGTACCTCGACGGGTGTGAGGCAGTTCTCGTCGAGCGAACGCTGGTCAGCGCGAGTTCGGCAGGGGGAAGGGGCGGCGGCATCGGTGGATTCACGTCACCGGGTGCTTGGACAATCCGCGACTGCGCGATTGTTGGAAACACCGTTGACGGCTTCGGGGGGGGGCTGGGCATTCTTGACGGCGGTGCTCAGATTTCCATCGTCAATTCCACCATCTCGGGCAATCGAGCAGTTGATGTGACCCAACCCGGTATCGGCGGACGGGCGGGAGGCGTCTTCTTCGAGACTTCGGGCCTGCCCACGCAGGCGTTCTCCATCGTCAATTGCACGGTGACGGACAACTCCGCCAGTGTCTCCTGGGGCGGCGTCCGGGTCAACAACGTTGGCAACTCGGTGGCCGTGTCGGGCTCGATCATTTCTGGAAATGCCGCCCAGGATCCCGTGGGCATTGACATCAAGGCCAATGGAGTCATGTTGACACGTTCGGCAATAGGAAGCGGCGCGGGATTCTCCCAAAGCCCCGGTAGTGGCAGTAATCTTGCATTCGGCACGAATCTATCCCTCGCACCGCTCGCGAACAACGGTGGTCCGACGCCGACGCACGCATTGCCGGCCAACAGCCCCTGCATCGATACCGGCGACAATCTGCTGTTGCTATCTTTCGATCAACGAGGGACGCCATTTTCTCGCTCGACGGGGCTTCGCCCCGATATTGGTGCGTTCGAGTATCAGGGGGCCACGGCCGGCCCGATTACCGCTGCTGTAACGGTTAACGACGGCACGCAACAGCGGTCCATGGTAAGGTCCATCACGGTTGTCTTTTCATCGGCTGTAACATTTCCTCAGGGAATGAACAGCGCCATTCGTCTCGTCCGCACGGGACCCGGGAACCCGGTCGGCCCGGTCAAGTTTACGTTCACCCAGACATCAACTCAGATCGTGATTCAGCCCTCCGATGCAATATTCGCGACCACCGGTTCGCTCATCGACGGGCGGTACACACTTACGATTGACGCTCAGTTTCTCGGCACCGGGACCAGCGGGTTTGATGGGAACGCCGATGGCGTTTCGGGCGACAATCTCGTGTACGGCTTTCATCGCCTTATGGGCGATGCAGACGGAAATCGATCGGTAGACGCCGCGGATTTTCTCGCCTTCCGACTGGTTTACTTATCAAACAACCAGACGTTCGATTTTGATGGAGACGGCCAGGTAGGAACCAGCGATTTCCTGATGTTCCGCCTAAACTTCCTAAGTTCGGTCTGAGTCTGCCCGTCGGTCGCAGGTGGGACAGGGATTGCTCGCGGCCACCCGCGACGATCCCTACGTGCGAAGTTACCGATGAATGGGAGACAACTCCAGCCGGCCATTGGAAGCATTCTCGAAGTCTATTTCGAATTGGGCGTACAGCGAGGCTATCGCGTGCGTTCGGCGAATCTCTCAGTTACCCACGAGTTTTCTCATAGGTGAGGTTGCTTCTCGGAGTTTAACTGCGTTTCGAGGGGTCGCTCGGCGGGTTTTGCAGAAGACCAAAGACATGAAAGGCTGGGTCGAGCAAGTAGTTGCAGGCTGTTCGTTGGCCGTCAAACGACGGGGCAAGCGGATGGGCAACCAGGAACCGCTCCGTGCCCCGCCAGTAGGGGAATGCGCCCAATCTCTTGGGCACTGTGGCATCCACCGGCGGTAGCCGCACATCGCCTTACAGGTCCGCCGGGAGTGGCCCTGCCGCCCAGAACGCCGTCGCGTCCGCCGATACGGGTTTCGGCGTCACCACCTTTACGGGCTCGGCACTCGACAATGTCGGCTCCTCCGCCGCAGTGAGCCGCCTGCAGATCGAGGCACGGTCAGAGCCCCGCAGGCGGAACTGCAGGAACGGGTCCCGGTCGAACTCCTCCCCGAGCAGGTAATACACCGCCGCAATGTGCTTGCAGGGGTGCGGCTGCCGGCGGGAGAGGAGGTCACGGACCCTTGGAGCGACGGCGACAGCCTCGGGGCTGTGGCGTTCTTCGCCCTGACCGGCCGGCCGCCGTTTCAGGGTAAGAGCCTGGGACAACTCCTGGCCGCTCACCGAACAGAATCTCCTCCCTTGGTTACCGACTTGCGGCCCGATATGCCCAAAGACCTGGCAGCCGTGGTCGCCCGGTGTCTGGCCAAGGACCCTGCCGACCGTTGCCCGTCGGTCGAAGACCTGGAGCGGGCCCTGGCGGCGTGCGATTCAGCTGGACAGTGAGTACATCTTCCGGGCGAACGATCCCGTTCAGTCCCGTTGCATTTGTCGTCGGCTGGGACCGCGGTGTCGTTTCTCAGACAGCCCCGCCAGGTCCCGGCCCTTCCCCACGTCTCCATCGAAGTGGACCTCTGAAGGACGGAAACCCCGTCCGCCCCTGATCACCGCCCGGGCCAAATTCCGCTTCTCGGCCGTACCTACAGTGGTTCGGTGTCCACCTTGGCCGGCACGGCCGTCGTCGAGGAGAAACCCTGCCTAGGGGGCGATATGCACTTCCCCACCGACCTGACAGAATGATCGACGCCACATGCCGCCGTTAGTGCGGGCGATCGACCGCGTACAGCATCGGGGCATCGGCAGATTGGCCGGGAGTTCGGGAGGGGAAACAGGTGACGAGATATCTCGTCATGCTGGTCTAGCCCCGACCCTCCTTGGGGAAAGTCAGCTAGCGAAGCACACGGAGTTCCTTGGTCGCGGAGAACGTTACTGCATGGATTGGCTCCCGCCTTGGTACTCGGTCGCCGACGACACCGACCAGATCGCCGGCCTGGAGAAGGAACTCGCGGACGAACTGGCCGCCGGGCACCCCTTGTTCGGGCTGCCGGTACGGACGTTGGCCCGGCGTCAGGACTGCGACGACGTGCTGTTCGCCATTGAAGACGGGTCCGGGCGGGTGGCGGTGGCTCACCTGACGTGGGCACGGCACCCGGAACCGCCACCGTGGCCGTACACGGCCGTGTACCCGAGTCTGGCGGCGTGGGCGGCCGAGGGGATGCTGGCGGACGCGGAGGAGTTCCGGGAGTAGTTGGCGGCCGTCAACGGCACGTACGACCGGCCCCACGAACCGAGAACCTGAAATTGTCGGTATCCCATGGGGTTGCTCTCTCTCATCCCCTTAAAGGTCCACCCGTCACCGGTAATTCTGGTCGACGCGGTTGGCATTCAACCGATTGTTGAGCGGCCAATCGCGTCGAGGGCGCCGACGAGTACCCCCTGGACCGGTGATCGACGTTGCCCCCGGCATGCCCGACAGGCCGCTGGTGCGGACGGCCCGAAGCAAGTCCGTCCCGCTATTGTCGGCCCATGAGAAGTACTGTTTCACCGGAACGGGGTGGTAGCGTCGTGTAGTTTGAATTTAGGCGGAACATTTCGCGGCAGGTGGGCGAGTCGCCGGGTCAGTGGAGGCGGGATGGCAGTAATTCGTGCCGAACAATCGGGCGACGCAGCGGCGATCCACACCGTGCACGCGGCGTGCTTCCCGACGGACCTGGAGGCCCGGTTGGTGGATCTGCTCCGCGCCGCCGGCCGACTGAGGGTGTCGCTGGTCGCCGAGGTGAACGGGCAGGTCGTCGGGCACGTTGCCTTTAGCCCGGTGACGGCTGCGTCACGGGCTGCCGGGGCCGGCCTCGCGCCGGTCGCCGTGACTGAGCCGCACCGGCGTCGTGGGGTCGCCGCGGCTCTCATCCGGGACGGGCTCGACGAATGCCGGAAGGCTGGCTTCGGCTGGGCGGTGGTACTCGGCGAGCCGGCGTACTACGCCCGGTTCGGTTTCCGCCCGGCGGCCGCGTTCGGCCTGGATGACGAGTATGGTGGCGGTCCGGCGTTCCAAGCCGTCGAACTGGTGGCCGGCGGCCTGCACGCGGGAGCCGGGTTGGTCCGGTACGCCCCGGAGTTCGCAGCCTTCAGCGACCCTGGTGTCGACGAATGAAATGACGACGCCGATGTCGGGGGCTGTTAGACTACTTGGAGGTACGTCGCTCACTCGGTATCCGCCGCTGGAGAATCCGGTCGTTGGACTCAAGGGGTGTATCTGATGCAGGCAAAAATGAAGTGCTCCAATTGCGGCGCCGAATTGTCGGCCCTCAACGTATCAGGGGGCTGGAAGCCCTTCTTGATCATGGTTCCCTTTATGCTGTTGGGATTCCTGCCCCTCCTGAAGCTCACGTTTCTCAAGGGTGACGCATCTAAAGACCTGATTGTCAGTGAAATCCAGAGACGCAACGTCGATGGACGTCTGGAGATTCTCGGACTGGTCACGAACACCGGAAGTTTGACGTGGTCGAGTGTGACGATCAAGGCCGAGTTCTTTGACGAATCCGGAGCATTTGTTGACGAGGCTTCGGAATACCTCCGGTCGGACTTTGCTGGTAACGGTAAGGAGCATTTCAAAATGACGATCGCCAACCCGACTCCCGCGCTGAACGCCCCCGGCGTCAAAATGGTCGTCAAGGTGGTAAGTGGTCATACCTCTCCATTTTGAACGTGGGGCGGTCAAAGATCGTTCGACCTGCGGACGGCATGCCGGCGGTTGTTCTCCCGCACTCGGGCCTCAAAGTGCCCGGCAATGATCGCACGCCATCCGGGCAAGACTCAGTATCGACGGTGACTGTCGAAATCGAGGCAGCGCATGACAGTGGCGGAGTGGCACTGGAGCGACGACGCGGGGGCCATGCTTGACTTCTTTTGGCAGCAGTCGGAAGGCTCGGCCGATAGCCTCAGCCTCCGCCTGTCGCTCCATCGGTTCTACCTGGCGTCGTGTCGCGGCATCTGGCCCCTACTGCCGCAGGAGGCGAGCCGCCGAGGCATCGAGTTAGCCGAGCAGTTCACCACTGGTAAGGTCACCGCCGAGGAGGTGAGCAAGTACAATTGGCACACCGAGGGGGCAGCGTTCGTCCTCGACTACGACACCGCTCCCGAGGATATCGCCCGGTGGGTGGCGGACGTGCGGTCGCTCCCCGTGGACGACCTTCGGGCGATGCTCCACCCGCCAGGAACGGGCGACTTGGTGGAGCCGCGGGAGTTACTCAAGCGGGCCGCGTACTTCGCGGACTACGCCATGATTTACCCAAGACTACGCCCGCACGGGCCGCCACCGGGCAGCTTCCGTCCGTTCCTGTCGGCGGCAGTGCTTCGGCAGCATGTCATGTATCCGGATACGGTGGCCGACGAGTAGAGGCACGCCGGACCATTCTGACGGCCTACCGACTCAAAACACGATGCGGTCCGGGGGGGCGGATCCCTCGACCGTCTGAATAGACACCCGGCACCGGCGACCCTGTTGGACACTGCGGGCATTCGCCCGGGGTGCTGCGGAAGGTACGGTCTCCCGCATTCACCCCGGCGTTGACACGCCGGACTCGCCATTCCGGCAGACAAGCTTGTACTGCTCAGGATCGATCGCCAGAATGACCGACATCGCATGCCCGCCCCTCACGGGCGACGCCACCGTCAAGGGATCACGGCATGAATGGGTTCTTTCGGCGGCGGAGGTTGGTGCGATGGATCTTCAGCTGACTGACAAAGTCGGCATCGTGACCGGCGCGAGTCGCGGCATCGGGAGGGCGATCGCCCAGACCCTCGCCGCCGAAGGGGTCTATCTAGCGTTGGTCGCGCGGACGGGCGACCAACTCAACGAGCTGGCCAGGTCCCTCCCAACCCCGGCCCTCGTCCAGGCGGTGGACTTGCGGGAGCCGGCGGCCGCCGACGAGGTCGTTGCGGCGACGGTCGGACGGTTTGGCCGCCTCGACGTGCTGGTCAACAACGCCGGGGCAACGACCCGTGGCGACTTCCTGGCCCTGACCGAGGCGGACTGGTCCGACGGGTTCGCCCTGAAGTTCTTCGCAGCCGTGCGGTGCTGTCGGGCCGCGTGGGGGCACCTGCGAATGACCCATGGGGCCGTCATCAACATCGTCGGCGTCGGGGGCCGCACCGGGGCAGCCGAGTTCGCCATCGGAGGAGCGGTGAACGCCGCACTGCTGAACCTGACCAAGGTACTTGCGGACCGAGGGGTCACGGACGGGGTGCGGGTGAACGCGGTAAACCCGGGCACGATCTTGACGGATCGCCTGCGCGGACGGGTGCACCGACTGGCCGCGGAGCGGGGTTTGACCCTGGAAGAGGCGGCGGCGGAGATGGCGAGAGCGGTGAAGGTGGCCCGGTTCGGCGAGCCGGCCGAAATCGCGCAGGCCGTCGCCTTCTTGGCATCCGGTGCGGCACAGTACTGTCAGGGGGCAATCTTGGATGTCGATGGAGGCCAGACGCGGACCCTTTGAGGCTGGGGTCGCAGCGGCGGGT
>JAIBBI010000096.1 GCA_019694755.1 Gemmataceae bacterium
GTCTTGGCTTCGACCTTCGGGGCCGCGGATTTGGTCTTTGCTTTCGCCATGGGAAACGGTCCTGAGGCGGTTCACGCCAGGGGATCAGAACGGGATACTCTCTTCGGCCGGGCCGCCGGCCGCGGGTGACGGGGCCGACCCGAAGTCGTCTCCGCCGTGACTGTCATTGTATGAATCGCCGGGTGCGCTGGCCTGCTGGCTGCGAGGGCCGCCGGGGCCTCGTCCGCCCCCGTCGCTCCGCGAGTCGAGGAACTGCATTTCATCGACCACGATTCGCAGCGCCGATCGCTTCTGACCCGTCGTTTTGTCGTCCCACTGGTCGAGCTTCAAGTGCCCTTCCAGGTAGACCTGCGAACCCTTCTTCAGATACTGTTCAACCCGGTCGGCCAGCTTTCCGTAGTCGCCCCGGTTGTAGGCCTCACAATCGAGCCAGACCGGTACGTCTTCCCACTGACCGGTCTGCGAGTTCTTGGCCCGGTTGTTCACGGCGAAGCCGAATTTCGCCACCTTGCCGCCGTTGCTGAAGGCCCGGCATTCCGGGTCGCGGGTCAGGCGACCGATCAGCATCACTTTGTTCAGATTGGCCACGGGCTGTTCCTCCGACTGGGGGCGTCACGTCAGCCCCTTAGTTTACCCGGGCCGAGAGCCGGTTAGCAGGTCCGCAGCGAAGAATTTTCGCCGCCGGCTCGGGTCAGCCCCGGCCGCCCATCTCGAACTCGTCGACGACGTCTTCGTTTGCCGCCTGCAGGGCCAGGGCCCGCGGGTCGAGCGCGAGGGCGAGCATCGTCTCCTGCAGCTTCGGCTCGATCCGCACCGACATGAACCGCAGGACGTTTTCATTGAGCTTCAGGTCGTGCTCGATGTCCTTGACCATCTGCGTATCGGCCTTGATGTAATTCAGGTGAAACAGGGCCTTCTTCTGCTTGGACACCGGGTAGGCGAGCTTCCGCTCGTCCCAGGGGCGCGAGGCCAGCACCTCGGCGTGATGCTTCTCGAACATCGCCTTGAGCGTCTGCTTCGTCCCCTCGAGGTCGCCGGCGACCTTGGAACTGTCGAGCATCAGGAGAAACTCATACATCTGGACTGGCATCGTGATCTCTCGATTTCTTGGGACGCTTCGGAGTCGCGTCCTTTTCCCCGTTGTACCGGTTCATGCATTCCGTCGTGCCGTGCCGGACCCACACGAGCGCGGCCTCCGCGGCCCGGGCGACGGCTTCCGTCACCGCGGCCCGCTCGGTCGGTCGAAACCGGCCGAGCACGTGGTCGGCCGCGTCATCGTCCGGAGCCCCGACGCCGATCCGCAGCCGCGAATACGCCGTCGTGCCCAGGTGGGCCTGAATGTCCCGCAGGCCGTTGTGACCGCCGTGCGTCCCCTGCATTCGGACCCGCAGCCTGCCCAAGGGCAATGCGATGTCGTCGCAGACCACCAGCAGACTCTCGGCCGGCTGCTTGTAGAAGTCGAGCGCCTGGCGGACGCTCTGCCCCGAGAGGTTCATGAACGTCTCGGGCTTCACCAGCAGGACCGTCTCGGCTCCGTCCGCGAACTCGGCCACCTGCGCCTGAAACCGGCTGCGGAACGGGCTTGTCCCCACGCCGGCGGCCAGCAGATCCACCACGTCGAACCCGACGTTGTGCCGGGTCCCCGCATAACGCGGCCCCGGATTCCCCAGCCCGACAATCACCTTCATCCGCGATCCGCTCTCCGCAATCTGCGTTCCGCCAGAACCGATCATCGGCACCGGCACGTCGACTGGTCACCCGGCGGGATCAATCCGCCATTCTGGCGGACAGCGGGTAGCAGAAAGCGGATAGCCGCACTATTTCTTCTCCGCCGCGGCCGGCTCTTCCGCCTTCACCCGGCGGCCGACGATTTCCGGCTCCGCCCCGCCCTCGCCTGCCGGGACCGCGCCCGGTTCGGCCTCGAGCGTCGGCGTCTTCACCTGGATTACAATCGCGTCGGGGTCGTTGAGGGCGACCACGCCCGGCGGCAGAACCAGTTCTTTCACATGGATCGCCTGACCGAGCAACAACGAGCTGATGTTCACATTGATCGATTCCGGCACCTGAGCCGCAAGGCACTCGACCTTGAGGGAGTGCAGCGGCTGATCGAGCACGCCCGAGCTGCTGCCCGGCGCGGTACCCTTCAGCTTCAATTCCACTTCGATGACGATCTTCTCGTCCTTATCGACCCGCTCGAAGTCGACGTGCAGGATCGCCTTGCCGAGGTGATCGTGCTGAACTTCCTTGATCAGGGCCGTCTCGCCGCCGCCGGGCAGGCCGAGCTCGACGAGCCGGTGGTGGTGGCGGAGGATCTGCGACAAATCGTCGTATTTCAGCGCGATGCTGACTGGGGCTTGCTTGTGTCCGTAAACAACCGCAGGGATCAGCCCTTCCTTGCGAAGTCGGGCGGCGGGCCGGGACCCCTTGCCGGTGCGCGGCTGGGTCGGAAGCTTGACAATATCCATCGAGACAATCCCCGCAAAACGAAACAGGCAACGCCGAAGCCCGGGCTGCCGCATTAGCGCAAGGGATTATTGTGCGAATTAGGCCCTTTAGAAGCAAGTAGCACGCCATAATCGGGCCGATTCCCCGGGCCCGCCCAGCCGGACTACCGGCCGATCAGCGTAAATTTCACCATAAATCGTTATGTGCAAAACACTTGCACCAACATGCTGCAAGCGGTTAATGATTGTTCGGGCCGCACCAAAATCAAGGTGTATCGGAACCGACGTAGGCCGTCGGGGGAAGTCGGGTAGAATAGCTGCCATGCTGAACCTTTCCGACGCTCTTCGGCAACACTGCGCCGGGCTGGAACCGTCCCTCATTGAAAACCACCTTCGGAGGATGCCGTCGGGGTATTTCGAGCGGTTTGCAATTACCAGCGTCGCCCGGCACATCCGGCTTCTCTCCGAGGTCACGGCCACAGAGCCGCTCGCGCTCGACGTTCGACCGTTGGGGCCACATGTCTTCGAGCTGCTGATCGTCTGCGTCAACTTCACCGGGACGATCGCCTGCGTAACTACCGCCCTTGCGGCCGACCAATTCAATCTCGAAGACCTTCAGATCTCCAACTCCATCGACGACACCGGCGACGACGACAACCCGGACTACTCCGTTATCGTCCTGCGCGTCAGCGGCCCGAACGACGACCCGGCCGAGGAACTGACCGAGCGGCTGCACGACCGGCTCCGGGCCGCCTTCGTCCACCTGGCCGCGGGGCACTTTCTCGAAGCCCAGGCGGCCGCGGCACGCTCCGATACACCTCGCAACGTGCCGTCCATCCGGGCGCAGGTGGGGCTCGTGCTCGGCGACTACCGCCTCGAAAAGCGCATCGCCCGCGGCGGCATGAGCGAAGTTTACCTTGCGACGCAACTGAGCCTCGACCGGACCGTGGCCGTGAAAGTCGCCCGGCAGGAGGGCGGGCCGGACGACGAGTTGGCCGCCCGGTTCACCCGCGAAGCGCTCGTGCTCGGGCAGTTCCAGTCGCCGTACATCGTCCCGGTGCTCGCGACCGGCACAGTCCCCTCCGGTGTGGGTGTACTGGCCTGGATCGCGATGGAGTACCAGGCGGGTGGCGACCTCGCGCGACATGTGACCACGCACGGCCCGGCCCCGGCCGAGTTGGGGCTGCGCTGGTTCCGTCAGGCGCTCGAGGGCCTGCGCTACGCCCACCACAACGGCATCCTGCACCGCGACATCAAGCCGCACAATCTGCTGCTCTCGGCCGAGGGGAATGTGAAGCTCGGCGACTTCGGTCTGTTCAAGTTCGTCGCGCCCGAAGAGTTGGCCGGCGGCCCCCGCAAGCCGGTCCGCGGTACGCCGTACTACATGTCGCCGGAGCAGGCGCGGGGCGAGCATCTCGACGAGCGATCCGATGTGTTCTCGCTCGGATCGACGTTCTTTCATGTGTTCACGGGTCGGTTGCCGTTCGAGGGAGCGACCCCGGCCGACGTGCTCCGCGTGCTTTCGCAGACGGACGCGCCGCCGATTCTGGAGATCGCGCCGGACCTGCCGACGCCACTCGGCGTGCTGTTCAGCCGGATGCTGGCGCGGAAGCGGGAGGACCGGTACCAGGATGTCGGCGTGCTGCTCGCCGATCTGGAGAGCTACGCCATTCGTGACTTGCTGCCGATGGCGGAGAGCGGCTCGTTCCCGGCCACGCCGGCCGCCGACATGGAGGTCGAGAACCCGCCGCCCGGCATCGAGACGTCGGCTTATGTGCCCTCGGTGCCGAGCGACCCGATGATCTCGACGGGCTGAATCACCGGCCCGCGGAAGACCGCCGGCTTTCCGTGCGCATGCTGAGCCATGATTGGAGTACGGAGCGAAGAAACCGCCACTCCCGACCGATCTGCTGACCGGGCAGATCGCCGATCGCTGCCAGCCGGCTTACCTCGTCGGCAGAGAGACGCAGCCAGTCGGCCGCCTCGGACAATGTCATGACATCGCTCTGGAAATTGCGAAGTGCGGCGACGGCCCGCCGGCCGAGATGTCGTTGGAGTACGGTTTTGGACTGCGACATGAAAAGAGGCCCCGGGAAGACGGCGCGTCGGCCCGGGGCGTCTCGCTCCCGCCCGGCGATCGGCCGGTCGGGAGCCTGACTTCAAGGCCTACTTCGCCCGCTTGTAATGCAGCTCCATCGTCTTGACCTCTTTGCCGTTGACGAGCTTGTAGAAGGTGTGCTCGATCTCGTCGGCCGACTTCATGGTCAGGACGTCTTTCATCTTGATGACAGCGCCGGCAGCCGCCTCGTAGCCTTCGGCGTTCATCGTGAGCGTCTTCGTGCGGGAGTCGTAGTCGCCTTCCCCACGCATCATGCTGGTCGACATGGAATCGAACCACACGTAGAAGTACTTTTTCGTGTGGTTGTCGTACCCGGAGATGCCGATGCCTTCGAACGGCATCGTCGCGTCACCGACCACATGATCGTGCATGAAACGGCCGTCCATGAGCAACTTGCGCTCGGATTTTCCAGTCAGCTCGGCGGTCTCGTTGCCCATCGTCGCCTTGCCCGTGTAAGTCCATTTCCCGACCATCTGTTCGTAGACCTTGTGGTGCTCGCCGGGAGTGGCGTGCTTCATCATCGCGGCCATCATGGCCTGCATGTCGGGCTCGCCCGCTTTCTTCTTGTCGTCGGCCGCGACATACCCGAGCAGCACGGCAAGGCCGGCGACGGCGGCCAGGATTCGAACGGACATCGGCATACCTCCGGAGATGGGATGGACGGGCGACGACAGCCATTAAACCGAACTCTTTCGGACTCGCAAGGCCAGTTAGGATACATTTGTACATATTTCTTATCGCCAACCCGAACGAATCGGCCCCGACGGTCGGCGATCAGATGCCTACACTCTTGGGAAGAATCTTCGACCACATCCCAAAACAGGCAGGCCCGCAATGAACCTCGTCGAATCGATCCAGCAGGAACTCTCCGGCGCGATGCTGAACAAGCTCAGTTCGCTGACCGGCCAGGGTGAGACCAAAACCAAAATGGCGGTGACGGCCGCGGTGCCGGCCATACTCTCCGGACTCGGCAAGCTGGCCGGCGTGCCCGGCGGGGCCGAGAAGATAGCCTCGATGGCCCGGAAGTTTACGCCCGAAGAACTGTCGAAGATCCCCGATCTCACATCCGGTCAGGCCGGCGCGATCTTCGAGGAAGGCAAGAGCGCACTCACCGGGCTGTTTGATGGCGGCAAGCTCAACCTTCTGCTCGGCGTGCTCAGCAAGTTCCTGAGCCTCGATGCCGAGACGGTCAAGAAGCTCATCGGCTTCCTCGCCCCGATTATCTTCGGGACGATGACCAAGAAGTTCGGCACGGCCGGGCTCACCGGCTCCACTGTCTCCGCGCTGTTTGAAGAGCAGAAGGGCAACATTGCGGATGCCATGCCGCCCGGCCTGTCGCTCGATGCCGTCCCCGGGTTCGGGGGCACGGCGGCTCCGGCTCCCGGTGGCGGCAGTATGTTGCTCCCGCTCTTCCTTGTGCTGGCCATCGCCGGCGGCGCTTACTGGTGGTTCAACATCCGCCCCGGGCAGGTCCCGAACCCGCTGCCCAAGGCCCCGGACGTATCGGCCCTCGCGGCCGAGGCGGCCGCGTTCACGAAGGATCTTTCGGGCGTGTTCGCCTCTCTCACCGAGTCGCTGAACACTGTGAAAGACGCGGCCACAGCCGAGACGGCTCTGCCGAAACTGAAGGATGCCGGGGAGAAGGCCGCGGGCCTGAAGGTGGTGTGGGACAAGATCCCGGCCGCTGCCCAAGGCCCGGCCAAGGCGGCCCTGACGACGGGGCTGACCAAGCTCAAGGAACTCGTCGAGAAAGTGCTCGCGATTCCCGGCGTCGGCGATAAACTCAAGCCGACGTTGGACGAAGTCATGAAAACTCTGACCGCGCTCGGCGCGTAACGAGTTATGAAACGAGCCGGCCCCGCGGAGGTACATCACCTTCGCGGGGCCGGCTTCTTTTTGCGCTGATTGTGTCCGTCAGATCGCAGTCTGCACGGCCGCGTGCTCGGGCGACTGGTCGACGGTCGCTTCGCCCTTGGCGTGTTCGACCAGCGAGGCGAATACGCCATTGCGGGCGAGCAGTTCCTTGTACGTGCCCGACTCCGCGACCCGGCCCTCTTCGAAGACCAGGATACGGTCGGCGTCGGCCAGCGTGCTGAGCCGGTGTGCCACGAGGATAACGGTACGGTCGGCCATGGCGGCTTCGATGGCACGTTGGACGTGCCGCTCGTTGATCGTGTCGAGCGCGCTGGTCGCCTCGTCGAGGATCAGGATCGGCGGGTTCTTGAGGAACACCCGGGCGAGGGCGATCCGCTGCCGTTGACCGCCCGAGAGGTTCTGACCACGTTCCGCCAGGCGAGTGGCGTAGCCGTCGGGCATGTCCTCGATCTCATCGTGGATGCCGGCCCGGCGGGCGGCCTGGATCACGTCGGCGAACGTCCCGCCGCCGCACCCGTACCGGATGTTCTCTTCGATCGTGCCGGCAAACAGGAACGGGTTCTGGCTGACGTACCCGAACATCTTCGAGATCTGCTTGCGCGACAGGTTCTCGAGTGGTACGCCGCGGACCCGCACCGCACCCGACACCGGGTGGAGCAGACGCAGGATGACCTTGAGCCAGGTCGACTTTCCGGACCCGGAGCAACCGGCCACGCCGATCGTCTCGCCGGGCTTGATGGAAATCGAGACCTCGTTGAGCACCCGCAGACGCCGACTTTCGTCGAGGCGGTAGTCCGCATGAAGATCCCGGACTTCGATAGCCGGCGCTTCGGTATCGAAGACAGGCTCGGTCTCGGGCGTCTCGAACGAACGGTCGACCGGCGAGTTCAAAATGGCCAGCAGGTCGGCGACCCGCAGGCTGCTCTCGTGGCCCTCGTCGAGAACGCGATGAATCTCGCTGAGCGGCGCCATAACGTTCAGGAACAGAATCGAGTAGGTCAGGATTTCGCCGTAGCCGATCCGCCCGTCGATGGCCAGCAGGACGGCCGAGCCCAGCACGACGACGTGGAAGAACCCTTCGGTGATCGCCTTGGATGCCCCAAACAGCGACATCTCGAAGTGGTGCTTGATTTCGGTGGATCGGCGATTCTCGGCGGCAACTTCGACCCGACCGACTTCGCGATCCAGCGTGTCAGCGGCCCGGACGTAGTCAATCCCGCCGAGTTGCTCGACGATCGTGCCGTCGAGCTCTTCGCGGCTACGCATGATCCGCAGTCGAATGCCCTTTTGCGACAGAAGCTGCCAGGCCGTGATAGAGAGCGAAACCGGGATGACGGCCACCATAGCCAGCGCCATCCAAGGTTGCTTGACCAGCGTGGCGCCGAGGGCCAGCCCGCCCGTGAGCAGGGCCGGGAAGAAGTCGAGGAATGACACCCGGAGGAACCGGATGAAGCCTTCAATCGACCGGCATACCCGGCCGTGGATCGCCCCGACCTTTTCGTGGGTCAGATAGCCGAGATCGGTGCGCAACAGGTGCGACACGACCAGGACGTTCAAATGCTTGTCGATTTTTGTACAGGTGTTTTCAACTAGAAACCGCCGGAGGACGTTCAGGCCTTCGCGGGCAAACACGAGCCCGGCAATCCCGGCCAGAACCGCCAGCGCAGTCCGGATCAGCTCCGAGCGACCGAGACCGGCTGCCGCCCCTGCCTGCATGTTGTCAATGAGCCAGCCGAGCATGAGCGGAATGCCCACGTTCGACGCACTGCCGACGGCCATGACGACCGTGGCGGCGAGAAACGACCATTTCAGGCGTCGGGGGACCATGGCCCAGACTTCGACGGCGCGGGCCGCGATCATCCGGACTTCCGAGGTGAACAGACCGACCGCAGGTCGGAGTGCCATAGTGTTTCGGTTGGAAAGGCCGGGCGAGGTGGCCCGGGATGGGTTGTCCGAACTCTGGTTGTCGGGGCCGGGTGAGGCCGGGTCGGACCCGGGGCGGCATCACCTGTTACGGAATGGACGCCGGGGCTGGCGATAAAATTCATCGGCCGGGCAAACCGTGACGGTGCCCGGCCGACGATGGTACTTTTGAGTTAGCGGGGAAGACCCGCAGGGTCGAGTTACCGCCTCCGGTGGGAGGCCGAGACGTGACTGACCGGCAGCGGAACAGCCCGCAAAATCGACATCAGCTTCCGCTCGACCATCTCGGCCGGGCGAAGCTGTGCTCGGGCGTCCACCACCAGGGTCTCCTGAGTACACGGCACCGCCCCGGCGACATCGGACCCCGGGCGGGCTACTCCGACCGTCGAACCAAGAGACAACCGTTCACCCATGAGCTTCCTCTCCTTGCTGATTCCTTGTTTTCGAACCCACTACAGCAACAGACGTACCAGCCTTCATTTTTCATCATGCCGGTACAACAGATTTACGAATCGAGTCGTTAAACAGTTGTGATGAAAGACGTTGCAGCGACCGTTCCAGGAATCCGAAAAAAAATCCGGCCCACCGGACTGCCAATCCGGCAGTCGGCGGGCCGAATTCCTCAACGATTACATTCCCGGTTCGGCCGCCTTCTGGCCCTTGTGGTAGGTCGTATAGAGGAAAATCGGGATCGCGAGTTCCCCGAGGTGCTGGTGGATGAGCGGCTTGACCTCACCCCACTCGAGTCCGCCCACGCCAGTCGCGAGTTTGGGAAGGGCGAGGCTCTTCACATCGCCTTTATCCAGTTCGTGGCGAAGCCGTTTCAGGCAATGGTTGACGTTGGGCACTGACGCCCGGCCGGGCTTGGCGCCGTGGCCATGCTCCCCCTCCTGCGTCAAAAGGTTGTAAACGCGGACGCCACCCACACCAGCCCACACCCAAATTTCGCCGGGCTTCGGATGCGCCTGGTGGGCATAATGCCGGAAATCCTTGGCCACTGCCGGCCACGCTTCGCGGATGGCCAGAGCCAGACCGGCATCGAAATGGTCGTTGGGCGCGATGCCGTGGGCGATGGCTTGTGCGCCCGTCAGGAGGATGTCGCCGGATACTTCATGGATCATAAACCGAGTCTCCGGGGTGATACTCGGGCCACCCGACCCACCGGCCAAGCGACTCCCGAGGGCCGTCTCACCCCTCCGAATCGCGCCCCGGATCGGGACCCGGGCCACCTCGGCGATCAGCCCCTGTTATTGTCGTGATTCACGCACCCGGAACAAGGGTCCGTTACGCCCCGCCGCGCGGTCGTTGGACCACTGTGAAGTGCCCGGTCTCGGTGATCAGAATCGTCTCCCGCGTGTTGGGATCGCGGTAGTACTCACCGCTCCGGCTGCGGTCGGCCTGCGACGTGGGAACGGTCGGCTGGCCCGTCACCTTGATCCGCAATCGGTCGACCGCCACGGGCGGAACCGTCGACTGATTCGCCACCACGTTCGGAATCACTGCCAGCGATCCCGATCCGTTCAGGAGCAGTGCGAGTTTGGTTCCCGGCAATTCGTAGACCTCGATCGCGTGCGATTTCACATCGGTGCCGAACAGTCCCTGGTCGCTGCTGCGAACGGGCAGGCTGTAACCGTGTGGCAATCGCGGGCGGGTAATCCCGGGCCGGACGGTGGTCACGGCCAGGCCGCCGGTGTTTCCGATCAGCAGCACCACGTTCGGCTCCGCATACTGCACGGCGAGCACCCGTCGGACCCGCACGGTGTCGCCGAGCAACTCCTGGCCGGGATCGCGGAACGGTAACGTAAAGTTGCCCACGGTCGTGAATCCCGAGAGTTTGCCCGACGGTCGGGCCGCCCGGAACGCCGTGATACCACCGAGATCTGACAGATAGATCAATCCCTCGGTCACGGGGTCGAAGAACAATGCGACAGTCACTTTACTCGGGGGCGTCTTGGCGTTGGGCGGGCCGGGCAGATCGAACAGGGAGAAGTAGACGTTCGAGAGATTAGTCGCCGGACCACGCGGCCGATCGTCGGGCAATGTTGCCATGTGCCCTTTTTCCGAGACGAAGATCCACTGCTTCCGGCCCGCGTCGCGGAAACGGCGGATGTTGACGCGCTTACCCTTGGCCGGGCTGTCGTCGGGGAACGAGAAAGTCATCGCGCCCTGGTCCTCGGCCGTCTTCTCGCCAACGGATTGCGGGACTTCGCCGGGCACCTGTCGGCGACTCCGGCTGAAGACGCGGATGTCGCCGAAGGCGGACAGATTCTGAAAAACGTCGTCGTTGACGACATCGCGCTGGACTGTGCCCCCGGCCGAGCGGACGCCGCCCAGCACGCGGGTCAGCTTGGCCGACTTGGCGAGCGACGCGATGAAATCGTCGGGCGTGACGCCGACCTCTGCCGCGATCATGTTGAGGTCCAACTCGTCTTCGAATCGTCGGGCCAGCGCGGCCACCGGCTCCGTGGCCGACAGCGGCGCACCGGTGGCCTGGACGGCCTTCCGGAACCGCTCGGCATCGCCGCGAATCAGACGAGTGAATGCGTCCTTGTCCCGGTACAACGCCAGCGCTTTGTTGCGCACGTCCGCCGGGAACCCGCCGGAGTTCGCCTTCAGATGGGCCCGGACCTGATCATCCTTTTCGATCATGCCGCGGGCATGACACGACATGCACGACAGGCCGTTGATTACCTGCCGGTCGGGCCGTTTCGGGTCGGAGACGATTTCGACCGGCCCCTTGTCGATCCGCCGGCCCTCGCCATCGACCAGCAGGTATGCCTGAAGCCCGTTGGGCAGATTGAAGATGATCTCGCCGCCGTCGTGCCGGAAGTCGTGCGGCCCCGCGCCGGGCCCCAGCGGGCTGGCGAACAGGTTCTTGTCCCGGGCGTTGCCCGCAAAGTCGTAACTCTTCCAGTACGCCCCGTAGGGCGACTCGTGCCGCTCGATCAGGCGGTTGTTCCGCGAGACGCCCGACCCGTTGAAGCCGGCCCGGGTCACGCGGTCCTGTCGGATGTTCTCGGCCACGTCGACCCGCAACTGCTGCTCGAGCGCGAGGTCCGATTTCGGCAGTTGCAATATCTCGTGATAGAGCGGCGGACGCGCGGCCGTGTGGACGAACCAGTCGGCCCGCACATAGGGCAACCGCGTCTGCGTCGCTTCGCGCAGTTTCTTCTCGGTGTCCGTCTTGTAGTCGACACCGAAGGGGTTCTCGAACAGCACTTCGTCCCAGATTCGGCTGTTCCACTGGTAATCGCGGAGGTCGATGCGAAAGACCGTCTTCTCATCGTCCACCGCCCGCGGCACGATGATGGCCTTGCCCCAGCTCAGACTGTTGATGAGCTTCGACAGGCCGACGCGGTAGCTTTGCAATTCGTCGTCCGAGATCCCGGCGTTGTAAAGATGCGTCAGGGTAAAGTACCTGCGGAACATCCGGTCGCGGGGGTTGGCCGATTCGACGTCGCGGGCCATCGCTTCGATCATCATGGACGGCGAAACAAACTTCCGGGCCGTGGCCGACTTGCCGAATGCCGCCGCGCCGCGCTCGATCCATTTTTTCACCTCGGCGATGTCCTCAGCCGAGGGGCGGGGCGATTCCCCTTCGGGCGGCATCGGGTCGGCCGGGTTGCTCATCCGGGCGATGATCGCTGACTTGCCCGGATCGCCCGGCACGATCTTCTTCGTGGCCACGAGTCGTTCGCGGTTCAGCGCGTAGCCGAACCCGCCTTCCGAAGTACCGTCCTGACCGTGGCACCGGTGACAATGTGTCTGGAGGATCTTCTCGACGCGGGCCGGGTCGCCGTCGGGGGCGGCCGGGAGAAGTGTCAGGCAACCGAGCAACAGGATGGACATGCGCACGTTCCCCGGGGAGGAAAGCGGAGCTTGTCCAATATCGTAAGTGCGGAAAGTCCGTCGTCGACGGTCAGGCGTAGAGCAGGAACTCGGCCCGGCGTTCGCGGAATTGCTTTTCTTCGGGCTCCCATGCCGCCGCGATCGATCGCCAGTTGTTCCCGGCTTCGATGGCGAGCCGTTCGCGGTCCGAACCGAACAACAGGTCCATGGCAATCGGGTCGATCACGAACTCGTAGGCGGCCGTGCGCCACTCGAATCGCTTGCCGCACGCCTTTCGAAGCGCCATCAGCGTCGCCAGGCCGGCACGAACCGGCTCGAACCTGGCACGATTCGTTACGTGAATCTGCACGCCGCCGCATTGCACACCGACATGCTTCTGAAACGTCGGCTTGAACGTGGTGGGCCGGAAGTACGCCCCCGGCAGTTTCTCGGCATTCAGCGAGGCCGCAAGGCGGTACGCATTCACCTCCGGCGCGCCGACCAGCTCAAAGGGCCGGGTGGTGCCCCGCCCTTCCGAGAGATTCGTCCCTTCCAGCAGGCACATCCCGGGGTACACCACGGCCGTCTCGCCGGACGGCATGTTTGGCGACGGATTGACCCAGGGCAGGTTGGTCGATGTGTAATCGTCTGCCCGGTTCCAGCCCTCGCACTTCACCACGTCGAGATCGAGGCTGAGATTGCATTCCTTCCGGTACATCCGGGCCAGTTCGCCCATCGTCATGCCGTGGCGGATGGCGATGTCGTGCCCGCCGACAAAGCTCTTGAAGCCCGGCCTCAGTGCCGGCCCCTCGACCGCGCTGCCGATCGGGTTCGGCCGGTCGAGCACAAGCACGCTTTTGCCCATCCGGGCGGCTTCCTCCATGCAATACAGCATGGTCGTGCCGAACGTGTAATACCGCGAGCCGACATCGACCATGTCGACGACCAGCACATCGACCAGTTTCAACACTTCGGGCGAAGGCCGTAGACTGGCGATGGTGTGACCGTACAGGCTGTGACAAATGACATTGGGAAACGGGCTGGGCTCGGCGGCGACGCCTTCGAGGTCCTGCGCCGCCCCGGTGAACCCGTGCTCCGGGCCGAACAGGGCGACCAGCTTGACGGCCGGGTCGCAGGCAAACAGCTCGGCCGCGCTACGGTAGTTCCTGTCGACCGCGGCCGGGTGCGTGACGAGCCCGACGCGCCGGCCCTTGAGCCGGGCGAACCGCTCATCGACCAGAACTTCCAAGCCGGTGCGTACGTTCACGATCCGAGCCCCATCTGGTCCAGAGCGAACGCGAAACGGAAGGCCTGCTCTTTCAGCACGTCGTACCGCCCGGACGAGCCACCGTGCCCGCCGGCCATGTTGCACTTGAAGAGCAGGACGTTCGGATCGGTCTTCAGGGTCCGCAGCTTGGCGACGTACTTCGTCGGCTCGTGGTACAGCACCTGGCTGTCGTTGAGCGACGTGGTGACCAGCATGGCCGGGTACGCCCCCTTCTTGAGATTCGTGTAGGGGCAGTACGACTTCATGTATTCGTATTCCGCCTTCACTTTCGGGTTTCCCCATTCGAGAAACTCGCCGACCGTGAGCGGCAGCGACTCGTCGAGCATCGTGCTGATCACATCGACGAACGGTACGTCAAGAATGACCGCCTTCGCAACATCGGGCCGAATGCCGACCACGCCACCCATCAACAGACCGCCCGCACTTCCGCCCTGGATTACGAGCCGATCGCGAGAGGCGTACTTTTCCTTCACCAGATGGTCGGCACAGGCAATGAAGTCCGTAAAAGAGTTCTTCTTGTTGAGCATCTTGCCCTGATCGTGCCAGTGCTGGCCGAGGTCTTTGCCGCCGCGGATGTGGGCGATCACGTAGACCACGCCGCGATCGACGAGCGACAGGTTGCTGGAGGAGAAGAACATTGGGGCGGAAGACCCGTACGCCCCGTAGCCGGTGAGGAAGCACGGGCCGCCCTCGCGCGGCCGGTCGGCCCGGGCGACGAGCGTCATCGGCACTTTTGTGCCGTCCGGCGCGGTGGCCTCGATCCGCTCGCAGCGGTACTTCGTCGGATCGTACCCGCCGACGACCTCCGTCTTCTTCAACACCTTGCGGTCGCGCGACTTCAGGTCGTACTCGACGACCTCCATCGGCGTGACCATCGACGTGTAATTGAACCGGAGCTTGTCCGTCTTGTACTCGGGGTTCTCCGCCGGGAACACGGAATACGCAGGCTCGGGCATCGCAATGCGGTGGCTCGAACCGGCACCGAGGTCGTGGACGGCGATCTGCGGAATTCCCGCCTCCCGCTCCGACAGCACGAGGTAGTCGGCGAACAGCGACATACCGTCGAGAAACACGGCCGGGCGATGGGGGACGATCTCTTTCCACTCGGTCGGCTTGGCCACCGAAGCCGTGACGACGCGGTAGTTCTTCGCGTCGCGATTGGTGCGGATGAAGAACTGCCCGTCGCGGTGGGACACGGAGTATTCGTGGTCCTTCTCCCGCGGCAGAATCGTCTTCCACTCCGCGTTCGGCTGGTCGGCGGGGATGTAACGCCACTCCGTCGAGCCGAAACTTCCGATCGACAGAAAGAGAAACTTGTCGTCGCGCGACCGGCTGACGCCGATGCGGAACAGTTCGTCCTTCTCCTCGTACAGCGGTTCGTGGACCGACGTACCGAGCACATGCCGCCAGAGTTTGCTCGCCCGCTTGGCGGCATCTTCCGTCACGTAGAAAATCGTCTTGCCGTCGGTCGAGAACGCGGCATCACTCGACTTGGCGATCGGCTTCTCGCTCAGCAACTTGCCCGTGCGCAGGTCCTTGGCGTACAGGTCGTACTCCCGAAACCCGGTGAAGTCCACGGCGTAGAGCAGCGTGTTGCCGTCGTCGCTGATCTCCGTGGGGCCCATGCCCATGAACTTCTTGCCCTCGGCCAGCACGTTGCCGTCGAGCATGATCTCTTCCGGCGCATCGAGCGTGCCTTTCTTCCGGCACCGCAGACCGTACTGTTTTCCCTCGACCTGCCGCGAGTAGTACCACCAGCCACGGTGAAACGTCGGCACGCTGAGGTCGGTCTGCTTGATCCGACCGAGCATCTCCTGGTAGAGCTTGTCCCGGAGCGGCTCTAGTGGTTTGGTCACCGCGGCCGTGTAGGCGTTCTCGGCCTCGATGTACTTGATGGTCTCGGGGTCGGTCTTGTTCTTGAGCCAGAAGTACGGGTCTGCCCACGAATCGCCGTGAAGCTGAATCGTATGCGGCCGGGTGGGTGCGGTGGGCGGAGTCGCGGCCTTCGGGTTGGCCCGCGGGGTCGTGTCGGCCCACGCCAAGACCGGAATCAGTGCCGCTATCAGTGCAAACTTTCGCATCGCTGGATTCTCGCTGCCGGATGGGACTGACCCGGTTTTCATAGACGGGGCCACCGAAAAAGATAGGCCCCCCACAGGCACGAACGTTCCACGGCCATCGGCTTCGCCTTGCGGAACCGCCCCGGCCGGGGTATGCACGCGGGACGGAGGGGTATCGATGCGGCGGATCGCGGTGCTGAATCAGAAGGGCGGCGTCGGCAAGACGACGACCACGGTCAACCTGGCGGCGGCGCTCGCCGAGGCGGGCCGAACTGTCTGCGTGCTCGACCTCGACCCGCAGGCCCACGCGACCACACACCTCGGCTTGGAGCCGTCCGAAGATCGGCCAAGCATTTACGACATCCTCGTCGCCAGCACACCGATCAATCAAGCCCGCGTCGAGGTGAGCCCGGGACTCTCGGCCGTCGGGTCCGATATCAACCTGGCCGCCGCCGAGGTGGAACTGGCCGGCGTCGTCGGGCGCGAGCTACTGCTGCGCGACGCCCTCCAGCAGGACTCGGCCCAGTTCGATTACCTTTTGATGGATTGTGCCCCGTCGCTGGGCGTACTCTCGCTGAACGCGCTGGCCGCAGCAACGGAAGTGTTCATCCCGTTGCAGCCGCATTTCTTCGCCCTTCACGGGTTCGGCAAACTCCTGGAGACGACCGCGCTCGTCGCCCGGCGGATCAACCCGGGGCTGCGCGTGACTGGCGTCGTCGTCTGCCTGTACGACTCGGCCACCAAACTCGCCCACGAAGTCTGCCGGGATATCGAGGCGTTTCTCGAGAAGAGCCGGGCATCGAATGTGCCGTGGGCCGAAGCCCGCGTGTTCGAAACACGGATCCGGCGCAACGTAAAACTCGCGGAGTGTCCGAGCTTCGGCCAGTCGATTTTCCAGTACGCGCCGAAGTGCCCGGGGGCCGACGACTATCGCAAGCTAGCCGGCGAAGTCATGGCGCAGGAATCGCTCGCGGTTCGGGCGGCCGCCTAAGTTCGGGTGTAGTTCGCCCGCCAGACGCTTCCGCCGCGGGCATGCGCCTTGCGCTCGAAATTCGTCATCGGCCCTTCGGGTGGGGCTGACTCAACGGAACGCCCGATCTCTACAAACACCGGTCGCTCGGCCACCAGCGCGGTCATTACACCGAAATACTCTTCCACATCGGTCGCGATGTTGAGCGTCCCGCCGGGGACGATCACCCGCTCGGCGGCGGCGGCGAACTCGGCCGTAAATACCCGACGCTTCTTGTGCCGGGCCTTCCACCACGGATCGGGAAAGTACACATGCACCGCCGCCACGCTGCCCGCGGCGACATGGTGTGTCAGGAAATACCGGGCATCGGAACACAGAACCCGAACGTGATTCAGCCCCCGACGGGCCAGCCGGTTGGCCACGTAAAGTTGCAGGCCCCGCATGACCTCGATGCCGAGGAAGTTCACATCCCGGCGATGCTCGGCCGCCTCGACCAGCCAGCCACCTTTGCCGAAGCCCACTTCGATTTCGACCGGGCGATCGTTGCCGAACACGGCCGGCCAGGAGATCGGGCCCGCATCGACGGCGGGCCGGTCCAGCAGGAAAGGTTGAAGCGTCTCCAGCGGCAGGCGGGGTTTGCCTCGCACCGTCAGAGAGCCGACACGGGCAAGGGGATCCCGATCACGTCGGCGTGAAATGCCATCGAACCGTTGACGTAGCCTTGCACCGTGAATTGCGACTGCCGACGATGGACCCGCGTCCCTTTCGCCACCAACACGAGACGGTCGCCGGGGACGACGGGGTTACGGAACCGGACGTTTTCGAGCCCGCCGAACCCCATGATGAACCCGTCGCCGATCACGTGCCGACTCATGACGTAGTAGGAACACAACTGAGCCGCCGCCTCGCAGAGCAGCACGCCCGGCACCAGCGGCCGGCCGGGAAAATGACCGCGCGTCCAGAACTCGTCGGGGCGGACGTCCTTGAACCCCGCGACGACGTGATTCTCGGAGTCGACCAGGACGATCGCGTCGATCTGTTCCATCTCGTACCGCTGAGGATTCACCTGTCGGATTCCTTCGCGGTCGGCAATGACCTTGTTCAGGTCGAGAGAAGCGATGTCCAGAATGGCTTCCGGCGGCACGGCCGAATCCTCCTATCAGATACCTTTCTGTTTTTTATCCGAACGACCCCGGCCTGTCCGTCATCCGACCACATCGGCAATCTGCCCGGGCTCCGTGATCAGCAGGTCCGGCTTGGAGGCGGGGTCTTTCAACTGGTCCGCCGTCGCTGCCAGACTGGACCTGTCGCCGGCAAAGAGCGCCGTCTTCATGCCCAGCTTTTTCATCGGCACGATGTCGCGGACGATCCGCGAACCGACGTACAGGACTTCGGAAAGCTCGATCTCCCACTCGGCCAGTCGCTCGAACATGGGCCGCATGATGCGGTCCGAGGGCTTCTTCGCCCGGTACTCGTAAGAGAGAAACCGCCAGGCCGGTGGGACCACGTCGTCGAGTTGGACCGTGCTCCCGAGCGCAGCCAGGCCGCGCTGTAACTGCGTGGGGGTAAAACACTGTCCGTCGCCGAGCAGCCCCTGCGTCACGCCGGCCGCCGCGACATGCGCGAGCGCCCGGTCGACAGTCGGGTAGCACTGCGTCGCCTGCAGGCTGGCATGGTAGAAGTAGGCGATCTTCTTGCAGTATTCGTTCAGGGAGCCGTACTGTCCGGCGTCGAACTTGTAGTCCTTCTGCAGGAGCCGCTTGACGACGCCCTCCCAGATCTTGTCCGCCTGGATTTCCGGGTGCCGTTCGCCGCCGCCGGGGCCGAGCTTCTGCTCCTCGAAGAAGTCGTTGAAGATCTTGATCATGTATTCCGAGGGCTGTCCCGGCTTACGGGACATCGAGCCCCACATCTTGAACTCGGCGATGGTCTTCTCCATCGCCGCCGACTGCACGAATTCGATGGGGTGGTGGAACAGCAACTCGCCGTCGGGCGGAATCGCCAGGAGCGTGCCATACACGTTCCAGAACACGGCCCGGATGCCCGGCAGCGGGACCACATGGGGCCGAACCTTGGGGGCGGCGATCGCGGGCGGTTGGGGCCACGGGAGGTCTCGCCCGTCGAGCCAGGCCGCATACTGATCCAGTGTCAATGGCATATGTTCGACCCTATCAGACCGCGGGCGGGGCCGTCAAGCCGCTTGACCGGCCGCAAGCCCTATCTAAACTTGAAGATGCGCCGCAGGAACCGATTCATGGCCGATTTGCCGCCGCCGTCCCCCGATTCAACCGCGCTGCCCCCGGTGATTCCGCCCTCGGGCCGGATGATCGCCCAACTGTTCGTCGTACCCGGTCTGATCGTGGCCGGGGCGGTTTCGATCCTGCTCGGTTTCAGTTGGCTGGCGGGCGGCCCCCGTACCGCTGCCGGGTTCCTCGACGGGTTGCAGAACAGCAACCCCGAGGTCCGTTGGCGGGCCGCCAGCGACCTGGCCCAAGTCCTCCTCCGCGACGACCTGCTCGCCTCCGACGTGCCATTCTCGCTCGAACTGACAGACATCCTGCACAAAGCCACGGCCGAACTCGATCAACTCGCCAGGACCACCGGCGAGGCCCGCGACCGCAAGAAGTTCATCCAGAAGCGGGCCGAGGTGCAATACCTCGCGGCGAGCGTCGGCAACCTGAGCGTGCCGACGGCCGCCCCGGTCCTGGCGGAACTGGCGACCAAAACCGTGTCCGGCGACCCGAAGACGACCGCGCTGCTCCAACGGCAGGCCGTCTGGTCGCTCTCCGCACTCGGGGCGGGCCGGGCACGCTTCGACAAGCTTCCCTCCGAAAAGCGCCAGGCCGTCCGCGCGGCGCTCGAGCAGCGCGGAGCCAAGGTCGACGACGGAGGGAAATGGGCGAAAGCCGCGCTCGGCATCATCGACGGCACCGATAGCGCGGGCACGATCGCCGGGCTGGCCCAGTGTGCCGATGCCGACGACCCGTTTCTGCGGAAGCAGGCCGCCCTCGCCCTCGGCTTCTGGAAAGGCTCGGCCGTCGAGAATCTGACCGCGGAGAAGGCCCTGCTCAAGCTCGCGCGGGACGACGGCCGGGGCAACACGATCGAAATCACGGATAAAGATTAAGATGTCGCGATTTGTGTTACTGTGTTGTCTGCTCCTGCTGGCCGGCTGCAAGCCGGTGCCCGCCCCGCCGCCGGTCGGAAACCCCTCCGCCCCGGGCTGGGAGATCCGTTACAATGCCGCGCTCGCACTTGCCCACCGCGGCGCGCCGGCATTCGCCGACCCGGCCACGCTCGAGGTCATGACCGAGTTGCTGGACGAGAAGCAGCAACTGAGCAACTTCCGGCTCACCCGCAAAGACGGGTCGGTGGTCGCGAACCCACCCGCCGCCCGCATGTGTCTGCTCGGCGGCCTGACCGCCA
>JAIBBI010000097.1 GCA_019694755.1 Gemmataceae bacterium
AGATGGCGAAATTCTGCTCGGCGTAGAACACCACGAGGTTGATCCCGGCGGCATCGAGGGCCGTCTGCCAGCCGGGCCGGGCGTCGCGGATCTGCGTGAAGCGGCTCCACTGTTCCGCGCTGAAAAGGTGAACGTGCGAGTACATGAACACGGGGACGGGAGCCTGCAGCTTCCAGAGAAAGAAGTCGCCGAGGGTATCGCTGGCGAAGATGGTGCCCACGAACTTCCCGCCCGGGTAAGTCGTTACCAATTCCCGGGCCAGCGGCGTTTCGGGCACCAGCTTCGGTGACTCGACGGCGAGCGCTTCGCGCCAGGGTGTGCCGTCGGAGAGCGATAGTTCCACGCGAGCCGGCTTCCGCCCGATGGCGTGCTGGACCGGAATGCTCCACATCAGCGCGAGCCCGACAAACATACCGACGAGCAGCGTCTTGCGAAAGCTCGGCACACTGTTCCACCATGTCGGCTGCCAGCGACGGATACCCTTTGCGAACTCGGGCAGCGTCAGCCATGGAATCGCCGTGAGCAGCCAGAGGAGGGTGCGCTGCGACAAAAGCGGCGGAATGGCGAACATCGCGACGCCGAGCAGAAAGAGCGGTGCGGGGCGGGCTCGTGCGACGAGAAAGGCTGCCGCCAGGACGGAGACGGCAATCGAGTAAACCACCCGGCCGCCGGTGGCGACGGGCGACCAGAGCGGCTGCCATTCGTCCATCGCCCGGACGTTGGGCTGCCGGGCCATCTCCGCCGTCCCGAGAAAAATCCGCGGCCCTTCGGGATTCAGGAACGCTACTCCCAGCACGGCCAGCAACAGCGCGAGGGCGAGATTTCGCAGGTCGGTATCGATGCTCGCCAGAAACAGGCGGGGCGGCGGGCCGAACAGGTGCGTGGCCAGACGTGCCGCCAGAGTGATACCGACGGTCGCCAATCCGATGGGGTACGACCCGTGGGCATTGGCCCAGACGACCAGCACGGCGACGATTCCGACAACTGTCTTCCAGCCGTATTGCGGGGCCGTAAGCAAAACCAGCAGACCGGCGAACAAGACCTCGGCGACGACCTGAGGTCGGATCACGGCGAGGCTGAGGCTGAGCGAGGCGACGAACAGCACGCCGCAGGCCGCGAGGAGATTCGAGCCGCTGACCCGTCGGAAGGCGAAGAACAGCTGCCAGAACCGGGCCAATACAAGAACGGCGAGCAGGAACCGCAGCGCGTCCGCCCCGCGGGCGATCCGGGCCAGGGGATCGCTGCCCCCGAGAAACTCTCCGGCGCGAAATACGATTGCAAACAGAACCTGGCTGAGCCACGCGTATTTAACAGTGGAGACGGAGGGCTCGGCATACGGGCAGAACTGCTCGCCGGCCGGGAATGTCCTGGAATCCAGCATGGCCTCGCCAAATCTCAGGTGTCCCCAGATATCGGTGTGATTGAGCCGGGCGAAGTTGAGCAGGACGAAGATCGCGGCGAGGAGGATTGCCGTAACAACATGCCCGTTCCGAAGATAGAGCGGGGCGAGGGGGCCGTCGGGGTCGGCGAAATCGATACCGGCACCAACGCCGGAATCGCTTTCTTTTTCGAGGGAGTAGCCACTCATGGTGGCTAGTATGGCCAAGTGGCAAGGATTTCCGCAAGAGTTGTCGGAGCAGGTTGTTCTGATTGTAACGATTGTGCCGGATGTATAACTTGTGCAGAATGGGAAGCGGACTTGCGGCGTTTTAGGCGTCGAGCGAGAGAGAACCCGTTGAGTCAGTCCCCAACGTGTGGATAATTGGTCTTAGACCAACCGGTCCACGACACAACGAAGAACAACGGCCGTTGCCCGGCCTGACCGCCGCCCGTGCGTTGCGGGCGTTTGCCGGGCTGTCATTGGACCGTACTGCGGGAGGTTGCTAGCACATGACCAAGTTGATGACGAAACTGTGGAACGACGACGCCGGGGCCATCATCGCGGCAGAATATCTGTTCGTCGCGACGATCCTCGTGATCGGCATCATTGTCGGCCTCGCGGCCGTCCGTGACGCGATCAACACCGAGCTGTCCGAACTCGCGAACGCTTACCTGGCCCTCAGCCAGGGTTACGTTCTGAGCGGCCAGAGCGGCTGCTGCGCCGCCACCGATGGCTCGCAAGCCATCGACACCCCGGCTCTCGTGCCGGATCCGGCCTGCACCCCGCCGGCCATCCCGAGCGCCATCGACAACCTGCCCTGCGGTTGATCCGCACGTCAGTGCTGTTGAAAGCACAAGAGGAGCTTCGGGGATCTGCTCCCCCGAAGCTCCTCTCGTTTTATCGGACGTCGATTGTCACCCGGTGAGCGAAATCTGTCTTTTCTCGCCGAGGGCAGGCGTCCGGCCCGGATCGGGCGGTGACCGCTTCTCCGACCGACCCGTAACCGCTACAGACGTTGTAATCTTACCTGACCGGTCAAGTCAAGCAGTTCTTCACCCCCTCCGCAACGTTTACCTGACCCGCCCGACTCTGCCGGGCCGACTCATTTCGTAGCACACTGCGCTTCCGGCGCAGTTCACGGACGATTTCCGCACCGAGGCAGGCACGATGCCGCCGAGTTTCTTCCCGAATCCGTATTTCGGCTGGGCCTTTGTGGCCGTGCTGACAGGCCTGCTGACATGGGCTTCCAGCTCGGACCTCAAGTCGGCGGTCATTCCGAAGAACATCACACTCACGATGGCCGCGATCGGCCTCATGATGAATCTGATCCGGTGCGGGTGGCTCGGCCAACTCGGCATGCCGACGTGGCTCATCAAGGAAGCCGGTCCCGCATTCGGCGCGGTCGACGGGTTGCTCTTCGCCATCGCCGGCTTCGTCTTCGGCTTCATATTCTTCATGCTGCTCTGGCTGCTCGGTGTGGCCGGCGGCGGTGACGTGAAGTTCTTTGCGGCCATCGGCGCGTGGGTCGGCCCACTTTGGGCCGTCTTTATCGTCGTTGGATCGCTCCTGATCATGCTGATGATCGTGATGTTCCAGGCATTCAAAGCCGTAGCGACCGGAAACCGCAAAGCGCTCCGGTCGCGGGCCGCGAACCCCAACAAGCCGACCGTCCGCCTCGTGACGTTCGGCCTGCCCCTGAGCGTCGCGACCATTCTCGTGCTGGCCTGGAAGGTGCAGCACGAGTTGAATCTGAAACCGGCCGCGGGAGTCGCTGTCGGACAAGTGGAGGGAGTTCGCCATGCGGGCTAAAAAACGGCGTGCCGCACTCGCAGTCGAACTGTTGCTTGCGCTGCCAGTGCTGCTGGCGGTGTTGCTGGCCACGGTAGAATTCAGCGTGTTCCTGTCGGCCCGGCAACAGGTCACATCGGCGGCCCGCGAGGCCGCCCGCGTCGCCGCCCTGGGGGGTTCGGCCGACGACGTACAAACCTCGGTGGCCCGGTTTCTGGGCCCCAACGTCGCCGAAATTCAAAGCAAGCTGACCGACGACAATGGCGACCCGCTGCCCGTCGGGGACCCGGTGACGGTCGTCGTCACCGTACCGACGTTTAAAATGGTGCCCGAATTGCTCGGGTTCATCGGGTTCAGTCTGCGGGGGACCGAAATCTCGGCCCGGGCGGTCATGCGGAAGGAATGAGGGGTGTGCGGGTCGTGCGGGCCGTGAGGAGCGGCTGGCGACCCGGCGCCGCGGAATGCAGTAGGCTATTCTTCAAGGGATAGGGCTGCGTCCGATAACGTGAATACCCAAGGACGGGTTCCGGTCAGGGAATGACCGCGGTGGAGATAGATCGACCATCGAACGGTCGGAAAGACCGGAGGACCTCTTAACATGCGAGCCAGTACACTCTTCGCCCTGACAGCCGCCGTGCTGATCGGTCTGGGCGTCGCGGTAGCCGCCAAGATGGGCGGTTATTTCAACCGAGGCCAAGACAATGCCCAGGTCAAGAAGATCGAGACCCAGGTACTCGTGGCCGCGCGCAACATCTACGCCGGCGACGCCATTGACGCGACCGGTATCCGGCTCCGCCCCATGAAGGAGTCGGAGCTGAAGGCTTTCGAAACCAACCCCAAGGACTTTCTGCCGCCGGTACCTGCCGCGGCGTACCTCCGGGTGGCCAAAGAGAACATCGAAGCGGACATGCCGATCACCCGCGACAAGCTCAAGGAAATGGCCAAGCCGGCTCCGCTCAACGAGCGGTTGTTGCCCGACCACCGGGCCATCAACATCACCCTGCCGAAGGAGCGGTCGGCGGGCGGTCTGATCCAGGTCGGTGAGTGGGTCGAGGTCTACCTCACCAGCACCATCGACAGCAGTGACGGCGGCCGGACTACCCGGACCGCGGCTCTGGTGCCGAAGTGCCGGCTGATCGCCAAGCGTGAAACCCTCTGGCCGGTGTTCGCCCCGCTGCCCAAGGACAAGCCGGTCGAATACACGCTGGAAATGAATTCCTTCCGGGCGCAGCTCTTCGAGTTCTCGCGGACCAAGGGCACGATCTCGATCGCCCCGCTCCCGCAGGACGAGCAGAAGAAGCTCGAAGCCGAGCGGAACCGCAAGCTCGAGGGCAAGGCCGAGCCGGCGATGGTGGCCGAGGGCGAAGCTCAGGAAATGATGCTCGCCCAGGCGACCGAGCGCGGCGAAGTGCCGGTGACGGAAGACGACCTGGTCAAGCTGTTCGACATCCGCCGTGAACTGCCACCGCCGCCGCCGGCCACCGTGAAGGTGGAGCGGGTCGTCGGCACCCGGCGGGCGGGCGTCGCCGAGTTCACCCTCGACGGCAAACCTTACTACGACGGCGGCAACACCGGCTTCGACGGCCGGGGCGGCAATCGATACCCGGGTTACCCGTACAGCTCGAACGTGAACCTGTCCGACGGCAAGATGATCCCGAACAACTGGATCATGAACTACGGCGGGCTCGGCGCGGTCGGCTCGGGTACCTACCGCGGCTCGAATATGAGCGGTAACACCTACCGGTTCAACCAACCGGACTGCCCGACCTGCAAGAAGAACAAGTTCTAAGCAACACGAAAGTCCCGCGGTCAGGACGACCGCGGGACTGCGACGCCCGGGGGTGAACGCCCCCGGGTGGCCCAGTTGGAACCCAGGACACCAGGCGCACGGATGCGTCCCACCCCGCGATCATCGGCCGGCCGGCGTACCGGGAGCATTGCCCCGCTCCTGATCTTCGCCCTGACGACGCTTCTGGCTTGCTTCGCCTTTGCGGTGAACAAGTCGTGGCTCTGGTCGGTGCGGGAAGACATCCGGCTCTCCGTCGACGCGGCCGGCCTCGCCGCCGCCGCTACTCTCGTCGACGATGACCTCATCCGCAACGACGCATCCGGAATCCCCGCACTGCTCCAGCGTGCGAGCGACGCGGCCCGCACCTACGCGGCCGGGAACCCCGTTCGGCGTCAGCCGCTGATCCTCCTCGAAAACACCGACAACCTCACCGGCGGCGACATCGTCTTCGGCGCGGTGAGCCTGCCACGCAGTGGCGACTTCCTCCCGATGCCGGGCATCACGGTGCCCGCGCCGCAACTCAGCGGGACCAACGCCATCGTGATCACCGGCCGGCAGACGCGAGATCGCGGCAACGCCCCGGGGCTGATCTTCGGCATCTTCGCCGGCCATGGCGCGGCCGACGTGGCCGTCACCTCGGCCGTTACGCTGGATCGCGGCGTCCGCGGATTCCGCCCGACACTGACCAATACACCTCTCGCGCCCTTCGCCCTGTTCTCCGACCCGACCGGCACTGACACGCGGTCGTTTGAGAATCGCGTCGAAAAGGGCGGCGGACTCGACCAGCAGCGGTATGACGCCACCAGCCACACATTCGTCTCCGACCCTGCGGGCGACGGCATCGCCGAGTTCGCGGTAGTCTATCCGACCGACCCGATGCAGCTCGCGACGGCCAACGCGGCCATCATCCACCTCGGCTCGTCGGACCTGAACCAATTGGCCGACCTGCTTGTCGCGGGCTACTCGGGCGACGACCTGGCTGACTACGGCCGAAAGTTTGTCATCCCGGAACAGGGCGGCGAAGCATTCGCGGGGCAGGATTCCGGCCCCGCCGGCGACTCCCCGCAAATCCAGGCCCTGTATCAGTCGCTCGAACAACTGCGTCAATCGGCAGCCGTGCGCATCTGGCCGCTGTACACCACGGCGGCGGGCGGGCAGGTGACCGTGACCGGCTTCGTCGCCGGGCGCATCGCCAGCGTGACGCCGCCCGCGCCGGATACGCCGCTGCAATTCGTGATTCAACCCACGGTCGTGTCCCGGCATGATGCCATCACCGACACTGATCTCCGCGGCCCGGCCGCGACCCTGAACGGAAACCGCTACGTGCTGAAGATTCGGCGCGTCGATTGACGCACGGGAGGAGCCCGCATGCGAGTGGTTGTGGCGAGCGAGTCGGCCCTGGAACGGGAGCAACTGCGTCTGGCGGCGCAGGGCGTCGGCCTCGACTGCGCCGCGGCCGATTGCGTCACGCCCGATACACTTCCCGCACGTCTGGCCGAGGCCGGCTACGGCCTGGCGATCCTCGGCGTGGGCCTGAACACCCCGGCGAGCCTCGCGGCCATCCACGGCGTTGAGTCGAAGACGCGGACTCCCGTCTGCGTCGTCTGGGATCCCGATGCGGCCGTCGACCTGCCCGCACTGCTCCGCGCCGGGGCGAGCGCGTACATCCGCCGGACCGATATGCAGACCGATCTGCTCGGCGTCGTCCAGCAGTTGCGGTCGGACGGCGACATCAAGGTCGCGTGGGGTCAGGTCATTGCCGTGACGGGCGGGCTACCGGGCGTCGGCGTGACGACCGTGGCCACCAACCTCGCCTTCGCACTGGCTGAAAAATATCCCGGCCGGGTCGCGCTCGCGCAACTCACCGACGGCATCCCGGATCTCGCGCTCAATCTCGACGTGAATCCGGCGTACCCGCTGGCAGAACTGGCCGACGGTTGGTACCGGCTCGACGGCGGGCTGATGCGGCGGTGCATGGTGGATCACCCGGCCGGGGTGAGCGTGCTCGCCGACCAGGTCGACCGGCGTGATGCCGTACAATGGCAGCCGGCGGCAATGCGGCAACTGCTCGTGCTGCTCCGTTCCCGCTTCGACTTCGTGATCGCCGACCTCGGCCACGCCCTCGACAACGCCCGCCGGGAGGCCATCCGAATGGCCGACGCCGTCGCGGTGGTTGCCCGACTCGACGTGCCGGCCGTCCGCGTGACCCGCGACTGGCTGACCCGCCTCCGCGAGATGGGCGTGGCCTACGACCGCCTGCTGGGAGTCGTGAACCGCGCGGGACAGAAGGAACAATTGAGCTGGAAGACCGCCCGCGAGGCTTTGCCGATGACGCTCGGCGAGTCGATCCCGGACGACCCGGCCCGGACCAATCACGCGTTGAACACGGGCAAGCCGCTCGTGCAGTCGGCGCGGAATGCGGCCATCACCGCGGGCTTCGCCCGGCTCGCGGACCGCTGGCAGGATACGGTGAAGACGGGCGGCGTCGTCCGGCGCATGCTGGCCGGCGTGGGTTGAAAACAAGTGTCGCCGCGGGGTGAGCCCGCAGGCGGGTCGATCGCGGTGAGGCGTGCCTCACCACCTGCCGCCCATCGGGGCGGTCGGGGAACAGACCGAGGAGTGAGTCATGGCGAATTCCCTGCGGACGACACAGACAATTCAGTTCGATACCGCGAACTCGCAACGATTCCAGCGGATGAAGTCCGACATTCACCGCCGGATCATCGAGATGCTCGACATCTCGAAGCTGGAGAAGGTGAAGCCGGACCGCCTGCGCCGCGACGTGCGGACGCTGGCCGAGAAGCTGACCCGCGACTCGTCCGAAATGCTCAACGACGTCGAGCAGGAGCGGATGATCGACGAGGTGATGCACGAGGTGTTCGGCCTCGGGCCGCTGGAAGGGTTCGTCAACGACCCGGAAGTCAGCGATATCCTCGTCAACGGCGCGAATCAGGTGTTCGTCGAGCGGCGGGGCCGGCTGGAAGAGACCAACGTGGTCTTCGCCGACAACGCCCACCTGATGCAGGTGATCCAGCGTATCGCGGCCCGCGTAGGTCGGCGTGTCGATGAGATGTCGCCGATGGTCGATGCACGACTGCCGGACGGCTCCCGCGTCAACGCCATCATCCCGCCGCTCGCGCTCGACGGCCCGGTGCTTTCGATTCGCCGGTTCGGCGTCCGGTTGCGGGCCGACGACCTGGTCGCGAACCACACCCTTCCGCAGGCAGTGCTCGAATTCCTGAAGGCGGCGGTTGCCGGGCGGACCAACGTCGTGGTCTCGGGCGGTACCGGCGCTGGTAAGACAACGCTGCTCAACACGTTGTCGCGGTTCATACCGTTCGACGAGCGACTCGTGACGATCGAAGACTCGGCCGAACTTCTGCTGCAACAGAAGCACGTGGTCCGGCTGGAAACCCGGTCGCCGAACGTCGAGGGGGTCGGGCAGTTTACCCAACGCGACCTCGTCCGCAACGCGCTCCGAATGCGGCCGGACCGGATCATCATCGGCGAGTGTCGCGGGGCCGAGGCCCTCGACATGCTCCAGGCGATGAACACCGGCCACGAAGGATCGCTGACCACGGTCCACGCCAACGACACCCGCGACGCCCTGATGCGGCTCGAAACGATGGTGCTGATGGCCGGCTTCGAGATGCCGTTGCAGGTGGTGCGGACTTACATCGCCTCTGCGGTCAAGCTGGTCGTGCAACTGGCCCGGCTCAAGGGCGGATCGCGGCGCGTCGTAAAGATCTCGGAGATCGTCGGTGTCAATCGCGGACGGTCGTACGTCGTCAAGGACGTGTTCGGCTTCCGGCAGACTGGCATCGTTGACGGCCGGGCGGTCGGTGAATTCTATGCGACCGGCTACGCCCCCCGGATGCTCGAACGGCTTCATGCCGCGGGGGCCGACGTGCCGAAAGAACTGTTCATCGAGCGGACATTCCCGAGCGAGTAAGGAGCCCGACCGTGAGAGACCTACTCCCGATCCTCGCCGTGTTCGCAGCGGTCGCGGCCGCGGCGTTCCTGGTGTTCGCCATCATCCGAGGCATCTTCGACGCGGGTGCTCGCCGGCGCAGGCGAGCGCTGGGCGACGAGGACATCAGCCTGCTGGCTCCCCCCGAGCCGGCCGCGCCGAAGAACCCGATGCAGCGGATCGACCGCAGTTTCGAGCGGCTGGTCACCGAGACCGGGTGGGACATCACTGTCTCCCAGGCGCTCGGTGCGATGGCGCTGCTCGCGGCTATCCTCGGCGGGGCAGCCTTCCTGCTTCGCGGCGATTTCGCGTTGACCGCGCTTGGCGTACTGGCGGGCGTGCTGATTCCCGTCGCCGTGCTGGCCGTACGCCGGATCCAATATCGCTGGCAGGTACAGGACCAGTTGCCCGACGCGTTCTTCCTGCTGTCCCGTTCGCTGCGGGCCGGCCTGAATGCCGAGCAGTCAATGGCGACCGTGGCCACCTACGGCACACAGCCGCTGTCCGGCGAATTCAAGCGCGTCGTCGATCAGACGGAACTCGGACTTTCGGTGCCCGCGGCCCTGCAGGGCATGGCCCGCCGGCTGAACCTCGAAGACTTCAACATCCTCGTCACGGCCATGACGCTGCACCGTTCGGTGGGCGGCAATCTCGCGAATCTGTGCGACCGCGTGGCGACTTCGACCCGCGACCGCAATCAGTTCCGGGGCTATTTCCGGGCGGCCACGGCCCTCGCTCGGATCACCGGCTTCGCGATCGCGGCCGCCCCGATCCTGCTTGTGATCGGCTACGCCATCTGGCAGCCGGACTTCATCGAGCGGTTTACGACCAGCTCGATGGGATTGCGAATGCTGGCGATGGCTGCCATCCTGGAGATCGTCGGGATCATCTGGATGATCTCGCTCCTGCGGACCGAATACTAAGACCGGCAGGCTGCCGACTGCGCCCGGAGGGATTCCCGCCATGAACAACGAAACAATCCTGATCGCGCTCGTTGTCGCGGGCATTACGTGCGGCCTGTTTCCGCTGTTCCTCATCCTGTTGCGCCGACCCGAAACCGCCATCGACGTGTCCGGCACGGGTGAAGACGAGCCCGCCTTCGGTGCGCTGACGGGTCCGCTGGCAGCTCAGATCCCCCTGACCGAAAGCGGCAAGGACGACGTCCAGAAGTTGCTGCTCGGGGCCGGGTATTACCACAAGACGGCTCTGCTCGAGTATCGGGCCGTCCGGGTCGCACTGACCATCGCGCCGCTTTTCATTACCGGTGCGATCGCCCTCATCGTGCCGCCCGAGCGGCTGACGACGACGCTCGTGGGCGGATTGATCGCCGCGCTGGTCGGCTTCTCGTTGCCGCGCGTTTATCTCGGCTGGAAACGCCGGCAGCGGGCCCGCGAGATCAGCCGGGGCCTGCCGCTGACGATCGACCTCCTGACGCTGTGTCTCACGGCCGGTCAGTCGCTGCTCGCGGCGTTCCGCCACGTGGCCGGCGAACTCCGTAATTCGAATCCGGTGCTGTCGCAAGAGTTGGCCATCACCGCCCGCCAGGCGGAATTGCACACGCTCGATGTCGCCGTCAAGCAGTGGGCCGACCGCGTGCAGGTGCCCGAAGTGAGCAATCTCTCGTCGCTGATCGTGCAGTCGGACAAGCTGGGTACGGACACTGCCGACACGTTGAGCGAACTGTCGACCAACTTCCGCACGTCGGCCCGGCAGCGGGCGGAAACCCAGGCCAACCGGACGAGCTTCTGGATGCTTTTCCCGTCGGTGTTCTGCTTTTGGGTCGCGGCGGCCATCATCCTCATCGGGCCGGCCTACCTCGAATTCTTCGAATACCGGCAGCGTGCGGGCGGCCAGTTGATCAACCAGACGCGGTCGAACATCGACCGGGCCAACCGGCGGACGCGGCCGGTGGTCGATCCGCTGAACCCGGGCGCGGCGCCGGTCGAAGTGCCGGGTGCGGCCGGCAATCCGTAACAGCCGAGTTCACGGCGTGACAGATGACGACAGCCGCGATTGGGAACATTCCGATCGCGGCTGTCGGCGTTGTCGTTGATCATTCAACGCATCTCAGGAGACGACCAGCTTTTCGACCGCTCGCATGCGCTCCTCGCGCATCTCGCGACTGGGGGCGGTGACTGTGATGTGGCCCACCTTGCGATTGGCTCGCGGCGACTTGCCGTAATCGTGGATCGCCGCCCCCGCGACGCCGGAGATCAATTCCGGGTTCGGCATCGCGCCGATGCAATTCACCATTCCGGCCGACGAGTATACCTCCGGGGGGCCGAGCGCGAGGCCCGCCACCGCACGCATGTGGTTGGAAAACTGGCTGGGCGATGCCCCTTCGATCGTCCAGTGCCCCGAGTTGTGGACCCGCGGAGCCATTTCGTTGACCAGTAGCTCCGTGCCACGTTGAAAGTACTCGATCGCCAGCACGCCGACGTAATTTAGCGCGTGAAGTGCGTGCGTGGCGACCGCGACGGCCTGGCCGATCGCCGGATCGTCGCTGAGGAGCACCCGCGATGTTCGCAGGATGCCTTCGCGATGGACGTTTTCGATGAGCGGATAGAAGCCGGTCGCGCCGCCTCGGTCGCGGACGGCAAGGAGCGAGACTTCGCGGTCGAAGCCCACGAGTTCTTCGAGGATCAGGGGCCGGCCGCCGAGGCGTAGCCATGCCGGCTCAACATCGGCCGGGTTCCTCAGGACCACCTGCCCTTTGCCGTCGTAGCCGAACCGCCGGGTCTTCAGCACCGCAGGTAGCTTCACCGTCGCGACCGCGCGGTCCAGATCGTCCCGAGTCTCGATGGCTGCAAATCGCGGAAATTTGGCTCCGAGGCCCTGAAGGAACTGCTTTTCCGTGAGCCGGTCCTGAGCCACGGCCAGCGCCCGCGGCGGCGGGAATACCGGAATGCGGTCGTTCAGCCATTCGGCCGTCTCGACAGGGACATTCTCGAACTCGTATGTGACAACATCGAGACCGCGCACGAACTCGGCGAGGGCGGCATAGTCGTCGTACTCACCGACGATCTGCTCCGCGACCACCCGGGCCGGGCAGGTGGGCGACGGATCGATCACGCGACACGTCAGGCCCAGCGGGATGGTCGCGTGTGCCAGCATGCGCCCGAGTTGTCCACCGCCGACGATGCCGACAATCATGTCGCAGCCTCGGCGCGGGGGTCGGGATCGTTCAGGACGTTCTGCGTCTGCGTGTTGCGGTATCGCTCCAGGGCAAACCGGAGAGGCGGATCGACGTTGGCGAGAATCGAGAGGGCGAGCAGGGCGGCATTGGTTGCGCCGGCCGGGCCGATGGCGAGCGTGCCCACGGGAATGCCGGCCGGCATCTGCACGATCGAGAGCAGCGAGTCGAGTCCACGGAGCATGGCGGATTCGACCGGCACGCCGAGGACCGGCAGTATCGTCTTCGACGCGGCCATCCCGGGCAGGTGGGCCGCTCCGCCCGCGCCGGCGATGATCACCTTGAGCCCGCGACTCGCAGCGGTACCGGCGTATTCGAACAGCAGGTCGGGCGTGCGGTGCGCGGAGACGACCCGGACTTCGTACAGCACACCGAACTTGTCGAGAATCGTGGCCGCGTGCTTCATCGTCTCCCAGTCCGACCGGGAACCCATGATGATGCCGATGAGTGGCTGAGACATTTTGCTGCCGGGGTTGTTGTTTCGGTCCGTCATCGCCGTTGTATGTGCCGGCGACGCGTCAGGAGCGACCTGCGGTTCAGGGCGCGAGGATTTTCAATCCGTACCGCGGTGCGGCTTCCAGGAGCCGCGAGACATCCTCGGGCGTCGGTGGACGACCGGTCAGCGTGTCCACGGGCACTTTTTCACCGATCTCGAATAGAAACTTCTCGAAGCCCGCGGGGAATACGGAGATCAGCATTCGCACCGGCGAATCGGTCTCATTGCGGAAGTAGTGCGGCAGCCCGATCGGGAGGTGGGCGTAGCCGCCCGGCCCGGCCGTGTGCCGCCGGCCGTCCAGGTAAAAGGTCATTTCGCCGTCGAGGATGTAGAACCCTTCGGCTTCCCGGCTGTGGACGTGGGGTGGGGGGCCACCGCCGGGCTGGATGACTGCTTCGAACAACGAGTATTGCCCGGCGGTATCTTCGCCGAGCGTGAGAAACCGGTACACGTCGCCCAGGACGGCGATCGTTCGTTCGTCGGTGGGGCGGGTGAGCAGTCCGGTGGGTTTTGCCATGGTCCGATTGTCCGGAGGAACCGTTTCACGAATTGTCGCGAGAGCCGGAATGCCGGACAAGTGGGCCGACGATTCGGCTATAACACCGATGCAGGCATGACGACTCGCGGGAGGATACGATGAGCGCAACCGGGGTCGTCTTGATCATCGCGGGTGGACTGCTGGCCGCCGTGTTTCTGGCCGGCCTCATCGTACTTTTCGTCCTGCTGATGGCCCGGGTATTCGGTGGAAAGTCGGGCGGCTGGCGCAAGCTCGCGGACCGGTATCCGTCGCAGGGCGCACCCCGCGGAAAGCTGTTTGCCAGGGAGACGATTCAGATCGGTGTGGTCACATACAAGCGCATGGTGACGGCGGGAGTCGCGGACGAGGGGCTCTACCTTTCAGTCTGGCGGCGGGTCGCGTTGATTCCGTGGCGAGAAGTTGTGGGAGTCGGGCGGGCCGTGCTCTACTGGCAATCGGTGCCAATGCTCGTGATCGGTGAGCCGCCGGTGGCGACGGTCGCGGTGTCGTTGAAGTTGTTCGAGGAGATTCAGAAGCATCTGCCGCCCGGCCTGCTGTCGCAGGCGGCGGACGGCCGGATGCAGTAAGTGGGACCGCTCGGATTCGAACCGAGAACCAAGGGATTATGCCTCCCACTTCGGCTTTCGCCGCCCCTTTCGGGTTCGTGGTCTGGACCATACCTTCGCTTGACGCGTCTGCCGTCTGGCCTCTACACCTTCCGCCGGTTGGCGGCTTGGCTCGGGATTGGCACGTCTCGCAGGCGAGACCCAGCTTTCCCCGAATTTGGCAGATTCTACCGGCATGCTCTCGTCGAACACGCCGGCAACCCGTCCGGGAGGGCCATGCACCGACCGGTGTTTAGGCCGCCCCGCTCAAGTCCCCTGCTCTGACCGTTGAGCTACGGTCCCTTCTTCCATCAATCTACCGACGCCGGCCGGCCCTGTCCCGGTTCGCTTTTCGAATCTCCCCGGGCGTTGCGGGCCACCTCCACGGTGTCGACGACCAGCGGATCCAGCCCGCCGGCCAGGCGATTCGCCTGCTCCGCCAATTCGAGGGCGGCGTCGGCATTCCGCAGCGCGGGATCGGGGCAGGTGGCCAGGACCCAGGCGAGCCGGTTGAGGTGCTTGTAGTCGGTCGGCTCCAGGCGCGCGGCCAGGCGGTAGTCGGCCAGGCAGCCGGCCCATTCTTCCAGGTGGTACCGCGACTCGCCCCGGCAGGCAATCGCTTTTGCGTCGTCCGGTCGTAGCGCAATCACCCGGCTGAATTCACGGGAGGCATCGCGCCATTGTCCGCGGACCGCGAGCACCCGCGCCCGCGCCCAGGCGGCGTCCACGCAGGCGGGGTCGCGCTCGCCGGCCGCCGCAAAGTCGAGCAGCGCGGCATCCTCCTGTCCGACCCGCAATCGCGTGAGGCCGCGGAAAAGGTAGGCGTTGGCAGAGGTGGGATCGAGGGATAGCCCGGCGGAAAATGCCGACTCGGCTGCCGCGTCGTCGCCGCGATTGTACGCGGCCGCGCCCCGGCGGAATTCCTGCATCGCCTGCCGCTCAGCAGGGCTCAGGGGCCGACTGTGATCGCGTCGTTCCACAATTCTTCGAGTCGGGTGTAGATCTGTTTCAGGTTGACGGGCCGGGTCAGCGTGCCCGCGCCCTTTTGGCAGGGCAGTTCTTTCGCCCATTCCGATTGCTCTTCCGAAAGCAAGAGGAGGGCGGCCAGGGCGAGGGCGTTGTCGTCTGCCAGTCGCAAGATGTGTTTGAAAGTATTGAGCCCGTCTTCGCCCGCGGTCCCGGCGTCGATCAGTAGGGCGTGGTACGGCTGGGTCCGATACCGCTGCTCGGCGCGGGCCGGGTCGTGGGCCATGAGGACGCGGTATTCGAGGCTCTTCAGCTTCTCGCGCAAGGCGTCCTGCAGCTTCTCGTTGCCCTCGATCACGAAGATGGTGCGCGGACCGGTCGGGGCAAGTGATCCCGAGGCGTTGCCGTCGAGCTCGTTCTGGACCCGGCGGACCGCCTCGTGCAATTGGGCGGGTGATTGAAAGCGGTCGTTCGGATTGAAGGCCGTCATCCGCTCGTACAGTTTGAATACCGAGGGCGGGGCGTCGACTTCCGTCCGCGAGATCGGCGCGAGTTCCTCGTACCGTCGCTTGTTCATCCGCACGTTCTTGTCGCGGGTCGGTACCAAGGGCGGCCGGCCCGTCAGCATCTCGCCGAACACGCAGCCGAGAAAGAAGATGTCGCTGCGGACGTCGCCCGCCTTCGTATTGGTGGCACGCTCCAACCCGGCGTAGTCGATGGTCCGGTCGACTTCGGTGTCGTCTGAATGCGTCGCCCCACCCGCGATCTCAGCCAGGCCGAAGTCGACGAGTTTGGCCACGCCGGAACTTGAAACGAGAATGTTTGTCGGCTTCATATCGCGGTGGGTCAGCCCGCGGGACTGGGCGGCCGCAAGGCCCGACGCGCACTCTTCAAGTATCTTGACCGCTTCCTTCGCTGTCATTTTTTTGCGGATCTTCAGTATGTCACGGAGGTTGCCCCCCTCGACGAACTCCATCACGATATAGTGTTGCCGGGATGCAGGATCCTGTCCGACGGCGAGGATCTGGACGATGTTCGGATGGTGGAGAGTTTGACCGACTTTGCCTTCGCGGTGAAAAAGCTCCACCATGTGTGCGTCGTCGGAGAATTTGCGACGAAGGACTTTGATGGCCACGACTGTCCCGGTGGCAGGATCGTCGCCGCGGAACACCCGGCCGAAGCTGCCGGCCGCAATTTTGTAGAGCAATCGGTAGCCGCCGAGGAAATAGCCGTCCCGGTCCCCCTTGATGACTTTGCTCGATTGCCAGGGCGTGATCAGCCCTTTGCGTTCGAGCACTCGAAGAAGGTGGGTGCCGTCTGAGTGATTCGGATCGAGTTCATCGAGACACTGCGCGACCTGGTGCTCGTCGCACAGGCGGAGCCGAATCACGAGGGCGGCAATCGAATTGGCGTCGGGGGCGGACATCGGCCCATCAGTCCTGCGGCAAAGCGGCGTTCATTTAGTATGACAAACGCCTCGAACTGCGTCTAGCGGTGGGCGGGGCCCCCCCGCGCGGGGCACGCGGGATATGCCGGTTGGTACTGCTGGAAGGGCTTAGCGGTCGGGTAGAGGCGACTTCGGGTCGCCCGCTTCCACCCGTTTCAGCAGGTTTTTCCAGCCGGCATTGCGAGGCTGTCGGACGAGCATCTCCCGCAGCACAGCGGCCGCGTCGTCCTTCTTCCCGTTTTGAAACTGCGCCTCGCAATAAAGTTCCCGGACGGCCGGAATCTGGGGTGCGATGGTCATCGATTGCCGGGCCAGTTCGAGCGCGAGCGGCAGGTCGCGCCGGCACCGGATCGCCAGCCAGGCCCGCTGGTCTTTGTACAGATAGCTCTCCGGATACTGACTGATCAACTGATCCTGGGCCTTAGCCACCTTGGCGTAAAACGCGTCGGCTTCCGCCTTCCGGCCCATTCGGTCAAGCGCGGGGACCAGTTCCACGGCCAGGCCGCCGGTCGATGGTAACACCGCAAATGCCGCCTCGGCCGCCTTCATTGCCCCCGGCACGTCGTCTCGGGCCAGGCAGGCCAGCGACTGACGCAGATAAGTCCGGTAGATGGCCAGTAGGTAGGAATCGTTCCCGAGGAAGTACGAATTGGTGCGAATCATCCTGACGAGAAAGTTGATCGTCGCGGCGGCGGCCCGGTCGGAGTTCGGCCAGGCGGCCGAGTCGTTGAGTTGCCGGCTCAGAGCATTACGCGCGAGGCTCGATCCGGGCAGCGACAGGTCGATGACCAGTTGCCGATGATACCGCACTTCGCCGGCCAGTCCCTCGTGCGTCGCCGCTCGCTTGGCCAGATCTTCGTAAAGCTTGGTCCGTGCGGCTTCGTCGCCGAGCGGGATCAGTTTGGCGGCGAGTCGCAGTTTCTCCGCCTCCGCCTTGTCACCCGCCCGGCCCTTGGCCCATGCCAGCAACGCGAGGGCGGTGATGTTCTTTTCGTCGGCGTTGAAGGCACGCTCGTAGGCGGATACGGAATCATCCCATTTTCCCGATTCGACAGCGATATCGCCGAGTAAGATCAGGGCGGCGGGCGAATCTTCTTTGCTCAGCAGCGTTTTTGCCACGTCGGTCATCCCGGCTTGGGCCGCGGCATCGGCCAGACCGACGATCATCTTCGACGCTTCCTCTTTCGGTTTCTCACGTGCCCAGGCCACGGCTTCATCCAGCGTCTTGCGGTTGGCAGGCTCGGCAAGGCGGTGGTCGAGCAGCGGGGGAATGCGCTCGAGCGTCTGCCGGATCGAGTCGGCAGGGCGTGTCGCCCGCAAAAACGCATACCACGCTTCCGCGCCGGCGGTGGCCCGCGGAAACATCTTGGGAAACACCTCGCTCGCACCGCCGGTCAATAGGGCGGCTGCGTGGTCCATGGCATCGCCGTCCCGGCCCCAGCGGACCAACGACTCGACGAACTCACCACCCAGCGAATGCTCGCTGACGCCGGTCTCGTCGCGGGCCTCGTAGCGATCCCGCTTCATCGATTCCAGATGCCTGGCCAGCGCGTCCTTCCGACCGATCTGATGCAGAATGCGAGCCTGCGCCATCTGCTGCATCAGCTTGGCGTTGGGGGGCAGGGGCATCTCCTGGAGTTTCTTGAGCCCCTCGTCCGGCTGACCGAGTTGCGCCGTGATCTCGGCGGCGGCAATCGACGATTGCGGCGAGGCGATCTTGCCCGCCAGCGCGAGTGCGTCGGCCGGGCGACGATCGAACAACACGGCGCGGAACGCCAGCCACGCTTCGTAATGGCTCTCGCCCTCCTTCTCGGCTGTGGCTTCGAAGTCGGCGCGAGCCTTGTCCGCCTCCGGCAGGCCGGCCAAGCGGGTCGCGATCATGCGAAGTCCCGCGATCAGGAGCAACTGCCCCGTCTGATCGACGGGTGGCACTCCCGCGACCGCACCCCAGTCGCCGCCGGCAAACCGGACCGACTCGATGATCGCATCGCGCCCCGATCTGTCGGCATACTGCCGCGCTTTGACGAAATCGCCCTTCGACTGACAGAGCAAGGCCAGAATGGCCGGGGCGCCCGCGCCGCCCGGGTTGCCGTCGTCGAGGAAGCCCTCGAAGCCTGCCGGCCCGGTCGCCCGCCGCTCCCACTCCTGAATGTGACGATCCAGCTCGCCGCGAATGGTTGCCATCGCGACGTAGTGCCGGATGACGTTGTTGTCGCCCTTCTCCGCGGCGGCGTGCCACGCAGCCGAGCGCAGAAGAATATCCTCGGCTTGTTTCAGGTCGTTGCGTGCGATCAGTCGGCCGGCGACACGCCAGGCTTCCTTATCGATACCCCGGCGGAATTCGGCGATGCGTTTCGGCCCGGTTTGCCCGTCGGCGATCGTCCGCGCCAAATCGAGGCCCGCCGCGCCGTCTTCGAGCATTTCTTTCACGATGTCGGGCCAGACGGTTGGGCTGGCGGCCCGCGCCCGCGCCACGAGCGACGCATACTGCCGGGGTGAGTTCGGCGTGATCCCGAACGGGATCTTGTCGAGCAGGTCCTTAGCCCGGGCCACGACTTCCGCGTCCGCACTTTTCACGGCCCGGCGCAGGAACGGTTCGGCACGCGCACCGGCTGCCCACAGCGTCGCGCTCGCCTTCTCGCGGGTAGCGTAATCGTCGGCACCCAGGTCGCGGATGGCCTGCTCCAGGGCCGCGTCGCCGGGTACCTGGCCCGCGACCACGGAGCAGACAATGACCAAAACGGCCGCGGCGATGCACGTTCTCATGTTGGGATCGTAAGCACTCCCGGCGGGAAGGAACAGGGAAAACAGTTGCAATCAGGCCGGCGTTAGGATAATCGTGGAGGGGAGGGGGATGGAACATGCATGCCGCATTCGGACGCCGGGAATGGCTGGGCAGGGCAGGGGGCGGAATCGGCGCTATCGCTCTGGCATGTCTGCTCGACCAGGACAAGTTGCTCCGGGCATTCGATCCGACTCCTCTGCCGGCGAACCCGCTCGAAGTCCGCATGCCACACTTTCCCGCGAAAGCGGAGCGGGTGATTTCGCTTTTCATGGACGGCGGGCCGAGCCACATCGACTTGTTCGACCCCAAGCCCGAGTTGAACCGCCGGGCGGGCGAGACCCTGCCCGACGCAATGCGTCCGGGAGTCGAAGGGGCCAACGCGGCCAAGCTCGTCGCGAGCCGTCGGAAGTTCAACAAGTGCGGCAAGTCGGGCATTGAACTGGCAGACTGGATGCCGCACCTCGCCGACGTCGCCGATGAGCTGGCCGTCGTCCGCAGCACGCACGCCGATAGCCCCGAGCACGTTCAGGCCATCCGCCAGATGAACACCGGCGCGATTATGGTCGGCAAAGCGAGCCTCGGCGCGTGGTCCGTGTACGGCCTCGGCTCGCCGAGCCAGGACCTGCCCGGCTTTGTCGTGATGACCGACGGCGGCGAGCCGACCGGCGGCCCTTCCAACTGGGGCCCGGGCATACTTCCGGCCGCGTTTCAGGGCACGCCGTTCCGGTCCGGGCCAAACCCCGTGCCGCACCTGAATCCGCCGCCCGGGATCAGCCCTGCCCGGCAGAAGACCAAGCTCGACCTGATCCGGGCGTTGAACGAGGAGCACCTGCGCACCCACGGCAACGATGACGCGCTGGCGGCCCGTATTCACAGCTACGAAGTGGCGTTCCGCATGCAGTCGGCCGCCCCGCAGGTGGCCGACCTGAA
>JAIBBI010000009.1 GCA_019694755.1 Gemmataceae bacterium
GGCGCGGAAGAGGCCCTTCATTTCGGGCTGATTCCGCGGATGCACCGCGGCATTTGTGCGATGAACGAGATTCCCGAACTTGACGAACTGGTCCAGGTCGGGCTATTCAACATTCTTGAAGAACGCGACGTGCAGATCCGTGGCTATCCCGTGCAGTTCGATCTCGACGTTTTTGTTATGTTCTCGGCCAATCCTGCGACGTACAACCGCTCGGGGAAAGTCATTCCGCAACTCAAGGATCGCATCGGCTCCATTATTCAGACGCACTACCCAGTCGATCGGGCGGCGGGTATCGAGATTACGCAAGCCGAGGCCGGCCTCGATCTTGGCGGTCAATACCCCGTGCAAATCCCGTACTTCATGCTTGAACTCATCGAACAGATCAGCAGGTCGGCAAGGAAATCGAAGTACGTCGATCACGCGTCCGGTGTCAGCGCCCGATTCAGCCTTGCGAATTACCGGACGATGGTCGCCAGCACCCGGCGGCGAGCGATCCGCCGCGGCGAGCGGCCGGCCGTGCCGCGAATCAGCGATCTCGGGCATATCTACGCGTCTGCGCAGGGGAAACTGGAACTCGACCTGATGGCCGGGACACAGATGAGTGAGAGACAGGTCGTCGATGCCGTCCTGGCCGAGGCGATCAAGGTCGTGTTCGAAGAGTACGTGCAGAAGCACGGGATCCAGGAAATTGTCGGGGCGTTTGAAAAGGGCAACCGCGTTGAAGTCGGCGACCAGCTCCCGTCAGACACCTACGCCGATCGGATCCGGCGCATCCCGGCAGCTTGGGAGAAGGCGTTTGAAGTCAATGCAGGCTCTACGCCCGCAATGAGGGCTTCGTGTATTGAGTTTGTTCTCGCGGGGCTCTACGCGACGGACAGGATTTCGAGGTCAACTCGCCACGGGCAAATCACCTATGAAACCTGACCGGATCGTGCCGCGAGTATGGCAGTCACCACGTCGGGAGGGACGGGACACGATTCCTCTGAGACAGCCGCCTTGACCAGTTTGGGGCAAGCCCGAAAAGTGTTCAAGAATGCAATGCAGTCGGGGCACTGGTCGAGATGACGCTGAAATGTGGCTGCTTCGGCTTCCGATAGTCGCCCATCGACGTATTCGCTCAGAAATTCAAACAACTCGAGGCAAGTCATGGCCGGCCACCTTCGAAAATCGCCGTGAGCAACGTCCGCAGGGCGGCGCGGGCCCGGTGGAGCCGGGTCTTGACCACGGCCTCGCTGACGCCCAGTTTCTGTGCCGTGTCGGCCGTCCCCCACTCTTCGATGTCGCGGAGCAGGAGGACGGTACGGTAAGACTCCGGCAGCTGATCGATTGCCGACCGGACGGCATTCCGCGTTTCCTCCCGCTCGGCCAGACTAATCGCCTGGGGCGACCAGTCGCGAATCTCAGTTGAATAGTGCCCATCGGCCTGAAACTGCGGTTGAAGGTCTTCCCAGCCGACTTCGGGGCGTGATCGGGCGCGACGGAGTTTCATGAGCGCGGAGTTCACGGCGATTGTGTGCAGCCAGGTACCCAGTTGAGAATCGCCGTGGAAACTGCCGATCGCCCGGAATGCTGACGCAAACGCGTCCTGGAGCGACTCCCGGGCGTCCTCCTCGTTGGCGCAGTATCGGCGAGTGACGGCAAACATCCGGCCGGCGAATCGGCGAACGAGTTCGCGAGCCGCATCCTCGTTACCGGACTTCACCCGGTCCGCCAATTCGCTGTCGTTCCAACCCTGCGGGTCCATGGTGTAAATCGTAACATCGGCGGCGAGGTGCGTCTATGATGATGGCAACAGTTCACGGGTATTCCAAATGAAGCCGCTCGGCGGAATCATTCACACGTATCAGAAATACGATCCGGTCGCGATACCGGGCCCGGCCGGCGACGCCCCGGACGTGGCTTCGCTGGCAATGGAACACATGCTAGCGTACGGCAGCCTTCGGGAACTCACGGAAGAGGAACTGGCCGAGGCCATCCACCTCGATCCCAGCCAGATTGCGGGTCTCGGACCCAGTCTGGAAGCTCTGCGAGCGATCCTGGAGGATCGCAAGAGGAAGATTCTCCAGAAATACGAAACCGAATCGGTTAGAAGCCTGGCGAAGTCGCGATTTCACGACATGGCGAAGTCTGTCCACCCGCCCGGAAGGATCTCCAAGGCATTCCACAAGGCTGTCCGGGAGGAGCAGATTGCCGACCTCGAAGACCTTTGGTATCAGGTCGAGACGGATCGAGGTAAATTTCCAGGGCAACTGATGCAATTGTCGGAAAGGCTTGGCGAGTTGTATCAGATTGAGCAATTGGCTTCCAAGTACGCCTTCGAAGGGCGGGAGTCTTTGGGAGTCCCCGAGGCGATTGCAGTCAAGAATGAGCTGGAAGCGATCGATCGATTACTCGAGCAGCTTGCCGAGGCCGCGAAAACGGCAAAAATCGGCATCATCGACATGGATCTTTTAGCGCAATTCACCGAGCCGGGATCCGTCGAGCAACTCTCCGAACTTCAGCAACGGGTGCAGGAATACCTGAAGGAACTTGCGTCCCGTCAGGGCCTCGAACATGGGAGTCGGGGCGGATTCGAGATTTCGCCGAAGGCAGTCCGACTGTTTCAAAGCCGCATCCTGACGACGATCTTTTCCGATTTGCAGGCGTCCCGCTCGGGGCGGCACACTGACCACGTAAGTGGCGAGGGAGCTGTCGAGTCGGTACGGACCAAAGAGTATGAATTTGGGGACTCGCTGACCCAATTGGATGTGACGGCATCCATGACCAATGCGCTGATTCGGAGCGGACACGGGTTGCCCGTCCGCATGTCGGCCGAGGATTTTGTGATTCACCGGACTCAGGTACAGCCCAAAGCGGCGACGGCTGTCCTGCTCGATATGAGCGGATCGATGCGATACGGTGGGCTGTATGTCGATGTCAAGCGGATGGCACTGGCGCTGGACGGCCTGATTCGCAAGGAATACCCAGGAGACTTCGTTCAGTTCGTGGAGATGTTCTCTTTAGCCCGGCCCTGCCACGCTTCCGAACTCGCCACACTGATGCCCAAGCCTGTGACGGTTTTCAACCCGGTCGTCCGTTTGAAAGCCGATATGAGCGATCCGGATGTCGTCGAAGCTCAGATTCCGCCGCACTTCACGAACATCCAGCACGCGCTTCGACTCGCGAGGCGACTGCTTGTCCGACAGAACACACCCAATCGTCAGGTGGTCCTGATTACCGACGGCTTGCCGACCGCCCACTTCGAAGAAGAGGTGCTTTTCCTCCTTTACCCGCCCGATCCCCGGACCGAAAAGGCAACGCTACGCGAGGGGTTGCTTTGCGCACAGGCAGGAATCACCATCAACATTTTCCTCTTGTCGAGCTGGAATCAATCGCAAGAGGACGTGCGGTTTGCGTATCGGCTGGCGGAGTCGACAAAGGGGCGGGTGATCTTCGTCGGCGGACGCGACCTCGACCGTTATGTCGTCTGGGATTACTTGAAGCGAAAGAAGTCGATCGTCGCTTGAACGCGGCCGCCCGGCTTTTTTTTCGCCGGGGCGGCGATCCTGATCGCGTCAGAACTCGGCGTTCCCCGGCGTGCGAGGGAACGGGATGACGTCGCGGATATTGGCCATGCCGGTGCAGAAAAGGACAGTTCTCTCCAGGCCGAGTCCGAAGCCGGAGTGCGGTACGGTGCCGTATCTCCGGAGATCGCAGTACCAACTGTAGAGCTCCGGATCGAGCCCCTGATCCCGCATCCGGCCTTCCAGTATGTCCAGGCGTTCCTCGCGCTGGCTGCCGCCGATGATCTCGCCCACCCCGGGAACAAGGACGTCCATCGCCCGGACGGTTTTTCCGTCGTCGTTGCATCGCATGTAAAACGGCTTCAGCGTGCGGGGGTAGTCGTAAAGAATGACCGGGCACTTGAAGTGTTGTTCGGTCAGATATCGCTCGTGTTCACTCTGCAGGTCGTTGCCCCACGCCACGGGGAATTCCCATGTCTTGCCGGACTTGAGCAATATGTCCACCGCCTCCGTATAGGGGAGTCGGAGAAACGGCTTTTCGAGTACGTTGTTCAGTCGGCTCATCAGTTCCTTGTCAATTCGCTCGGCGAAGAACTGCATGTCTTCGGTGCAATGGGCGAGAACATCGCCGATGATGCGTTTGAGGAATGCCTCCGCCAACGCCATGTTGTCCTGCAGGTCGAAAAACGCCATCTCGGGTTCGATCATCCAGAATTCGGCCAGGTGGCGAGGCGTGTTGGAATTCTCTGCCCGGAATGTCGGGCCGAACGTGTAGATCCGCCCCAGGGCACATGCGTAGGCCTCGCCCTGGAGTTGCCCGCTGACGGTCAGGTACGCCGGCTTGCCGAAAAAGTCACGCGAGTAATCGACTTGCCCCTCGGTGCGGGGCAGCTTTTCCAAGTCGAGGGTTGTCACATGAAACAGGGCGCCGGCCCCTTCGCAGTCGCTGGCGGTGATCACCGGAGTGTGGACGTAGACAAAACCCTGCTCGTGGAAGAAGTCGTGAATCGACTTGCAGATCTGGTGCCTGACACGCGCCACGGCTCCAAATGTGTTGGTCCGCGGGCGAAGGTGTGCGATGGTCCGCAGGAACTCGAAGGTATGCCCCTTCTTTTGCAACGGATATGTTTCCGGATCGGCGCTGCCAAGTAGTTCGACCCGGGTGGCATGTATCTCAGTCGCCTGCCCTTTGGCCGGGGATGCCTTGATTTCGCCTTCGATGGCAACACTGGCGCCCGTGACGAGTTTTCGAATGTCCGACTCATAGTTGTCCAAAGTCGCTGGTGCGACGACCTGGACGTTACCCTGACACGATCCATCGTTGATTTCGAGGAAGCTGAATCCGCCCTTGGAGTCGCGGCGGGTTCGGACCCAGCCTCGAAGCAGGACGGACTTGCCAACCGACTCCACACGTCGTGCATCAGAAACTGAAATCGTGTTCATTGTTCCTTACCGGTTGTATGCGGGTCGATTCATGCCATCGTCGTCGAAGGGGCTACTTGGTGCCCAGTGGGGCGGTCCCGCTACGCACTTCATTCAGTCGCTGTCGGTATCGGTCGTACAGGCGGGTTTGCTTATTTTCGGGCGAAAGGAGTCGGCCGTCGATGGCAATTCCGAGGACCTGTGTCGTCGGTTGGAGAATATCCCCGTTCGTAATCACGAAATGTGCCCGTTTGTTGACTTCGAGGCTGCCCAGCTGATCCGCGACCCCGAGTATTTCTGCCGGGGCGATCGTGACCGATCGGAGTCCGGCATCCGGCGGCAGGCCGTGGGCCACGGCGATTGCCGCGTTGTATGGCAGGTTTCTCGTGTTGCTCTGGCCATCACTGCGAATGCAGAATCTCACGCCGGCGGCATGAAGCTTCGCCGGATTGGCGTATGGGGCGTCGTAGGGATCTTCGGTTTCCTGCGGCATTGCCATGATGGGGCCAACAATAACAGGTACGTTGGCGGTCTTGATGGCGTCGACCGTTTTCCACGCGTCCGTGGCTCCACTGAGAATGAGCTTCAGCTTCAGCTCGTCCGCGATTCGGATCGCCTCGCGAATCTCCGGCTCGCGCTGCGCGGTAATAACAACCGGACGATCACCGCGGGCGTATGGTACCAGAGCATCGAGACGAGGATTGACCGCTGAATTGCCCGCCTTCCGGCCAGCGTCATAGGCGAGCGCCTGGCGAAAGAGGTCCTTAAGACGGCGAACTTTGTCATCTCGCTGTTTTCGCGCCAGATTGCGACCCATAGGCGCGACCCCCGGATCGAATGAAGCAAAGAACGGCAACCCCGATGGCAATTCCACGTGCAACGCTACGGGATCAACGATGGCCATTTCCCGGGGGACCCAACCCGCCAGGCTGATCAATGCGCCCTGACCGGCGATCATCGAACCGGTCGGGCGGGTGACCACGGCAAGGACGCCATTCGAGCGTGTGACCGGAATCAGTTCGGAATCCGGATTCACCGCCACTGCGGCACGCAAATCCGGCTGAAAGTCGCCGCCTTCATTGAAGTCGAGAGTTTCCCGGGCGCTATCAAGTTCTGTAAGCCCGAGAACGGTCCCGGCATCGATCATCCCGGGGTAAATGTGCATGCCTCTGGCGGAAATCGCTGGACCGCTGAAAGCAAAAGATCCTATTTGGGCGATCTTGCCATCACGAACGAGCATGTCGGCCCGTACGGCGGGACCAGTCGCCGGGTGGATTGTCGCGCCCGTGACCGCATAACTCCGGCCCAAATTCGGATCCAGCTTCAGGGGGACCGCAGTTGCCTGCGGACTAGACATGACATGGGGGATCGGTCGTAGGTCCTTGTCCCGCTGAAAGTAGATCTCACCGTCGACTAGTGTCAGGTCACATCGCGAGTACCCGTTAAGCGGATGGCCGTTGAATACTGCGATGTCTGCGTCCTTGCCAATGTCAATTGACCCGATGCGGTTTTCGAGTCCGAGTTGCCCGGCGGCGTGAAGGGTGATTGATTTCAGTGCGTCCGCTTCGCTCATGCCGCCGTACTTTACCAGCTTGGCGGCTTCCTGGTTCATGTGCCGCATTAGTTCATTGGAATCGGACTTCAAGCAGACAGTCGCGCCAGCCTGATGGAGCAGGGCGGCCGCGAAGGGGATCGCATCGTACGCCTCAATCTTGTACGCCCACCAGTCCGAAAACAGCGAGACGCTCGCACCGTGGGCCGCGATCTCCGGGGCGACTTTGTACCCTTCAAGAACGTGCTGGAGCGATCGAATCTTAAAGCCGAAATTGTCGGCCACGCGGAGAAGCATCAGAATTTCATCGGCCCTGTAACAATGACAGTGGACTCTCAAATCACCGGCCAGGATATCGGCGAGGGCTTCCAGTCGAAGGTCGCGACGAGGCTCGAGCGTCGTTCCGCCGCCTTTGCGTGATACATGGAATTCGTCCCATGACTTTCTGTAATCACGGGCCTCGGTGAACGCCCGCACGAGGACGGCCTCAACGCCCAATCTGGTATTGGGGAACCGGCCATCGGTCCGTTTGACGTTTTCGCCCAGTGCGAACTTCACGCCACGTGGGGCGTCGTGGATGATGAGTTGCCGTGCGGCCATGCCGTACTTCATCTTGATGACGGCATCTTGCCCGCCGACGCAATTCGCGCTGCCGTGAAGGAGGCGAGCAGTAGTGACCCCGCCGGCCGCGGCGCGATAGATCTGCACGTCGTCGCCGTCGACGACGTCCCGGATTCGAGTCTCCGGGACAACGGACAGTGAGAACTCATTGACGCCGCCGGAGACGGCGAAGTGGCTGTGCGTGTCGATGATTCCGGGCATGACATACATGTCCTTGCAGTCCAATTCCGGCACGCCATCCACCGATCCCAGGCCTTTGCCGACCGCTGCGATCTTTCCGCCTTTGATCAGGACATCGGTGTTCTCCAGCGTTCCACGGCTGACGGTCAGAACGGTACCATTTCTCAGGAGGACGTTTCCCTGCGTACGCAGCTTGGGTTTCCGATCGGATTCGATTTCCGTTGCAAGATCGGCTAACGAGAATGGCCCGACAAAATTGTCTTCGAGAATCGGTCGAGTGGATTCGCGCGATCCGCGTTCGCGGGGTGCTAGGGTTGACGCCGGGTCCTCTTCCGTTTCGTAATCGATTCGCTGGCCGTCGATGAATACCTGGACCAGTTTGGTCTTCGCGGCAAATGGCTCGCCGTCACAAACTATCAGGTTGCCGGCTAACCCAGTCCGGACCGCTCCGAATTGGCGTTCCATCCCCATCAACTGAGCAGGCGTCACAGTCAATGCTGTCAGGAGGCTCGTGGGGTTCAGTCCGGCATCGAGCCACTGGCGGGTTGCCATACGGAAGTTGTCAGCGGATCCGCCGAGGGAGCCGATCGAGAACTTGATACCCGCATCGCTCAGGCGGGATGCGTTTAGCCGCTCCTCGTACCGGATCCGGTTTCGTTCAAGGCGAACCCGAGTCGTCAGTTCCTTTTCCCGCTCTTCGTTCGGTTCGGTCAATCCGATGCGGAGAATGACCGGGACTCGCTCCGCTCTGAGCCGATCGATGACTTTCCACGCCTGCCGGCCCCCGGCAATAACCGGCTGAAGCTGAAACTCGGCAGCGAAATCGAGGGCGCGGTGTATTTCGTCCCGCGTGTCGGCCTCGAAGACCACAGGTTGTCGCCGTTCAATTGCCGGACTGAGAGCCTCCAGAGCGGGGTCGAAGGGGACCCGCCGCCCCGACAAATCGCTCCTGAGTCGTGAGTAATGTTGTGCGTCGAGGAACGTCTGGCGTGCGTGCGCGAAGACCCCTAGCAACGCTCGGGGATACTCCCCGCCGGGAGGCGATCGGAACGCCACATGTTGTGCGAGATTGGCCCGGAGGACGGTCTCTCGAGGCGTCCCGTCTGCCAGACTGACGATGGCCGACTGGCCCGAGATGATAGTGCTTTCGGGCCCGGCGACGCGGATCGTCACGCCGGCCTTGCGCCAGCTGTCGGTAACATCCGGGTCGAATCTCAGGGCCGTGGCCACGGAATACTCGGGTGTTACTCCCTTTCGATTGTCGGGCTTGGTGGCAATCAGCGTCTCACTGGCAAAGTCCTCGGCCGCGGCCGGCCCTCCTGCCGAACGCTTGACTGTGGCATCGAAGCCCCATTGGCTCAGGCAATCAACGAACCCGGCATGGACTGTCTTCCCGGTAAGATCCAGCCGGACAGCGTCCGGCGGCATTGGGACATCGGCACCAACCGCCACGATGATCCCGTCACGAAGGATGACGTTCCCTTTTTCGACGACCTCGCTCGGAGAAACGAAGATCCGGGCATTGGTCAAACCGAAGACTCGCGTCCGCAATGCACGGGGAAGGGTAGGGGGCGGCGTTTCAGTTGCAGGAGGTTCCACGCCACGCGGTCGTTGTACGCGTGGCGGCTGACCGGTCACCGCAGTCAATCCGCTCAGTACGAGTACGGTCGCTAGACACAAACCAAGGTTGCGAATCATCGTTCCGACCTCAATCCTCCTGACCAGAGTACGGGAGGGGCCTATCAATTGCAAAAGCCGAAAGTTGAATTTGTCAGGGGCTGTCAAATGCGGAAACTCATCGCCACCATGCTGTTCGTGACTGGCGCCGGCACGGCCGATGCCCAATCCCTTCGGGAACGAGTAGCTGCGATAACGGACCGGCCGGAATACAAGCACGGGCGGTGGGGGATTCTGGTAGTGGACGCAAGGTCCGGAGCCGTGATTTTGGAGCGAAATCCGGACCAGATGTTCGTCCCGGCATCGACAACAAAACTCTATTCGTGTTCGGCCGCACTTTCCGAACTGGGAGCCGACCATCGGTTTCGGACGCGTCTCGTGTCCGACGGGATGATTGTCGATGGCACACTGTTCGGTGACCTGATTCTGTTGGCATCGGGAGATCCGACAATGGGCGGCCGCAATCTCGCCGACGGGACACTCGCGTTTGCGAATGGTGACCACACCTATGCGGAAGCCAATTCGACCACCGCCGCGGTCACACCGACAGATCCACTCGGCGGGCTGAAAGACCTGGCCGACCAGATCAAAGCCAGGGGTATCCGTGAAATCCGCGGCGATATCTTGATCGATGATCGCCTATTCGAGCATGCAACGTCGTCGGGCAGCGGCCCAGGCCGGGTTACGCCGATTACGATCAATGACAACGTTGTGGATTTCGTACTGACGCCCAGTCCTGAAGGAATCAAACTCGAGGTTCGGCCAGAATCGAGACTGATTCGGGTCGACAATCGGGTGACCGTAGAAGGAAAGACTCCCCATGTCACTGTGGAACAAGAAGGTCCATGGAGCGTTTCGCTCCGCGGCAATTTACCTGCGGGGAGTAAACCAGTCGTCCGCATCATGCCCGTCAATGAGCCGTCGCACTTTGCCAGGTCGCTGATGATCGAGTGCCTTCAACGGTCGGGAATCAAGTTGTCCGTTAGTCCGCTAGGGAGTCGGCAAACGTCCCTTCCCGACCCGGAAACCGTCGGACAAATGCGGACACTGGCGGAATATGTGAGCTCGCCGCTTCACGAAGTGACGAAGGTGACTCTGAAGGTCAGTCACAACCTCTACGCGAGCACTATGCCGTTGCTGATCGCGGCAAAACACAAGGAACGGACCCTGACCGCAGGACTTGCTCGGCAAAAGCAGTTCTTGCAGAAACTCGGTATCGACACGAACGGGGTTTCATTCGCCGGAGGGGCAGGGGGGGCTAATGCGGATTCCACGTCGCCACGTACGACAGTGACTCTGCTGTCCAAGCTTCGCGCTCGGCCCGATTATCCCCAGTTAGAAGGCGGCCTGCCGATTTTGGGGGTCGATGGGACACTGGCTGAAGCTGTCGCACAATCCAGCCCCGCCCGGGGACGGGTTCGGGGAAAAACCGGCACGCTCTTCTGGGCGGATATTCTGAATTCGAGATTCCTTTTGCGGAGCAAAGCACTGGCAGGCACCATGATCAACTCGCGTGGGCGTGAACTGGTCTTTTGTCTTTTTGTCAACGATGTTCCGCTGCCACCGGGGGTGACGACCAGCCGGGAAGGAAGGGTCCTTGGCGAGATCTGCGAGGTCATTTTTCTGCATTCTGATTGATCTGATCCGTCGACGAATCTGCGTATTCCCTTCACCGACCCGGAGTGCGCTGTAGACTAGGCAGAACAGCCAGTAATCAGGGAAATCGAGGGCGAATTCCGGGTGTTGCGTCTTCGTGCTTTCAGGAATACAGATCCGCCGACTGTCGCGGCGATTTGGAATGAGGTCTGTACCGGCCGCGGTGCGTACGCGCTCCGAATGGTAGCTGCGCTTGAGAGGGCCGTCTTCGGGAAGCACTTTTTTGATTTTAACGGAATGATCCTCGCGTTCGATGGCGAGACTCCGCTAGGGTTCATTCATGTCGGGTTCGGGCCGAATGACCAACAGACCGCATTGGATCATTCCACGGCGGTGATTTGTGCTATCGCCGTGCGACCCGGGTTCCGCAAGAAAGGAGTTGGCACGGAGTTACTGAACAAGGCAGAAGCGTTTGCCAGAGATGCCGGTGCGAAAGTCATCATTGGCGGGGCGGCCAGACCGCTGAACCCGTTCTACTTCGGTGTGTATGGCGGATCCGACGCGCCCGGGTTCCTCAAGAGCGATCCGACCATTGGCTCGTTCCTCGAGAAACACGGCTACGTGGAACGGGATCGTTACAGCGTGCTTCAGCGGCGTCTCGAAGTTCCGATCACCGTTGCAGACGCTAGGTTTCCGCAACTCCGTAAACGGTTTGATGTTACGATTCAGCCGCGGACCGGTTTGGGTTCGTGGTGGCAGGAAAGCGTTCTCGGCCCCGTGGACCCGGTCGAATTGCGGGTCGAAGATCGCGCAACTCGCCAGACAGCTGGCCGGGCGCTCGTTTGGGAAATGGAAGGCTATAGCTACCGGTGGAATTCGCCTGCTGCGGGAATCCTTGATCTGAATGTGCGCGAGGATCTTCGTCGGACCGGACTGGGACGGTTTTTTCTTGCACACCTTTTGCGATATCTGCAGGAGCAATATTTCGGGATCTGCGAGTGCCAGGCTCACTCGGGGAATGCCGGGGCTCTCAGGCTTCTTCAATCGATGGGGTTTGCCCCAGTTGACGTGGGTGTTACGTACATCAAAAACGTTTCCGGCTTCTAGCTTCCGCCCGGGTGCAAAACGATTCGGCCGAAAGGTCCGGACAACCTAAGTCGGACCAGCGGCCACGGGTCATAGGGGTCCACTTCGCTTTCCAACAAGACACGTCCGGGACTCGCGGACCATCCCGGGTAGTGCCGCAGGCTTAGGACCAACGAATTTCGGTCGGGCACGACATCGCTCACGATCACATCGCCGCGATCGTCCATGGATAGCCGGCCCTTGCCCAAAATAACGTAGGATCGTTTACGGTTGAGGGCGAACACGGTTGTACCGTCGGCACGGAACGGGAGCGGGAGTCGCACGGCCGAGGGCAACCTGCCTAGCCGAGAGATGGTGGCCGGACTTCGCACCATAACCCAGCCAATATTCCAGCGGTCAAAAAACCGGCCAAACTCGTCGTCAGTCCACTCGGAAACAGACCGACCGCCCAGACGGCCGGCCGAGAATGCCCAAGGTGTGTGCTCTCCCTCAGATCGGACTCCTACCAGAACGGGTGCATTCTGGCGGACCAAAGCGAGGTAACCCTCGCTGGGCGACGGCCATTCATCACTCGCCTCTGTCAGCAGTCGGGCGGAATCGTCCGTTCTGGCTGCCAGTGCCGACCACCACTCGTCGGTACGGGTAACCGCAGGGCAGGGGCGTTGCCACCAGGAAACAAATCGTGGCAGATCCGTACTTTCCGACTGGATTATTGCGATCGCGGCACTCGACGCGACGGTGAAGCCCACGATGAGGAGTCCTCGGCGTACAGCGGTCTCCACCAACCACGGCGCTACTGAAATGGCGAGATGGATGACTGCCAACGTTGCCAACGAAGTTGTCGATTCACCGATCGCCAGCCACACGCGTCGAAGTTCAGCCGGCACAACTTCGGATGCAAACGCCGACTGGCGATAGATTTCGTGCCACGCGGCAAAGGAAGGAGCCGCACCGACCAGTATGGAAAGCACCAGTAGAGCGTGCCAGGGCCAGGTGTGCCGTGCTGCCACGAATAGCCAGGCAGCAGTTGCCGGTATCGAGAATGCAAGCCATGCGGTCGGTACGAAATACCACCCCAGGCCGGAACTGAACGCGACCATTGCCCAACCGGCCAGGTTTGGTTGAAGGTGAAATCGGCGCAGCCCCGCAAGGTACAGCCCGGCGATAGGCCCGACGAAAGACAGTTCGACATAACCACTGTCGAACAGCAGTACATTCGGCCTGAGACTCCACAGGGCCAGTACGATCCACGGCACGAGCCAGGCTCCGGCTGTTTGCACGTTGATGGCCGCGATTCCGGCGAGAACTGGAACAAGAACCACGGCCCAGCAACGAGCCCGGGAGTATCCGCCTAAGTCCGGGCCGTTCTGGTCGGAGCCACACCAAAATCGCGCCCATGGGCCGGACATGGCCAGTCCGACCACAAACGGCTGTCCGGCATCGACTCGAAGATCGACGCCGCACCATCGGTCGGCGGCGGCAGCACGTGTCGCACGCCAGCCGCGGTAGGCCGCCTCGGCATGCCCGTCAGATAGGCCCAGATCTACACCGCACGCAACCCGAGCCGCCGCGATGACGAGCAGCAGATTCAGGCAGTTCCAGCCGGTGCGCATGCGGATTCCTTACGAAGCTGGCCGCCCATGTTACCCGGCAGAACCGCGATTCGCCAGCCGAACCGCCTGCCGAAGCCGGTCGCCACATGTGCTTGATTTTTCGGGGGTTAGCGTTATCATTTCAGCGAACGGAAAGAGAGGCTGAGGTCGCACGAATGAAGTGCCAGAAGTGCACAAAAGCGGCCACGATGCACATCACCGAAGTGCTTCCGGGGGATCGGTTTGAAGAACTGCATCTCTGCGAGGATTGCGCTCAAAAGGTGCTGTTCGAGGTGCCCAAACCTCTGAAATCCGGGTCTGTCTCGGGTGAGGAGTCGGATGAATTCACTCCCGCCAAGAGCGCGTGCTCTTCGTGCGGGATAAAATTTGTCGAGTTTCGAAATTCCGGTCGGCTGGGTTGTCCCAACGACTATACCGAGTTTCGAGACGAATTACTGCCGCTGCTCGAGAATATTCACGGCGAAATTAGGCACGCCGGCAAGACGCCACGGCGGTCTCCGAAGGCCCGTGCCGCCAATGGAGAATTGCTACAACTCAGGAAACAGCTGCAGGTGGCCGTCACACGTGAAGCCTATGAGGAGGCGGCGCGAATCCGCGATCGCATTCGCCAGCTCGAAACGAGTTGATTTTCGAGGCGACGCATGAAGTGTCAACTGTGCCCAAATCCCGCGACTGTCCATTTCACCAAAGTGGTCAACAAGAAAGCGACGGAGTTGCATCTATGCACGGAGTGTGCGGCACGTCAGCAGATCCCGTCGCTGGGCGAGCTTAGCTTGTCAGCGATTCTACAGTCGTTGATCGGTCAGCACGTGGGGCCCCAAGCCGAGGAAATGTCCCGGTTGACCTGCCCGACGTGTGGGCTAAAGTACATGGAGTTTCGCAGGGAAGGGCGGCTGGGCTGTCCTCGGGACTACGCGTCGTTTCGAGTGGGGTTGGAGCCGATTCTCAGAAAGGTCCACCGGTCCACGCGACACGTCGGCAAGGTGCCGCGGCGAAGGCAGCCTTCGGAAATCGACCTGTCGTTGCTCGACCTACGACAGCAATTGCGGCGGGCGGTTCAGGCCGAAGCGTACGAGGAGGCCGCACGAATTCGCGACCAGATCCGCGAAAAGGAAGCGGCAAATGAATCCCGATAATCTTGTTCAGACGACCGGCGAATGGCTGCGTGCGACCGGCCCCGAGTCCGACGTAGTTGTTTCCACGCGGATCCGCTTGGCCCGCAATCATGCCGCCTATCCGTTTACCAACCGTGCGAGCCCGCACCAGAAAGCCGAGATTGAAGCGATCGTTCGTGAGAAGGTTGCTCAGGTCGATTCCGACCGTCCGTTGCATTTCATCAACATTTCCAAGCTCGGACAGCTCGACAGGCAATTTCTCGTCGAACGTCAGTTGATAAGCCGGGAACTCGCAAATGCAGAAGGCCCACGGGCCGTCGTGGTCGATGACCGCGAAGCTGTTAGCATCATGGTCAATGAGGAGGATCACTTGCGTCTGCAAGTGATGAGGAGCGGCCTGGCCCTCGACGAGGCGTGGCAGGACATTGATTCCGTGGACGACCGCATCGAGCAAGTTTTCGACTACGCATTCTCGGACGAGTTCGGCTACCTCACGGCATGCCCCACCAATGTCGGTACGGGGATGCGGGCCAGCGTTATGCTCCATCTGCCGGCCCTGGTCCTCACCAAACAGATCGAGAAGGTCTTCCGGGCCCTGCAGAAGATCAACCTGGTCGTCCGAGGGCTTTACGGCGAGGGCAGCCGGGCGAGTGGCGATTTTTATCAGATCTCCAATCAGGTAACGCTGGGGAAGAGTGAGTCTGCCGCGCTCACAGAGATCCGTGAAGTGAATCGCCAGATCATCGAATACGAACGCCAGGCGCGAACGCTCATCATCAAGGAAACCCGACAAGCTATCCAGGATCGGGTGGCTCGGGCATTGGGTACTTTGCAAAGTGCGACGATGATGACCAGCGAAGAGACCATGGAACTGCTATCCAGCGTTCGACTTGGCGTCAATGTTGGACTCGTGACCGGGCTACCTATTACACTTGTTAACGAGCTGTTTCTGCATACACAGCCCGCTCACCTCCAAAAGCTCATGGGGACACAGTTGGACGGTGAGGAACGGAATGCTGCCCGCGCCCGGTATCTGCGGACGCGATTGAAAGAAGCCGGACCGAATCCCAATTGAAAAACCGCCGACCTTTTGTCGAGCGAAGGAGCGGATCCATAGCTTTTTCCAGTCAGGACCGGTCACCGACGGACGAAGAGCTGATGATGGCCCTCAGTTCCGGGCATCGCGCCGCTCTCGATTCACTGGTGCGGCGTTTTGAGCGCGAACTTTTTAACTACCTGAAGCGATATTTGGGTGACGCGGCACTGGCAGACGATGTGTTCCAGAATACCTTTCTGCAGGTCTATCTGAAACGGGACACGTTCGACGCCTCCCGACGATTCCGCCCGTGGCTTTACGCCGTAGCGACTCGTCAGGCGGTTGATGCGCTCCGTCGCGGCGGACGACGTACTCACGTGCGCCTGGAACAGCCCGAAGGGCAGGCCGTTGCCGAATCCGTGACCTCGTGTGAAGCCGACCCGCTCGACGGCGTGGTCGCTGGTGAATCCCGGCAGAGGGTCCGCGAGGCTGTCGACGGATTGCCAAATCACCTCAGACAGGTGGTTTTGCTTGCTTATTTTCAGGGCCTCAAGTACCGGGATGTGGCGGACGCGCTCGGCATTCCGATCGGCACTGTGAAATCCCGGCTGTTTTCGGCCATTCAACTCCTGCAAGAACGCTGGACAGGGGCAGTGGGGGTGGACAGTGGAACATGACCTCCCCGGATACCTTTTGGAACTCGATGAAGAACTGGACCGCGATCAGTTCGAACGGGAACTCGCCGCCAACCACCGGCTGATGGAATCGCTTGCACGGTTCAAGATGATCAACGACCAATTGGATGGCTTGAACATAGAGTTCGACCCACCGTCAGGCCTCGCGGACCGAACGCTGGCCAGAATCCGACTGATTGACGAGCCGATCCGTCCCTCGGCGCGCCTGGCATGGGAAGCGGGCGCAGCACCGTCGCGCCGGCGGTGGGAAGCCGCGGCTGCACTGGCCATGTGTCTGGTCTTTGGAAGTCTCGTGGTACTCGGAATCGATCAACTTTCCCATCGGGCCGCCAAGGTCGCTTGTACGGACAATCTTCGAGGGTTTCACCAGGCGCTGGCACAGTATGCAACGGACCGCCAGGGTTACTACCCGGAACTCCGGCTCGATCGCGGCCGACCGCGGGCGGGGACCTTTTTCGCAGCCCTCTCGGAAGCAGGCTACCTCGCTCCCAACGTGTCCCCGAGTTGTAACGCGGTCCATGCGCCCCGACCCGTCAACGGGCGACCGGCGACGTTTGAGCTGGATTACTGCTACACCCTCGGTTGGCGCGACGCGGCCGGTCTATTGCGTTCGCCGAGGCGGGCAGTCGAAGAGGCCAATGACCTGACGGCTGCGTTAGCTGATCGGCCTCCCAACAGTTGGGTTTGGAGACACTCGGCCGGCAATCATCCTGGCGGCGCAAATGTCCTTTATCTAGGTGGCCATGTCATCTTTGTGATCTCCCCCAATGTCGGTTGGGGTGGCGATCACATATTTGAGAACGACGACCATCGCGTGGCTGCCGGGAAACATGCCCGGGATTCCGCACTCGGCACGAAAGACGATGTGCCGTGAGGTAATGGCGTCAACCCAACAACAATCTGTCGATCAGGATTCCCAGGACCAGGCCTGCCGCGAACGCTGCGAATGACAGTAAAAGCACCGCTTTCGACAACCTACTGCCTCCGATGGCTGATGTTTCAGCATAATCCGCGGTGAGCTTTGACGGTCGAGCCAATTCGGGAGTCGGCGTTAACAGGGCATCCAGGTCATTTTGTTCCAGAAGTGAGCGCTCTGGGGCCGGCCCATTGCCCGCACCGGCAGCCAGAACCGCCTCGGGCTCGGGAACGATGATCTGGCCCTCGCAACTGGTACACCTAACGACACTACCGACCTTGCGGTGGGCAATGGCAAGGAGCTGATTGCAGTACACACACCGGAAACGCACGGGCATAACTACCTCCGATGATCGCCAGTGTGATTTTCTTATGCAAGCCCGGTCGAGGCAATGCGTTTCCCGGTAGAATTCTTCAGACGGGACGGACATCGGGTCGGCAGGGAGTCGGCGAATGCGGCCAATGACATTTCGAGTAATCGCGCTATTGGTCGCGGCCGTCACGGCCGGGTCGGCAACGTCCGGCGTCATCTACCTCAAGGACGGATTTGCGGTCCACGGCAACGTTAAGAAGGAGATGGAACTGGTTCTGGACCCGGCAACCGGTCAACCGGTACCAATGTTCAAGGCCAGCCCGCAATTCCTACTCGATGATCGGGCCCGGTATGTCGTGTTCGGCCCGAAACAGGTCGAGTCCGCAGACAAGGACAAGGACATTCGCGACGGCCATGCCGTCTTTCAGACAGCATTCACGAGGGCGGGTAACAAGACCCGTCCGGCGATGGCGGTGATCGGCCAGGCCGGGCCGTTCAACGACAAATGGGAGCGATCAGTCGCGATCACGCTCTACGACGACATGATGAAATTCGCCCGGCCGGGCGACCCGCCAATCAACGACCCGACCTTGATCAACGGGCGGTACAAGCAGATCAATGCCAAGATCCGTCAGAAGATTACGCTTCTGTCTCCGTACTTTGTCCGCGTCGAGTGCTTCGAGTATGACTGGACCTCGAATTACCTTACAGATGAATTCGGCCCCTCGGTAATCCTCCCTCTCCTTCGGACGCATCCTGAAGTGGTGACCAAGCCGGACGGCCCCGCCGACTTTGATCGGCAGTTTCGTGTCCTTCGGTTTTGCATGCAGGCAGGGTGGTATCGGGAAGCCCAAGAGGAACTGAAGATGCTTCGCGGCCAGTTTCCGGGAATGAAAGATCGCCTTGATCAGGTCGAAACGGGGCTGAAGCAATTGCTTGTCCAGCAGTCGTGGGACGCGGCCGACCGGGCAAGTAAAGCCGGCCGGCACACGCGCGCCCAGGAGATTCTCAAGACGCTTAACATCGCGGATCTTCCGCCGGCAATACAGTTGGAAGCGTCCAACATGCAAGTCAAGTACGACGGACTCAACAGGAAAATGGAGCAATGCAGAGCCGCGCTCGCCATCTGCTTTGAGGAAGTCGTGGGGCCGCCCGTGCCGATAGTGGCCCAGGCCATTCCTGTCATTTCGCGGGAACTGAATCTCGATGTTCTCGATCGACTTGAGCCGTTTTCCGCGCTTGGGCGACAGTTCGAACTCGATGTCCGGGCTGGAAAGCAAACGCAGTATACGGCCGATCAGATTCTCAGTTCAGCCGTCTCCGGTTGGGTCCTCGGCCCGGCCGCTGCCGAGGCGTCGGAAGCCACGGCAGAGCGGCTTTGGAAAGCCCGGGAGTGGGTTCTTGACCTTCAACGGACCGCAGCGCCAATAGATCGGACTCGAAAGCTCACGGCGATTCCGGGATCACTTGGAATCTCCGTCGACGAATGCGCCCGGATGATCACGTTGCTTCCTCCACCGGAGAATTCCGACGCGGTCGGCCCATTGTCAGGCGATCCGATCGATCGCCAGACGCGGCCGGCGTTTACGCAAAGGACCGCCTATTCCTATAAGGTCGCCCTCCCGCCCGAATACCATCCGAACCGGTCCTATCCACTGCTCATCGTGTTGCCAAACGTCGGAGAGACTACGGCGCAGGCGATTCGACCCTGGTTGGCGGAAGGGGCCCGGTACGGTTTCGTCGTCGCTGCCGTCGATTGGGCGACCGCCCGAAATCGGTACGAGTACCGGGCGGATGAGCAGTTTGCCGCCGTGGATTGTCTGCGTGACATTCAACGGAGCATTCAAGTCGATTCCGACCGCGTTTTCCTGACCGGTAACGGGGAAGGGGGGAATGCTGCCATCGATATCGGCCTCTCGCATCCCGATTTGTTCGCGGGGGTCGTGCCGATGAACGGTCGACCGCGATGGTATGTCAATCAATGGTACTGGCGCAACGCCCAGGTCCTGCCGTTTTATGTCGTCATTGGTGAGCTGAGCGGCGATGTCCGGCCTTGGATCGCGGCCCTGACGGAAAAGTGGATCGAGAAGGGATATCAATCGCTGCTCGTCATGTATCGCGGCCGGCCGACCGACTTTTTCTCTGCCGAAGTGCCCAACATTTTCGACTGGATGAACCGCAAACGGCGGGCACTAGGGTTTCCCGAGTTGGGACGGTCACCCAACAGCGGATTCAACGGCGAGGAGTTCCACTCATTCCGTCCGACCGATGACCGGTTTTATTGGGCAAGCTCGGATGCAGTGAACGAGAAGTTCACGATCTCGGATATGGCGACGACTCGCAAGGGAACCCCGGCCGCCATTCAGGCCAACATCCGCGACGGGAACCAAGTCACGGCGTTTACCCGCGGGCTCAAGCAACTCACGCTCTGGTTTGGCCGGGTCTACGATCCCCAGACGGGCGCTCGGGATATGATCGACTTCTCCAAGCCCCTCCGCGTCACCCTGAATGGACGTCAGACGTGGTCGGGAAACGGAAAGCCGCTGACGCCCCGCATGGATGTCCTACTGGAGGATTTCTGCCGACGCGGCGACCGAAAGCGGCTGTTCTTCGCCAAGGTCGAGTTCGACAAGATTCAACAGTGACCGGTCAGCTCAGCGAGCCGAGCAGTGCCGTCACGGCGTCATAAGCGAGCTTGGTCTCGGCCGTGATTTGTGACTTGATATGGTCGAGGTAGTATCGGGCCCGCTTCAGCGTCTGGGGCCGACGCTCGGCAGGTAGTTGTTCGACATCGGAAAGATTGTCGTAGATATCGGCCAGCTTGAGCAAATGGACTTCCGGACCGCCAGCAGCGATCGCCCGGCAATAGACTTCTTCACGCTCGTGATCGATCAGTCTCTTGTCCTTGGAAAGAGCTGCAACCCAACGTGCGACGTTATGGCCGAACGCTTCGGCAATGTCGTCGTAGTCGGTCGTCGTGTCCTCAATCGTGTCGTGCAGGATCGCGGCCGTGAGGACTTCGTGATCCTGAATGCCGAATACCTCACGCGCAACCAGGCACACGCGGTAAGGGTGACTGGCATAGGGCGTCTTGCCGTCCTTGCGCAACTGCCCCTGATGGGCCCGGGCTGCGAAACTGACGGCCTGCTGTAGTTTGGAGAAGGGGTAAGTCATCAGTAAGCGTATGGGTTCGGTTCCGGGGGAATGGTGCGGACATTGTCCATACCGTCAAGAAGGATCACGGCTATCCACTTGTTGTCTTTACCTGCGACCTTGCGGAATTCAATCTTGCCTTCCGCAGCAATCCACTGCCCCTGTTTGAATTGGATCGGAGACGGCGCGACGATGCGCACCTGCATCGGGATCGCGTCGGCCGCGCAACAGGTCATGTTGAGCCGGACGAGCGTGAATTCTTGAGGTTGATTCAACGGCATGTAAATGCCGCGCACCTCGACGATGTGCCCTTCGAAGTAGGCCCGCTTCGCTGATTCGTGGGCGGCGTCGGCCAACTCGCGGTAGCCCAGAGTCAGTTTTGATTTCGTGGCAATGACCCGATCCGAACCCTCCAGTTCCGTGGCGACGAGGTCCCGACCAATCCGGTCTGCGCTGAATCCAGCATTCGGGAGCTCAAGCAAGTACAGGATCACCGGAAGGAGCAGCACGGCGTACTTGGCGGGGGTCCAGGCATGGCTGTGTTCGTGGCCGCAATCGTGGTCATTGCAGCTTTCGTGGTGCGTGTGATCGTGCTCGTGATTATGGTCGCAATTGGCGTGCTCGTGCTCGTGCTCGTGCTCGTGTTTGTGATCGCAGTTGGCGTGATCATGCTTGTGCCCGTTGTCCGATATGGCGGCGCGGTGGGGAGTCCAAAGCGAAATGAACCGGACAGCCGACAGAACGATCAACGCGATTCCTCCCCAAAGTACCGGCTTGTGAAAGGGGGGCGCGAGGATCAGGCCGAGCTTGTCGGTCTGGTACATGAGAGCCGCAATTATGCCGAGGGCCCCGCACGCGCCGACTGAGCAGATCTGGTCGAGGTAGTAGTTTTGATCCTGAGCGTGAGAGTGTGCCACGGCGTTGTCCTCACCGGATGTGCGGCCGACCGACCCAGTCGGGCAGAAGATAGTGGGCTATCAGAGTATACACGAATGTCTGGACTGTTACACCGACGATTATGGTAATGATTACCCGGCGACTGAAAACCCGGGTAAACAGCAGAACCAGCTTGAGGTCCAGCATGGGGCCGAGCACGAGAAACGCCAGCTTCGGTGCGGCTGAAAGAGTCGAAAAACTAGCCGCGACGAACGCGTCGGCCTCGCTGCACAGGCAGAGCAGGATCGCGAGGCCCATCAGCGCCAGAATGGAGACCGCGGGGAACGAGTTGCCGATCGCTTCGACCTGCTGTTGCGATACGAACGCCCGGGTGATCGACGCGAGCAACGCTCCGAGGGTCAGGAACACCGTGATGTCGACAAAATCGTGCAGGGCTGTCTCCGCAATGGCCCCCAGCATTTTTGAGAGCGGCAGACGCTCGCCATTATCATCTTCGTTGTCGTTCGGTGCGTCCGGCCTGGCCGAGGGGATGAGAAGTGTGTTTCCAAGTCGCCGGTACTGTCGGTCGACCAGGGTGGCGGTCACGAAGCCAACGACGAATGCCATGCCGAGGCGGAGGGCGACCATGCCCTCTGTGCCGTCGTATGCGGAAAAGGCCACCCAAGTGCTCAGAATTACCACCGGGTTGATGACCGGGCCGCACATCATGTACGCGGTACAGCAACTCAGCGGGAGTCCCTTGCGAAGCAAACGCCGCATCACCGGAACGATGCCGCACTCGCACATTGGAAACACCAGCCCGAGCAGGCAGCTCAGGGCGATCGCAGCGGGACGCCACTTGGGGACGAGGCGGGTAATCCACTGCTGAGGGACGGCATGCTCGAGGATGCCGGCGATAATCGATCCGAGGATGATGAACGGGAGCGCTTCATAAAAAATCGATGTGAAGCAGACAATGAGGTCTTTTACCTGAGCTTCCACGGCATCTCCGGAATCGGTTTCAGGTCGCTGCGGCGGGGGCCCGCCGGTCGCGTAGAATTCGCATCGTGAGCGAGCAGAAGAACATCACCACGGATAGTACGACAATCGTGCCGGACGGGCCGAGTTGAATCGGGTCGCCCCGACCCACGGGAATCGAAACCGTGCTACTGATCCAGAGCCCACCGATGCTCGCGGACAGGGCCGCCAGCATCGTCCACCAGAACATCCCGCGGGCGCTCCGGCCCAAATTGGCCGCGGTGGCAGCCGGGACCACAAGCATCGCGTTGATCAGCAGAGCGCCGACTGCTCGCAGGCAGAGGTTGACGATCAGCGCGAGCAGTGCGATGAACAGGAAATTCAATAACCGCACCTTGATCCCGCGCGAACGGGCGAGACTGGGACTGAAGCTCGAAAACACAATGAAGTTGTAGCTCCAAGCGAGTACGCCGGCGAGGAACACCAACATTAGGGAAAGAACGAGTATGTCGGTTTCCGTGACGAACAGGATGCTCCCGAACAGGAACTTCTCCGGGTCGAGAAAGGTGCTCCTTCGGAGCGTGGAAAGCAGCATTCCGCCAAACCCGACCGCGAAGGCGAAGAAGACGCCAATGACGGTGTCGCTGGCGAGCGACGTATTTTCCCTGACGAACGCGATGGCGACGCCCACGATAATTCCAAAGACGACCATGACCAGTGGGACCATCCACTGATCGCGTTCGGGGTCGTTGCCCGCCAAGCTGAGGAGCATTCCGAGAGTGACGCCCGCGAAGGCGCAGTGGGCCAGTGCATCGCTGAAAAACGCCATCCGGCTTCCAACGACCAGGCCGCCAACCGATCCGCAAGCGATCGCCACCAGAATCGCCATCACCAGGGCCCGGATCGCAAAGGGGGCCTGGAGCCAGAACCCCTCGGGCAGGCTGGCTGCGATCCGTTCGATTATTGTGCGTAGGCCTTCGATCCACATATTCGATTCGCAGCCGCATCCGTTCGTTGACCTCTATTCACACTAACGGCAGCCCGTCGGACCGGCGAGGCCAGATTCGATTCACGGTTGGATGTTCGCAGGACTTCCGCACCGTTCGGCCAAGGCCTTCAGATGAATCTCGATGTACATGGCGGGATTCATCATCAGTCGGGCCATTGTCCGGATAAGGGGATTGGGAATGGTGCCGCGTTCCGTCAGGCGCACGACGCAACCGGTAGGTGTCGGCTCGACCTCGTATGTCCAGGTGCCTTCGAACATCTTGTTGCGGTCGTCGATCCGAGTCACCATCCGGTGGGGTGGAGCTTCCTCCACGATGAGGTCGAAACAGTTCTTGTCGACGTAGGTCAAACGGACGGCCTTCCGGCCTTCCGGGTCGGGCAGGTTCTCCACGGACTTGACAAGCTTCCACCAGGTCGGCCATTCGTCTGTTTTTCGCCAAAGTTCGTACACATCGGCAGGGGGGCAACTTAAGGTCAAAGATCGCGTGGCCACGTGGTCACGCGGAATGAATACGCCGACGATCGTCATCAGGCTGACAAGCCCGATCAGCAGGCCGGTAATCGTCAGCATCCAGCCGAGCCAACCCATGGAGCGCCTCCGGTCGTGGGGCATGTGTGGAGTTTCCGAAACGCGGCCGACATTGGTCTGCAGGGAGCCAGGAGAAATCAGCAGTCGACGGAAGCGAACATAAGATCCATTATCAGACAATGCGGCCCCGGGGGCATCCGAACACTCAACGTCCGATAATGACCGTTATGTTATGTTGTTCCTTCCGGAATTGGCTGGAAATGTGATGTTTTCGATCGGCCGTTCTGAGCTTAGTCGGCGTTGGTTGTTGCCGCTACTTCGTCGAATACGCCCATGCCGCGGAACTTCTGGAAGCGGTGATCGAGCAGGTCTTCTTTCGATAGCATGCCCAATTCACGGAGATGAGTTCGGAGGTATTGCTTCAGCGTGCTTCCCATCTCCCGTGGGTCGCGGTGAGCTCCGCCCAGCGGTTCGGGGATGATCTCGTCGATCACGCCGAGCCGTTTCAGATCTTTGGCAGTCATTCGCAGAGACGCTGCGGCCCGGGGCTTGGTCTGCTCGTCCGCGACCTTCCAGAGAATCCCAGCGCACCCTTCCGGGCTGATGACCGAGTAGTAGGCGTGCTCCAGCATACTGACCCTGTCGCCGACCCCGATACCGAGCGCTCCGCCGGACCCGCCTTCCCCGATGACGACGCAGACGATCGGCGTCGGTACGCGGGCCATTTCAAAGATGCTGGTTGCAATCAACTGAGCCTGGCCGCGTTCCTCGGCCCCGATCCCCGGGTATGCGCCCGGGGTGTCGATCAGGCAGATTACCGGAACGTTGAACTTCGCTGCGAGTTTCATCTTGGCGAGGGCTTTCCGGTAACCCTCGGGGTGCGCACAGCCGTAGAAGCACTCGGTGCGTTCTTTCAGCGTGTGGCCCTTTTGATGTCCGACGATCAGCACCTTCTGATCATCAAGGCGAGCGAATCCGGTTCGTAGCGCGCGGTCATTGCCGAACGCACGGTCGCCGTGTAATTCCACGTACTCGTTGAAGATCAGGTCGACGTAATCCAGCGTCTGGGGTCGATCCGGATGCCGACATATCTGCACGGCTTCCCACGGATGCAGTGACGAGTACTTGTGCCGTTTGAGGCTTGTCAGCTCTCGGCGGATACGACGGATTTCCTCCGCTCCCCCTTCGCCTCCGCCGGCCGCCTCGAGCCGCTCCAGCGTGGATTCCAGGTCCTGAATGTCCTTCTCAAACGGTAGCCAGGATATTGCCATGTGTCTGATCTTGCTCAAGCGGTCGGTGTTGCCGACTTACCACCGGAAGCCTTGAAGACGCGAATCGTTCGCAGCTTCATCAGGATCTCGTGGAAGTCCCGGGGGCGATCGTCTCGTTTCTTGGCCAGCATATGAAGGACGAGCGCATTGAAGTCGTCGGTTACTTCGGGATTGAGTTGCTTGGGAGGCACCGGCTTTTCGGTGATCTGTTTGGAAAGGAGGTCCTGCTCGTCTTTGCCTCGGAACGGCGGCCGGCCGCACACCATTTCGTAGACAGTGCAACCAAAGCTGTATACATCGGCTCGACAATCGAGAATCTCGCCGCGGATCTGCTCGGGCGACATGTAGCTTCGAGTACCTTGCACTTTGCCACCCTTGCGGTGAAACATCTTGGCAAGGCCCGTCGGCGGTCGATAGGCGATGGCGAAGTCGATCAGCTTCGTCTCACCGAGTGAGTTGACCAGGATATTGTCCGGCTTGATGTCGCGATGGATCCATCCACTCGCGTTCATATACGCCAGTCCGGTAGCCGCCTGTTTGACGATCTTGTCCGCGTGTTCCTTGATGAATGCCGAGTTCTTGGCCTGCAGCCGGGCCCGCAACGAACCCGAGGGAAAGAACTCCATGACAAAGAATGGCGCGTCCGGATTCTTGTTGACGGAGATGATGCGGATGACGTTCGGATGGGCCAGCTTTTTGCCCACCTCGGCCTCGTGAAACAGCGTTGCCCTGTGCTCAGACACCTTGGCCGCTTCGGGCAGCAGAATCTTCATTGCGAAGTGGCGCATGCTCGACGGCTCCACGACCTCGAAGACCTGCGATGTCTGCCCGGTCTGAAGCTGGTTCTGAATCCGATAGCCGCCGATGGAGTCGCCTTGCACGTTACCAGTACTCTTCGAAGTGGATGTTGCCCCGTTGACGCGGCAGATCGCACGTAAATCCGCGGCCCTCCAGCACACCGACGACTCCGGGAGGATCGGGGTAGACGCCCTTCTCCGGCTTGCCAATCATGTTGGGATTGCCGCAAAGGTACACATGTGTGGCGGAGGGATCGAGCGGAATGCCGATCCGCTCCTCGATTTCGCCGGACGTAATCAGATCCTGAATGTAGACCTTCTTGCCCTGACTCGGTTCGCGGGTCACAAGAGGCACATACGAGTAATTCGGGTACCGTTCGACGAGAGTAGTGTGGGTCCCGAGATATCCCAGGTCCTTGCGATAGCGGACGCAGCAAGCACCGAGAATCTTGCCGCGATGGCCCCGCGAAAGAAGCTGCCAGAGCATGTAATTGTGCGGGGCTTCCCCTGTACCGGTCGACAGGAAAAGGACCGTGTCGTCCGGCTTCACGCCTTCCAGCGTAAAGTGGCCGGTGAATTTCTTGCCGAGTTCCAGGCGGTCGCCTTCTCGCAACATGAACAGGCGGGGCGTAAAGGCCGGTGGCTTGTCGGGCCTTCCCTGCATAACGAGGACGACGTAAAACTCGATCCAGTCCGTCTTTGTTCGGTCCAGCAGGTTGCCAGAATCGTCCAGGATCGGGCAACTGATGGAATAGGCTCGGCGGACCATCTTGGTCTCGTCGGCCTCGGCGATGTCTTCGTCCTGACTACCTGGGAAGCGGGGTTCCCAGTTGCCAAGGCCGAGAGTGGTGTACTGTCCCGGTTCGTGGGCCGGCATGGGGAAGTCCGGCCGAACGCGGAGCAGCATTAGCTCCGGTTGTGGCCGATAGAGCCGGACAACTGTGGCGTTGTACCGTTCGCGGCGCAGTTCTGGTATGTTAACGGCCGTCATGCGGGTCCCTGCGGAACTCACTTCCTCCCTTGAGGATACGGCCCGATTCGCGCAATGAAAAGGGCCGCCGGGTGAGTCCCGGCGGCCCGAGTTCCAGTTAGGCTTCGATGCGGATCAGCCTCCCGGAGCGAAGATCGGATCCGTTACCGTCATGAGCGTATGTAGCGTTGCTGTGTTTGAGTTGACGAATCCGTTCGCGCCTGAGTTACTCGCATAGTTGACTATCATGCCTGGCTCGGCGAGCGTGCCATACCCAAATGCTATCGAAGCTCCTCGGGCATTCGGATCGGCCGGGAAGCCCTGGAATTCGTCAACGGGGTCATAACTGTTGTCGTATACACCCCCCTGCGTCGATCCGCCGGCAGCATACGGCGCGAGCGAGCTGAAAATTCGAACCCGAGATGCGTTGGCAAACGAGGAGGTCGTTTGGCCGTTGGCGGCGATCATCACTTGCCCAAGCACCGGGTTGACAGGCCGCGGCGAGCCTTGGATCGGTTGTTGGGTATGAGAGTTGATAAACTGCGTGTCGCCGTCACCGTTGAAAGTCAACGATCCAACCGCGAGATTGACGCCGCCGTCATATGTCCCGCCATTGCTGACGCCACGGCGGAAGGAGCCGCTGACCGTCGTTCCAGTATAACCCTGGAGCGGTGAATTGGGGGAGACACCTGTTGCAAGGTCGATAAAGAACGGCTGCAAGTTGGTTTGGCTGACGGAGGTTCGTCGGCTGGGCACCGGATTCGAGTAAGGGCTGAACGGATCGTTGGTCTTCGGATTGAAGTCGGCAAACACACGGACGTCACTTCCCCGTGTCTGCATGCCAACGACGATGTCGGCCTGGTACCGGCGGTTCAGTTCCGTGTCATAAGGATAGTTGAAGTAAGACTGTGTGCCGCTATTGCCGGTTGTGTCGACAATGAACTGAGGCGGCGATTGAGTGTAGTCGAGACGGCCCGGCGTCAGAGTGGCGGCGTCCGGATGGGCGATGACATCATTGATAGCTACCGTGACACCGCCGCGGAAACTGGCGTCGAACGCGAAGAACTCCTTTCCAACACCATTGTTGATGAGCCCGCCGCCGGCAGTGCCAGAAAAGTCGTAAACCTTGACGTGAGGTCCGCCGCCCGGACCCGCTCCGATCACAAGTTGGTTCTTGAAGGTGACCTGATCAGGGGATTGCGTGAGTCGGGCGACGACCGGCACCTGTCCGTCCGGCGTGTTGACTTTGGCGATGATCATGAGCGGGCCGTAATCGACTTCTGTCTGGAATGGAGCGCCGGGGAAGTTGTTTCCGCCCATGGTCCACTTGGCCAGCACAATAGATCCGATGTCCGGGTCATTCTGGTTCGGATTGATGTTCGGCCTGTATTGGATGTTGCCCCAGGCGTTCAGCAGGTTGGCTGAATTGAACTGAAGCGCACCCGAAGCGATCGAGAAATAGGGCAAAGGGACATTGTTGTCATCGAGATTGCCGGTTACACCGAACGGCACAGTGTACCCGCCATTCGGCCCGAAGCCAGTATTGCCACCTGCCGGTATCGGACGATCCGCCCCCACAAGCGGTACTTGGAGGGTCGTACCGGGGATCAGGTTCGGGTTCGTGTAAGGAGTCTGCTGGAACGTGTCTGGCAGTTGATCGTCGAGGACATATCGCTGTTGAGTGACGGTTCGATACCCCTGCCCCGATGCAACATTAACGCCACCCTTGAAGGACGCGTCAAAGGCAAAGAACTCATTGATGACCTGGAATCGGCCGTTGATCTCTTTCCAAACACGCACGTGGGGGCCGCCTCCCGGCCCGGCGCCGGTAATCAGTTCGGCTCGTCCGTCGCCGTCGAGGTCGCCCGCGGTGATGCTCACGCCACCACGAAACCTCGCATCGTAGGCGAAAAACTGGTCTCGAATACCAGTGACCACAATCGTACCGTCGGCATTCTCTCGGGTATTCCAGACGATCACGTGGGGCCCGCCTCCAGGTCCGGCCGCAGTGATCAGGGAATCGGGAGTGCCGTAAAGTCCATCGAAGTTGCCGGTAGCAACCTTTACGCCGCCTCGGAATCCCGTTCCGAACGGGTAAAATGTCTGAGACGTGAAGTCTGTCTTGCCGTCACTTCGAGGCGACGAGGTCTGACCAAGGTTGTTGGGCGCAGAGCCGCCCAAAGCATCCTGAATGTCGACGCGGATCGAAACAGCCGCCAGGCCGCCCGGGCCTGCACCCACCGCGACGTAACCCGCCGGCACGTCCCGCGCTTCGAGGCGGGTCAGATGTGGGGTACTACGGACGACCGGCCGTCGGGAGGTGGCGGGACGAAACCAGCGGATCAACTTCGACAGTGGCATGATATCCGTCCTTCGGAACCGGGGCCTGCCGGGCGCGACAATTAACCGTACACGGTGTTAATTCAGGGTGCCAAGGAGTTCCGTATCGTGCCGGCTCTCCCATCATCGCCCGATCGTCAACTTCCGATGCCCCGGATGATCACGAACAACCGGAGTTTTCCTTGAGACCGCTCGCCGAGTCGCTCTTGGAAGACTGTGTTGTCGCGTACCTGACCGCGTGGCATCGGGTAGACGCCCGCAATCAAGACAGGCGGACGGGCACCCTTACTCGCACCCGACCGGAGTCGTTCCAAGCCATCGTCCATCGGGTCGAAGCCGAGCCATGACTTCATCTGCTTCCGATCCGCATCGATCACAGGAGCCAGTACGAGGTTTTCGGGCGCGGTTTCCGTCGCCAGGAGCGACTTCAGAATCGCCGTCGTTTCTTTTGCGCTCAGGGCCTCGCAGTAAACTGAATAACCCGACCGCAGTTTTCGCCGTAACGCCTCGCTGGTAATCGGGTCGGTCAACATTTCCATGCCCCGGCCCCGACATGCTTGCACGAACTGTTCCGTCGTCCGTGCCGGGTCCTTGGCGAACAATTCGATGCGATGGTCCTCGGCACGGCCCAGTTCGTCGCGAACTCTGTCCAAACCGCCGGAGGTTAGCTCCCGAGCCGTCAGGGGCAGCGATACTCGCGGTCGTTCCACGCGAATCGTCGGGTCCCGGATCTCCGGTCGGGACGTAAACACGTCCGATGGCGGCCGTTCGGTCGGCGACTTTTCCGTGCGTGGAACATTCACGTCTGGAACGTCGACTGGTGGCTTGACTTGCGCTGCGACATGACTTTTGTCGGCCGGTTTGACTTGTGCTACCGGAAAGTCAGCCTCGGCAACTGGAGCGACTCCGCCACGCGGTGGGGTGGTGGGCAGCCAAATCCACGTCACGATGAGCGCCGCCAGTGTTGCCAGACCAAGCATCCAGTTCCCGGCTCGGCGGAATTGCCCTTTCGGTGTTTGCCGGGCGGCAACAACGATTGGTGGTCGGCGTAGGCCCGACAGTACATCCGCGGTGAAATCGCTGGGCAGAAACGGAATCGGCAACTGGCGGAGCCTCCGAGCGTCGTCCAAAAGGTCGGCCTGGAGGGCGCGGAGGTGCGGATCGATGGCCAATTGGGTACGCAGAAGTGCCTGCTCCCCGGGAGAAAGGTCTCCCGAGACGTCGGCCGCGACCATCAGCTTCCAATCCTGTTCAGTCATGATTCCACTCCGGACCCGCGGCTGGCATCCCGGCAATGATGTCCCGCAAGTCGAGTCTCGCCCGGTGAATCCGGCTTCGCACCGTGCCAATCGGGACGTCAAGAATCTCCGCTATCCGCTCGTATTTCAGTCCTTCAAGCTCGCGAAGCACGAGGACAGTCCGGAACTCTGGCGCAAGTGCCAGCAGCGCCTCCTGAACCAATCCCACCCGCTCGGCCCGCTCGAGTGCATCTCCCGGCCTGTGACCGTCGGATTCGTCTGCCCGATCAGCTAAGTCGCCCCCCTGCCCCGAAAATCCTGCGGGCCGCCTTTTCCTTCGCAGGCTGATGGCCGCATTCACTGCAATGCGATACAGCCAGGTGAAAAACTGCGCGTCCCCCTGAAACCGGTCCAGGGCTTCGTATGCGTTGATAAACGCCTCCTGAACCACATCCCGCGAGTCTTCGGTGTGGCCGATCAGCCGATACACGGTAGCGAAAAGGCGGCCTTGGTACCTGTCGACAAGTTCGCCGAAAGCGGCTTGATTGCCGGCCAGCGTCTGGCGAATCAGGCTCTGGTCGTCATTCGCCACGAACCGTGCTCTCTTGAGACGCCGGTCGACCTGAAAAAGTTTCCACCACCCGCCCCGCAGGGTCGGGCGACCTCGGCGGTCCGCTCTACAATACTGTTCATATGAACAATACGGCTATTGTCGTCCGCGGGGCCCGGGAACACAACCTCCGCGGAGTGGACCTCGATTTGCCGCGTGATCGCCTGATCGTCTTTACTGGCGTCAGCGGGTCGGGGAAGAGTTCCCTGGCATTCGATACGCTGTATGCCGAGGGGCAGCGGCGGTACATCGAGTCACTTTCCAGCTATGCACGGCAATTCCTCGGCCAACTTCCAAAGCCGGATGTGGACTATCTCGGCGGCCTTTCACCCGCAATCAGCATTCAGCAGAAAACGGCCGGCAGGAATCCCCGGTCAACTGTGGGCACGATTACGGAGGTCTACGACTTCCTGCGAGTCCTTTACGCTCGAGTCGGGACGGGCCATTGTCCGGAATGCCAACGACCGATCGAGGCTCAATCCCGGGATCAGATCGTGTCGCGGATTCTGGGGATGCCCGCAGGCACGCGTTTCCTGATCCTTGCACCGGTGGTCCGCGGCCAAAAGGGTGAATTCAAGGATCTGTGCTCAGATCTACTTCGCCGGGGTTACGTTCGCGCTCGAATCGACGGTCGAATCGTCCGCCTCGGCGACGATCAGAAACTCGACAAGCGGCTCAAGCATGATATCGAGGTCGTGGTCGACCGATTGACGAATGAACCAAGAAACCGCGGCCGAATCGCCGAGGCAGTCGAGCAGGCACTCGGCCTGGCTGAAAGTTCACTCATCGTCGCCGTAGATGAGGAAGAAGCACCCGGCAAAGTGAAGGAAGGCTCGAAGTATCAAGACACGCTCTACTCGTCGCGGTATTCGTGCGGCAACTGTCAATTGTCCTTCGAAGAGCCGACGCCGCAACTCTTCAGCTTCAACAGCCCGCATGGCATGTGCCCGGATTGCGACGGTCTGGGGACTCGGTACACCTTCGACACCGCCCTGCTGATTCCTGACCCGTCGAAGAGCTTCTACGATGGCGCCGTGCTCCTCGTCGGCCCGCTTCGCGGCATGGGGCGATGGCGAAAACACATCTACAACGGAGTGGCTGACACGCTCGGAATCGATCTGAAGAAGCCGTGGAAAAACCTGCCACAACAGCATCAGGACTGGCTACTCAACGGCAGTGGCGACAAGCCGATCGTCTACAGCTTCAAACACCGGGGAGGTTTGCACAAGCACGGCGGCAAGTGGGAAGGCATCGTGCCACAGTTGCTGGCCAGTTTCAAGAAGACGGCGGCGGGTCCCCGACGCATGCAACTCGAAAAGTACATGACGGTCGTCCGCTGCCCCACCTGCTCCGGTCAGAGGCTCAACGCGCAAGCCCGCGCCGTCCGCGTGGCAGGCAAGTCCCTCGTCGAGGCTTGTGCCGACTCGATCGGAAATCTGGCCGAATTTTTCTCTGTCGGTGGGCCGCTGGAGGTGAGTCTCGACCCGGTCCGCAAGCACATCGCCGGAGAGTTGCTCAAGGAGATTCGGGCTCGGCTTGGGTTTCTGAACAATGTCGGCCTGCACTACCTCTCGCTCGACCGGTCGGCACCGACGCTATCGGGCGGCGAGGCCCAGCGAATCCGACTGGCTGGCCAGATCGGGTCGGGTCTGGTCGGCGTACTGTACATTCTCGACGAACCTTCCATCGGCCTGCACCCGCGAGACAACGAGCGTCTCCTGCGATCAATTGAAAGGCTTCGAGACGTCGGCAATACGGTCGTGGTCGTGGAGCACGACGAAGAGACCATCCGCGCTGCCGACTACGTTGTCGATTTCGGACCGGGGCCGGGAGTTCGTGGCGGTGAGGTCGTTGCGGCTGGAACTTATTCCGATGTGGCCGGCAACGCGCAAAGCCTGACTGGCCGATACTTGTCCGGCAAGTCAGCGATAATCGTTCCGAAGAAACGTCGTCCCGGCAATGGTCACGCGCTCGGGATCAAAGGCGCGAGGCACCATAACCTCAAGAACATCGACGTCGAAATTCCGCTGGGATGTTTTGTCGGCGTGACCGGTGTCAGCGGATCTGGCAAAAGCTCGCTGATTAACGATATTCTGCTGCACGGGATCAAATCCCTTCTCCAGAAGGGTGAGCAATCCGAAGATGAGGACTCGGATAGCGAGCTTGAAGAAAGAGTGGATTTTGACGGCATCACGGGCAGTGAACACATTGACAAAGTGATTGCGATCGATCAGTCAGCGATTGGCCGGACGCCCCGATCAAACCCTGGGACGTACATCAAAGTACTCGACGAGATCCGTGGGCTGTTTGCCATGGTGACGGACGCGAAGACTCGCGGATACCAGGCCGGACGGTTCAGTTTCAATCGGCCAGGTGGCCGATGTGAGGCCTGCGAAGGCAATGGTTCCAACCGCCTGGAAATGGACTTCCTTGCCGATGTGTGGGTGACGTGCCCGGTATGCGGTGGCAAGCGGTTCAACCACGAGACGCTTCAAGTTCGCTACCGGGGCAAGTCGATCCACGACGTTTTGGAAATGGACATTCAGGAGGCACTTGTACTTTTCGAGCACGTTCCCAAAGTTCGAGCCATGCTCCAGACGCTGCATGAGGTAGGTCTGGATTACATCAAGCTCGGCCAGCCGTCTCCGACTCTCTCCGGCGGCGAAGCGCAGCGGATCAAGCTTGCCAGGGAGCTTTGCAGGCGTGGCACCGGAAAGACGCTCTATGTCCTCGACGAGCCGACGACCGGACTCCATTTTGAAGACGTCCGGAAGCTCCTCGAGGTACTGCACAAGTTTGTCGATGAGGGCAACACGGTTCTCGTAATCGAACACAATCTGGACGTGATCAAGACGGCCGATTGGGTCATCGACCTGGGCCCCGAGGGCGGACAGGGCGGGGGTCGAGTCGTCGCCGCCGGCACGCCGGAAAAAGTCGCTCGGTGCACCGAGTCATTTACCGGGAAGGCACTTGTTGCTGCCCTGGGAGGCAGAGTTGCATCCCGCAAGATCGACAAGAAAAAGGTGCGGAAGCCGGAATTAGCAGCCATCGACGAGATTACCGTCGAAGGCGCCAGGGAGCACAATCTCAAGGACGTGTCGACCACCCTGCCCCGCGGCAAGATGACGGTCTGTTCGGGTCCCAGCGGGTCGGGGAAAAGCTCATTGGCCATCGACACTGTGTATGCTGAGGGGCAGCGACGGTACGTCGAGTCGCTTTCCAGTTACGCCCGCCAGTTTCTCGGTCAGGTGCAGAAACCCCGCGTCGACCGGGTCGAAGGGCTGTCGCCCGCCGTCAGCATTGAACAGAAAACTACAAGTAAGAGTCCGCGATCGACTGTCGGGACTGTGACCGAGATTTTCGACTATCTGCGAGTATTGTTCGCTCGACTGGGGGTTTCCCATTGCCCGAAATGCGGCACGGCGGTTGGGACCCAGTCGGCAGACGAAATCATCGAAAAAGTCATGGCTCTACCGGACGGTGCCCGTTGTTACGTACTTGCACCTGTGGTCCGACGTGGACAGGAGAAGTTTGACACGATCTTTGCGGACATCCGCCGGGCCGGCTTCAATCGAGTTCGGATCGATGGCGTGTCATACGCCCTCGATGACGTACCGTCGATTGACCAGCGGCGGAAACATACGATCGAAGCTGTCGTCGACCGCATCGTGGTTCGGGCGGCAGCGCGGACACGTATCGCCGATGCGATTGAACAAGGACTGGCTTTGGGTCAGGGCGTCATTCGGATTGCACACGTGGACAACGACGTGCCGGAGCATCAATGGCGCGTCGACCGGTTCAGTCAGCACCTCAGTTGTGAATCCTGTGGGCGATCTCTGGAACTGCTGTCTCCGCACAACTTTTCATTTAACAGCCCGCTCGGCTGGTGCCCGGGGTGCGAAGGGTTGGGAACGCAGGCCGGGGCCAGCCTCGATCTGCTGATACGTGATCCGCGTTTGACGCTCGCCGGCGGCGCAATTGCCGCTTGGCCCGAGACCGGCACTGACACGCCATGGCGACCTTTTGCCGATGCGATTGCGATCGCCGGTGGATTTACCCTGGACACCGCATTTTCGGAATTGCCGCCGGCAAAACAGCGGATCATTTTGTACGGGACTGGTGACAAGTGGTTGCCGTTGCCCGAGGGTACCGCGTTCCAATACAAGGGAATCGTCCCGGCAATCGATGAAGCGACGCGGGTAAGCTGGGTTTACCGGACGAAGTTGGAACATCTCACCGGTGAAGTTCCGTGCTCCGCCTGTGCCGGTGCGAGGCTTCGTGACGACGCCGCCGCGGTGCGGTTTCAGGGCAAGACTCTGGGGGAACTGTGCGACCTGCCTGTGAGCGAAGCGTTGAGTTTCTTCCGAAAGCTAAAGCTCGATGCGACACAGAAAAAGACGGCCGGCGAACTGCTGCGGGAAATCTCCGATCGTCTCGAATTTCTGGTTGAGGTTGGGCTGGATTACCTCACGCTCGGTCGTCAGAGCCCGACGCTGTCCGGTGGCGAAGCGCAGCGAATCCGCCTGGCAAGCCAGATCGGCAGCGGGCTTACCGGCGTCCTCTACGTGCTCGATGAGCCGACGATCGGGCTGCATCCGCGCGACAACAAACGGCTCCTAGCGGCACTGCAAAAGCTCCGCGATCTGGGCAACACCTTGCTTCTGGTCGAGCATGACCGCGAGGTCATTTTTGGTGCGGATCACCTGCTCGATTTCGGCCCCGGAGCCGGGGATCGCGGAGGTGAGATTGTCGCGGCGGGCTCCCCCCGACAATTGGCAAAGTCAGCCAAGTCTCTCACCGGCAAATACCTTTCGGGACGAATGGCGATCCCCGTCCCGACCAATCGGCGAGTGCCGGGGGCCATCGATGACAAAAAGTCGGCCAAAAAGGCGGGGTCGCCACCCCCTGCCTTGCGAATCGATGGCGCCCGCCACCACAATCTCAAGGGCATTGACGTCACGATTCCTCTGGGTGCGCTTGTCGCCGTGACCGGGGTCAGCGGCTCGGGAAAAAGCTCGCTCGTTCACGAAGTATTGCACGACACTTTGGCCCGTCGACTGCACCGGGCCAAGACGCGTGGCGCGGCCCACGACGCGATCCGCGGGCTGGAACTGATCGACAAAGTCATCAGCGTGGACCAGAACCCACTGGGTAACACGCCAATGTCCAATCCGGCCACGTTTACGGGGGTTTTCGACCTGATCCGACAACTCTTCGCGCAATTGCCCGAGTCGCGGGTCCGTGGCTATCAGCCGCGCCGGTTTAGTTTCAACAAGGCCGGCGGTCGGTGCGAGGCGTGCGAGGGCAACGGCCAGAAAAAAATTGAGATGCACTTCCTGCCCGACGTCTGGGTGACATGCGATGTCTGTGAAGGCGCGCGGTTTAACCCCGAAACGCTTGCGGTCCGCTATAAAGGCAAATCTATTTCCGACGTACTCAACCTTCGTGTATGCGAAGCGTTGGAGCTGTTCAGTAACATCCCCAAGATCCGGCGGATTCTCCAGACCCTGGCCGACGTCGGCCTCGACTACGTCGCGCTGGGCCAAGCCGCCCCGACCCTTTCGGGAGGGGAAGCGCAACGCGTCAAACTGGCGGGTGAGCTCGGTCGGCCCAACACGGGCAAGACCCTGTATATCCTTGATGAGCCGACCACCGGATTGCATTTTGACGATGTCCGCAAATTGCTGGAGGTCCTACATCGGCTGGTCGATCTCGGCAACACCGTGGTCGTGATCGAACACAATCTCGACATGATCAAAAATGCCGACTGGGTCATCGACCTCGGCCCCGAAGCTGGGGATGCCGGCGGCTATCTGGTCGCCCAAGGCACGCCGGAGTCCATTTCCAGATGCCCCAATTCGCACACCGGGGCCGTACTCAAGGAAGTACTGGACGCCGGTCCGCACGAGGCACGAGCCCGCTTCGACCCCACGGCGCAGTTGGAGATCCATCCCGACGACGTCGCACTGGAAACCGTTGGAAAAGACATCGCGCCGCCATGGGAATCTGACGGTCGTCGCTGGCACACACAAGATCGACTCTCGTACAAGGGAACCCCGTGCGTCTGGGAAGGGGCAGCGTTGACCCATGTTGAGAGATTGATTCAGGAGTCCGCAGAATTCGGCCCGACGATTTGGACCGAACGGTCCGTGGTTGAGATTCCCGCAAAGGTCAAGTCTCACGGATGGTTTCTGCATGCCATGACAAGTGGCGAACGGCTGCTCCGGTTGGTGTTTCGAGTCGGTCGGAACACGTTCAAACAGGAAGCCCTCGCCCGACAGCTCAATCTACGCCCGCTCAACGAGTTGGAAGGAGTGTCCGTATTCGGCGATGAAAGTCGTGTCCGCGTTTCCAACCGACGGGGGCCAGTCCAGGATGTGACGCTGATGATCCATCGCAAGTCGGAGGTAGAAACGCCGGCGTTTACGAAGTTCCTCAAGCAGGCCATCTCAGCCTTCCAGGCCCACATGCAGAAGGTCAGTGTTTCGCCCGAAGACGTCATGCCCTGGAAGGTCAACGGAGAGCGATGGCACCTCGGCGAGAAAGGGTTCCCGCCGGGAAAAAAGGTCTATTGGGATCGCCGGCTTCTCGGCAAGCTCCTGAACTCCTTGCAGGCCGGCCGGGACGACGTCACGGTCAAATGGGATGTTCGCGACGCCGTTACGCTGCGAGCCAGTGAAGGTGCAATCTATGCCCGCGTCTGGACGAAACGGAACGAGTCCTGTGACGTGCAGCTGTATTGCGCCAAAGGAAAATTCAACCTGAGCCGGGTCGAGTCGATCGGAGCCGCTCGTGCCGGCATAGTCCAGGATAAGTCGTCACGGGACACGATCGAGTTGTCGTTCCTGTTGCCGGATCACGTGGATGCCCGCAAACTCAGTGCGCTCGTGAATGAGATATGTGAAGACTGATCCGCGCGCAACGCGACCGCGGAAGCGTAAGGCTTCCGCGGTCGATGGGTATTCAGATTTCCTATTACTTCTTCTTCTCAGCTTCCGGCTTTTCGCCGAGCTTTTCGGCGAACATTTCCTTCAGCCGAGCCTTCTGAGCCGCAGTGAGAACCTCAGTTTCTTCCTTGACCATCTTCTCTCTCGCCTCTTTGATTTGTTTCTCGAGGTCGTCGATTTTTGCTTTGTGCTTCGATTGGATCTCGTAGATCTTCTGCTTCTGTTCGTCGGAAAGGCCGAGCTTGGACCAGCCTTGGGGCAACTGGCCCTTGGCTTTGCCCTTGTCCTGGCCGATCGTCGGGCCAGTAGCAAGGACGACGAGCAGGCCGACGGCGGCCAAGGAGCGGATCATCTTCACGGGGCACCTCACACGATTGGGTAGAAACGAGGTTGTTGGAAGACAGTAAATTTCATGTCTAATCGGCCCGAACTTCAAAGTCAACAATATTCGACCCGGATTCCTCGAATGGTGGCTCAAAAGCAAACCGCTTCCGGCGGGCGACGCGTCCAGCCCGTCCCGAGGGATCACTTCCTTATTCGAAGTTACTCGGTCGGGAACACTTCTTCGACTGGCACGTCCCATTGCCCCAGACCGACGCTGACGAGGACTGTTCGTTTCCGAGCATCCACTCGGACGACTTTGCCGACTTTGTCGAACCGTGCCACGCGGACGTTGTCTCCGACTTTGAGCCGGTCACGAGCGACCCTCAATTGCTCCTCGGCTGCCGTTCGCCGGGCCTGCTCCTCGCCAAGCACGCGCAGCGACTCACGTTCCTGATCGGCCGCGAGTTTGGCGGCCACGGCTTCGGACCGGAGCCGTTCTGTTTCTGCCCGAAGTTCGTGCAGTTTGGCCAGCTCAGGATTGCGACGGCGTCTCCGAAGGTACTTGCGTGCGCGGTCGATCAAATCGCGAGGCAATTGTAATCGGCGGGCAATCGTCAACGCGTTGCTCATTCCGAATTGACCGATGAGGAGTCGGTACGTCGGTTGAAGTGATTCCCGATTGAACTCGACCGCAGCATTCTCGGCGTCGGCATTCGCGAGGGCGTAAGTCTTCAGGTCACCGATGTGCGTCGTGACGATCGCCCTGCAGCCGCGTCCGGCGAGTGTATCAAGTAATGCTCGCCCCAGGGCTGCGCCTTCCGTCGGATCGGTGCCGGCTCCGAGTTCGTCGAGCAATACAAGACTCTCCGCGGTGGCCAACCGGAGTATGGAGGCGATTCGCGTCATGTGCGAGCTGAACGTGCTGAGGGATTGTTCCAGGCTCTGCTCGTCGCCGATGTCGGCCAGGATCTGATCGAAGACGGGCAAAGTGCTCCCGGGCTCAGCAGGTATTGGGATTCCCGATTGGGCCATGGCCGCCAGCAGCCCCACTGTCTTCAGAACTACGGTTTTCCCGCCGGTGTTGGGACCAGTCACGACGAGCAACCGGAAGCCGCATCCGAGCGTTACATCAAGCGGGACTACGGACCTCGTAACTCCGTCGGACGAAGTGCGATTCCGGAAGATGGATTCGAGTAATGGATGCCGGGCCGACCGTAAAACCACCCGACCTTCGCCGTTCATGACCGGTCGCGACATTCCGAAGTCGCGGCCGTATTTGGCCTTTGACGCAATCAGGTCGACCCGGGCCAGGATTTCGATGGCTATTGTCAGGGGCTTGGCGACCCGCGCGATGTCGGCTGTGAGCCTTCGGAGGATGCGTTTCGTCTCGCGATCTTCTTCGCCCTTCACGACTGCACGCTCGGCCCCGAGGTTGGCGAGGGCTGTCGGCTCAATGAAAACAGTCTCCCCGGTCGGGCTGGTCCGATGAACAACGCCGGGCAGCTTGTGTCGGTAGTTGGCGGCCACCGGGAGGACGAAGTGATCGCCCGACATTGTGGCGTTCGGATAGCGAAGAACCTTGCGCAACTCGGTATCGTGCAACAGTCGCTTCAGCACGACCTGGACGCGATCATCAATGGCCGCCAACCGTTGTCGTATCTCCGCGAGTTCCGGACTAGCTGAGTCGGCAATATTACCGCGAGGGTCGACGCAGGAATACAGGCCCTTTGCCGCCGGGCCAAGGTCTTCGACGGAATTCAACAGTTCGATCAAACCCGCGCACCGTTCGTCGAGCCGCATCCGGAACCGGTAGAACGCGCCCGTCGTGGCCAGAACTGCGGCGACTTCGAGGATCTGCTCGGCGGTCAACATCGATCCGATAACTGCCCGTCGGACCAGCAATCTCACATCGCTCAGTCCGGCGAATGGCGGAGATTGCCCCTGCCCAATCGTCACCATCATTTCCGCAACAAGACCCTGTTCACGCTCGATGGCCTCGAGCACGGTCATTGGGGTCACGGCGTCGATCAGTTCACGGCCCAGCGATGTTGCGGCATACCCGCTCAGAATCTCGCGTACTTTGGGAAACTCAATGATCTGAAGTGTGTGTGCGTCCATTCTCAGGAAATGAAGTGGCTTCGGTACAATTCAAACCCGGCATTCAGGGCGTCGCGCGGATTCTCAAACTCGGCCGGTGTCGAGGCGACGACGCTTTGACCCTGAGCGGCCTGCAATTGAGACTTCCAAAGCAGACAATCGTCAATGGCGACCGATACCACTGCCTCGGGAAGGTTGGGGCCCGTGATCCTAAATGAGCCTCGGGTTACCTCTTCAACTCGGGCCTGCCTCTGCCGAATCCAGAACGGAAGATCGGGTGTCATGTCGGCTCCGGCGGATCAGTTTTCCGGTCGCAGTTCGCGAATCAGGTTGTGGATCTTCTGCAGGCGAGCGCTGATGGCGTCCGGAGTCGGTCCGGCCGCGGCAGCTTTCAGGGCCGTGGCCTCGGACGTCAGCGCGTCGCATTTTCCCGGAAGATCCACGAGTCGGGCAGGCACATCTTTCGTTGATTTGAGTAGCTTCGCAGCTTTCTCGATGGAGCTTGCCGTCTCGCCGAGTTCCTTCCAGTCGTCGCGGTAGTACCCCTCCGTCGCGCGCCAGGCAAGTTGGCGGAGCTTGGGATGCAGGTCTCCGTAGGAGGTGGCGGCTGCATCTTCGGGGAGCGAGATGGGGACGGGTGATAGCTTGTCCGCCGTGGCGCAGCCCGTCGCCAACAATGCAAACAGGAAGACCAGACGGGGTAACACGGTGTGCCCTCCGGCAGCACCGGGGAACCGCGGAATCAGCGGCCTGTTACGCCCGGACGATCCACATACGTCTTAGGCGACAGGCCAGTGTCTTCCACCACCGCAAGCCGTTCGCGGCCGCGACGCTTCTGTTCCTCAATGCTGTAGCGCGGATCGTCGGCACGACCCGCCTGCCGGTACAGTAAGCCCCCCTGCTGCGACTGGCAACCGACGGATGCGAAAATCAGTGCAACCAGCAAAGTCGTACGCATGACAGAATCTCCGGAATTCGCTGGCGCACCTGCGTCCGCCCCAGTATACGGGGATTCGGCCAGTGCATGGGTGTGCCGGGAGTAGAACGCAAAAACTCTCCACGGGTTCCAAATTGGCCATACGTGCCAGGCAGTACACATTACCCAGTTTCGTGAAATCGACGCCCTTCCGCTGTCGGACTTGTGAAACAGCAGCTTGGCCTTAGGATGAAAAGATCGGAAATGCACCGCCGTCCCCGGCGGGTTCCCGGCCTATTCAGCCGACGATTCCCTTCATGCCTCGCCACGACGACGACTACGATGATTATTTCGCCGGGTCGCGAATGACCTTTGGCGAGCATCTAGAGGAATTGCGCACCCACTTGATCAGCGCCATTAAGGGGCTCGCGTTTTGCCTGGTCATCGGATTCGTGCTCGATGCCTGGGGTACGGTGATTGGTCCCGCGTGGTTGGGAGTCGGCAAGCCGATGATGCAGGTCATCACGGCGCCAGTACGTCAGGAGCTGAAGGCGTTTTACGATCGCCGGATGGCCAGGCTTGAAAAGGAACGCGATTCCGGCAATGTCGCAGCCCTTGCCGTGGCGGAGCCCAAACCGGTCGTGCTGCGGATTCCCCCCTCGGCATTGGCAGCCATTCGCGGCTCGAAGGAATTACCCGCCGAAGCAATCGATGTGGAGGTGAAACTTGATCCGCTCCAGGCTTACAAGGCGACTCAGTCGGTGACCGAGGTGATCCGACCGCCGGAACTTTCGACGTTGAGCGTCACCGAAGGCATGGTGGTATACATCAAGGTCAGCCTTCTATGCGGGCTGGTCATGGCCAGCCCGTGGGTGTTCTGGCAACTCTGGTCGTTTGTCGCCGCGGGGATGTACCCGAATGAAAAGAGCTACGTCTATCGATACCTTCCACTGAGCCTCGGCCTGTTTCTGGGCGGCATTCTCCTCTGTCAATTTGCGGTGATTCCCCAATCGATCGAGGCGCTGCTCTGGTTCAACGACTGGATCGGTTTCAATCCCGACCTGCGATTGAGCGAGTGGCTCAGCTTCGCGATTCTCCTTCCTCTTGTGTTCGGAGTGTCGTTTCAGACTCCGCTGGTGATGCTGTTTCTTGAACGAATCGGAATCATGACCGTCGCGGGGTATCTCGGTGCCTGGCGGTTGGCGGCGTTTCTGCTTGCAATTTTCGCGGCATTTATCACGCCGACCCCGGATGCCATAACGATGCTGGCCATGTGGCTGCCACTCATGGGACTGTATTTTCTCGGCATTCTGATGTGTAAGTGGGCCAGCCGGGGTGATGCGATTGACGACGAGGTTTCTGAGCCCGACGAACTGGTCGAGGCCTGATCGTGACGCGCCGGGTGGTCTATCTTTTGACGTCGGATCGCGACCAAACGGTTTTATGTCCTTTCGGCAGTACGATTTTTGCCGATCGAGCCTGCATGTCCCAGTGCCGATCCCGCAAAGCGGTCATTCCCCCGGCCCGCGTTGAGCCCGGTCAAGAGGCTGTAGCTGTCACGCTGGCTGCAGCCTCGCAAGACACCATTTACCGCGTCGCGGCAGGGACGGCAGAGAATATCAAATCCGTTCGACATGAATGGGATGTACTGATTCGTAAAGGCATCGAAGTGGTCAGTACGTCCCTTGTTGAACTCCCACTCTTCGGCCGGCGCGTGCTTGTGTTAAGGCCTGCCGGTCGCGAGACCGGTCTGATTGCGAGGCTGGAGAATTTCGGGGCGGAAGTAGTTTTCTGGCCGGCAATCGAGGTATTACCGCCGACCACGTGGCAGCCGTTGGACGAGGCCGTTGCTCGGCTGTCGCAGGTGAACTGGGTCGTATTTGCCAGCGTTCACGGCGTTGAAGCGTTTCTCGGGCGCTTGCGCGAATCGAAGTATGGCCTTTCGGGGCTCGCGAAAATCAAAGTCGCCGCGGTCGGGCCCGCGACTGCGGACGCACTAGAGGCAGCTGGAATGCGAGTCAACCTGGTGCCTGGCGTTCATTCGGCCGACGGGTTGGCCGCGGAACTGGTACCACAGCTTCGTGGCGAGAGAGTCTTGGTCATTCGAGCCGATCGTGGTCGGGATACCCTGGAAACCGCGCTGGGTAGTGTTGCGCGAGTCGAGCCCGTGATCGGCTACCGTCAGGTGGACAGAGAATTGCCGCCGGAGATCGTCGAATTGCTTGTTCGCGGGCTGATAGATAACGCTCTCGTTACCAGTTCGAACACAGCTCGAGTGCTGGCACGGGCAATCTCGGGTCGGGAATCAATGAGGAGCCGAGTCGGAGTGGTTGCGCTAAGCCCGATCACAGCCGGAGTTTGCAGGGATTTGGGGCTCAATCTGGTTGGCACGTCGGCCGAGGCGTCAGACAGTGGGCTGGTCAGCGAATTGGTTCAGATCAGATCCCGAAGTGCGTTCCAGCCGAGGTAGAGAATAATCCCCCCGACGAGGGCGCCGACAATGTCAATCATCAGGAAGGTAGATCCGCCACCGAACGGGATGCTAATGACGAGGTCCATGACGAAAGCGACGAGGAGTAAGCCCGCCACGACCATCGAGGCGATACATAGCTTTTTTTCCATCGCGGCTCCTCTGCCGACGATCCATCCGATAGACCGAAAATCGACTCCGGTGCCATGAGGCCGCGCCGCCGATTCATCCGTTATACCGTCAAGATGTTACGGAGCAATGTTGAGTCGTAAAGGGGCTGGAGAACTGGGGACAGCGGCGCGGTGAACGCTCGATACAGGCCGGACAACCCGCAGGAGATGCGCGGTCTCACCGCTTTTCCCCGGCTGCCAGCATTTGCCCGGTGCGTTGAGTCTTTGTCGCTTTTCCTGAGACACTAGAATGGCCTGAATCCCGCCGGAAAGAAGCCAACGCATGCTATCCGCACCTACCCAACATCGAATCGCCCTGGTTACCGGGATCACCGGTCAGGATGGCTCCTACCTTGCTGAGTTTCTTCTGTCCAAGGGCTACGATGTCCACGGTTTGGTCCGCCGCAGCAGTTCGTTCGCCACCGGTCGGATCGAGCACATTTACCGGGACCCGCACGATGCGGGGGCCCGGTTGCATCTTCATTACGGCGATCTCGCCGACGGAAACAGCCTCGAACGAGTTCTGCGTGAAGTAAAGCCGACCGAAGTCTACAACCTTGGCGCGCAAAGCCATGTGCGAGTCAGTTTCGACATGCCGGTCTTCACGGCCGACATTGCCGGCGTCGGGACCTTGCGATTGCTCGAAGCCGTCAGGGTCTATCGAGAAGAATCGGGCACTCCGGTCCGGTATTATCAGGCGAGTTCCAGCGAGATGTTCGGAAAAGTCGCCGAGGTGCCCCAATCCGAATCGACCCCTTTTCATCCCCGCAGCCCGTACGGCGTCGCCAAGGTCTTCAGCCACTGGGCCACCATCAATTACCGCGAGAGCTACGGGATGCACGCCAGTTGCGGCATCCTGTTCAATCACGAAAGCCCGCGACGGGGCGAAACCTTCGTCACCCGGAAGATCACGCGGGCGGTCGGCAGGATCAAACACGGCCTCCAGAATCAGGTGTTCCTCGGCAATCTCGACGCCCAGCGGGATTGGGGCTTCGCGGGCGACTATGTCGAGGCCATGTGGCTGATGCTCCAGCAGGATGAGCCGGACGACTACGTCGTGGCTACCGGCAAGACGTTCTCGGTCCGCGAGTTTGCAGAAAAAGCTTTCGCCCGTGTAGGACTCGACTGGCAGAAACACGTCGCCTACGATCCACGCTACAACCGTCCGGCCGAGGTCGATTTGCTGCTCGGCGACCCGGCCAAGGCCCGCAGGAAGTTGGGATGGGAGCCGCGAGTCGACTTCGACGGGTTGATCGCAATGATGGTGGATGCGGACGTTGAAATGGCTGCGCGAGAAAAGACTCTCCGCGATGCAGGGTTTCAGGTGGGGGCCATGGAATGACGTTCGATTGGCGGGCGGAACGGGTCGCGGTGACTGGCGGCGCCGGGTTTCTCGGGCAACGGGTCTGTCACGTGCTTGCCGAGCGCGGACTTCCTGCGGAGCAGATGTTCGTCCCCCGCCAGCGGGATTACGACCTTACCGAGTTGGCCGCGGTCGAGCGAATGTACGACGACGCTCGGCCGACGATGGTCATTCACCTGGCCGCGCAGGTCGGCGGTATCGGAGCAAACCGGTTACACCCCGGCCGGTTCTTTTACGCCAGCATGGCCATGGGCCTGCACCTGATCGAAACGGCACGAATACGCGGCCTCCGCAAATTCGTGCAGGTGGGGACGGTATGCGCCTACCCGAAGTTCGCGCCAGTGCCGTTCAAGGAAAGCGATCTGTGGAATGGTTATCCCGAGGAGACCAACGCTCCATACGGAGTCGCCAAGAAGGCACTGTTCGTAATGCTGGACGCCTATCGTCGAGAGTACGGATTGGCGAGTGCGGCCGTATTGCCGGTCAACTTGTATGGGCCGGGTGACAATTTTGACCCCGAATCGTCGCACGTGATTCCCGCGCTGATCCGCAAGTGTGAGGACGCTCGATTGGCCGATGCGCCGAGCATCTCGGCATGGGGCACCGGGTCGGCGTCTCGAGAATTTCTCTATGTGGACGATGCGGCCCGAGGAATTGTCGCGGCGGCCGAGCGTATGGACGAACCCGATCCGATCAATTTGGGAACCGGACAGGAAATCAGTATCCGCGACCTCACCTATCTGATCGCCAAATTGTGCGGTTATCGAGGGGAGGTGGCTTGGGACCCTTCCAAGCCGGACGGGCAGCCACGCCGATGTCTGGATACTGCCAAAGCGGAAAAGCTACTCGGCTGGCGAGCCGTCGAGCCATTCGAGGAAGGCCTGAAGAACACCATTCAATGGTGGCGCGATCACCGGAAAAGCTAAGCGGCTCGAGACTTCGAGGTTTCCCGGCGGATTTCTTTACGCCAGTAATCGAGAATGTCGCTGAGTGTCCGGGTCAATGAGTATTCGGGCCGCCAACCGGTCCGCATCTGAATCTCCGAACGGTCTGCGAGGCTGATCGGCGGGTCGGCGGGTCGGTGCAGATCCGGCCGGCGCCGCAATTCCACAGAACATCCAATCATGCGACACAGTTGATCGACAATTGCCTTCATAGTCGTGGCCGTACCGGTCCCCGCGACAAATACTTCTCCCGGCATCCCCTGTTCCACGATGAGTCGATAGGCTGCCACCATGTCGCGGATGTCGGTCATGTCGCGAGCGGAACTCAAGTCACCCGTTTCGAGAACTGGCGGGCACATTCCTGCCTCAATACGCGCCAATTCGCGAGCGAATCGGGCAACCGCAAAATCGGGGCATTGCCGCGGCCCGATCTGGTTGAACGGTCTCACGCGGACGACGTTGAGGCCCGGGTGCCGAGTGACCTGATAGCTCAGGAGGTCCGCTGCGGCCTTACTGGCGGCGTAGGGGCTGGCGGGAAGGAGCGGCGTGTCGGCCCGGCAGGCCCCGTCATTTCCATAGACCAGTCCGCTGGAAACGAAAAGCACTCTTGGATTGCCGCCCCAACGATCAATGGCGTGGTAGAGTGATCGGGTCGTAGTCAAGTTGTCGGCCCAAGCCCGGTCGGGCTCACGAAATGACTCGGCAACCCGCGCATAACCCGCCAGATGGTAAACTACGTCCGGGCGGACTCGTCTGACAACAGCTTCAACGGCGTGCGGTTGTGTCAGATGACAACTGTGGAGTCGGACCGCCGACGCGAGGTGGCCCAGCCCTTCAGGAAACAGCCCGGTTCGGCTGGTCCCGTGTACCTCGAACGAATCAGCCAGCAATTCTGCCAGATGACCGCCCGCGAAGCCCGTCACGCCGGTGATGAGTACCCGCGATTGCATGGTTGCCTGTGGAACTAGCCAGCCTTGGCGAGACGATAACCCGGGCTGAGCCGATCCAGATCCCGCTCCACCATGTGGCGAACGAGGGATCGGAAAGTCATCTCCGGCGCCCAGCCGAGCTTTTCGCGAGCCTTGGAAGCATCGCCGATTAGCAGATCGACCTCGGCGGGTCGGTAAAGCGCGGGATCGACAACGACGTACTTGCGGTAGTCGAGGCCGACGGCGCCGAAGGCCTCCTCGACGAGTTCGCGGACCGAGTGGGTGGCTCCCGTCGCGATGACGTAATCGTCCGGCTCGTCCTGCTGAAGCATGAGCCACATGGCCCGGACGTAGTCACCGGCAAAACCCCAATCGCGGCGGGCATCGAGGTTTCCGAGCCGGAGTTCGGATTGCATGCCGAGCCGTATTCGGGCGACGGCGTCGGTGACCTTGCGAGTTACGAATTCCTTACCGCGGCGTGGACTCTCATGGTTGAAGAGAATTCCGCTGCAGCAGAACAGGTCGTAGCTCTCCCGGTAGTTGACCGTAATGAAATGACCGTAGACCTTGGCCACGCCGTACGGGCTCCGCGGATAAAACGGCGTTGCCTCGCGCTGCGGGACTTCGACGACCTTGCCAAACATTTCGCTGGAGCTTGCCTGATAGAATCGGATCGTCGGGTCAATCAGGCGGACCGCTTCGAGCATGCGGGTCACGCCGATCGCAGTAAACTCACCCGTCAGAACGGGTTGCTTCCAGCTCGTCGGCACGAAGCTCATGGCGGCGAGATTGTAGATTTCCTTCGGACGAACCGCTTTGACGACATCGACGATGGAAAGCTGGTCAAGCAGGTCGGCCTGGTGCAGCGTAATCCTGTCGGTGAGGTGCGAGATACGTTCGAAGTTTTCGGTGCTGGATCGCCGCACGATACCGTGCACGGCGTAACCCTTGTCGAGTAGAAACTCGGCAAGGTAGCTTCCGTCCTGTCCGGTGATCCCGGTAATCAACGCGCTCTTCATGAGCCACTCCGCGGCGTCCTTGCCGTGCGCAGACCGCCGGTATGGTGCCCGAGTGGCCCGATTCTGTCAACTGGAAGCGCAGGGCAGACAAGCAGCCTTCAAAACACGAGCCGGTAGCCGACGTACATGATCCCGGCATCGACAAGTGCGTGGCTAATCCAGGAACTGCGAAGACTGCCTGACCGCTCATAGAGCCAGGCCCAAAACACCCCGCCAATGGCGATTCCCAGATTGAGCGGAACCGCCGCGGTCCAGAATCGCCCGGGCAGATACTCGTCGAGCACAAAAAGGTGATGGGCTGAAAACGCCAGTCCGGACAGGCAGGCGGCAGGAGCGAACGGCATTGAAAGGCGTAACGCCCCGAACACGAACCATCGCCAGTAATACTCCTCGAGAAACGAGTGAATCAGGCTTAAAAATGCTGCCAGAGCGATGAACTTGGAGGGGCTGCCGACGCCGAACTCTTCGACCTTTTGTCGGATGCGGACCGGCGCGTCGGCGAGGACAGTGTCTTTCCAGTGCCAACTCAACGCGACAATGGCGGCGGCCGTCGACACTCCGAAACAGATTCCCCAGATCAATGCGGATCGACGCGATACGCGTGGATTCAGTTTTTTGCGCGTAACCAGCTGGAATGCCAGTATTGGAATCGAGAGCTGTATGACCTTGGCCAACGGGTATGCCACACGGACGGCAGAATTGGTAGCGCCACCGCCTCCGAGTGCTACGAAATACGTGTAGCCCAAACAGGCCGGCAAAGTCATGGCTACGACCAGAATTAACCACCGGATCATGGCAGTCGTTCAACGATTCGGCGGACAACGCCTCGAAGTTTGGCCTCGGCCGCCTTAGCCACCTCCACAATCTCCTCGTGCGTGACGGGGTGAAGCGCGTCGGGCAGGCACATGTCGGTGACAATCGAAAACCCCAAACACTTCATTCCGCCATGCACGCCGACGATTACTTCCGGCACCGTCGACATGCCCACCACGTCGGACCCGATGTTTCGGAGGTACCGGTACTCGGCACGCGTCTCGAGGTTCGGCCCAGTGACGGCTGCATAGACGCCCTTCTGAAGGCTGACCTTTTCGTCTAAAGCACACTGGCGGGCGAGAGCGAGTAATCCACGGTCGAAGGGTTCGCTCATGTCCGGGAACCGGACACCGAGCCGTTCGTCGTTCGGGCCGATAAGCGGATTGTCCCCCATGAGGTTGATCATGTCCTCGATCAGCATGATGTCACCAGTCGCATACTGCGGATTCAGTCCGCCGGCGGCATTGCTGACAATAAGCGTAGAACACCCCAGTGCCTTCATCACGCGAACGGGAAATGTTATCTGTTGCAGCGAATATCCTTCGTAAGCGTGAAATCGCCCCGACATGGCGACGACCGACTTACGGGCCAGTTGGCCACAGACCAGTTGCCCGGCATGGCCCATGACAGTCGACTGAGGAAAGAACGGAAGATCCCCATATGGGATAGTGGCCTCCGCCTCGATGTCGTCGGCAAGGGCCCCTAGCCCGGTACCAAGCACGATTCCCACGGTCGGCCGGCCCGGCCAACGGTTCTTAACCGCCGCTACTGCTTCCTGAATCTGATTGAACATTGCCGCCATAGGGGTTCCCTCATTGTCCCGATCATGATAAGCCGAACACGTCCGCGGGACAGGTAAACCGGCTGCCGGACATCGTGGACCTATGCACAGCACAGACCTGATTCTGACCCTGACATCCGGACTGGTGGCCGCTCTCATTTGCGGTTACGCTGCGTTCCGCTGCGGGCTTTCACCGATTACCGGCTACCTCGTCGGCGGCATCATCGTCGGGCCGTCGACCCCAGGCTTCGCGGCCGACCGTGAACTGGCGCAGCAACTTGCCGAAATCGGCGTAATTCTGCTGATGTTCGGGGTTGGGCTCAACTTTCACCTCGATGATCTCCTGGCAGTTCGCCGAATTGCTGTTCCCGGCGCACTTGTTCAGATTGTTGTTGCCACCGCCTTGGGCGTTCTTACTGCGGTGCTTTGCGGATGGGGCGTCCCCGCGGGATTTGTCTTCGGTCTTGCCATTTCTGTAGCGAGTACGGTGGTTTTGCTCCGCGTACTGGCCGACAGTAATGACCTGCATTCGCCCACCGGTCATATTGCTATTGGCTGGGTCGTCGTCGAAGATTTGTTCGTTGTGGTTGTGCTGGTGATGCTCCCGGTTCTGTTTCGTCTGGGTGATGCCGATGTGTCGGCCATGACCGGACTGATCGCGTGGGCGATCCTCAAGATCGGGTTTTTGATTCTGTTTATCGGAGTAGTAGGGCGACGTGTCCTGCCGTGGCTCCTGACCAAGGCGGCGGCAACTCACTCGCGTGAACTTTTCGTTCTGACGGTGCTGGTCCTGGCGTTAGGCATCGCCGTAGGAGCGGCTCGTTTGTTCGGCGCGTCGATGGCCTTGGGGGCATTTCTCGCGGGCATGGTTGTGGGTCGATCGGATTTCAGTTCCCGGGCCGCCTCCGAAGCTTTGCCGCTCCGTGATGCGTTTGCGGTACTGTTCTTCGTCTCGGTCGGAATGCTGTTTCGTCCTTCAATTCTCGTGGAAGCGCCCGTGTTGATCATCGGAGTCTCCGCCATGATTCTCCTGATCAAGCCGATCGTGATCTTCCTGATCATGCTCTTTTTCCGGTATCCCGTCGGGGTTTCCGCGACGGTCGCCGGTTCTCTAGCACAATTGGGCGAGTTTTCGTTTATCGTCGCCGGCCTGGGTAGGGAACTCGATGCGATTCCGGAGCGGGCGGCGAGTGCGATTATTGCGGTAGCGCTCGTCGCAATAAGTCTGAACCCCCTGTTTTACCGTTTATCGCAGCGGGTCGACACCTGGATTGGTCGATGGCCGGATCTCGCACATCGATTGCAGGCCCGTTCGCGCTCACGGCTTATTCACCTTGCGAGAGAATCCGACGATGAATTGGCGACCGTCACCAGCCGCGCGGTGGTCGTCGGTTACGGGCCTGTGGGCCGGACACTCGTGCGACTCCTTCAGGAAAACGACATTGAGCCGACAATCATCGAATTGAATATCGATACCGTCGGAAGACTTCGGCTCGACGGTTACCGGGCGGTATACGGGGACGCGACTCACAAAGCGACGTTGGAGGAGGCGGGGATCCAACGAGCCACAGTCATGATCCTGACCTCGGCCGGCATGAAGGGTGCGGCCGAGGTGATTCGAGTGGCCCGGGAGTTAAACCCCCGGATTAAGGTGCTGGCCCGGACCGCATACCTCCGTGAAGGGCCGATCCTGAGGAAAGGCGGCGCGGACGCCGTGTTCACCGGCGAAGGTGAAGTCGCGCTCTCCATGACCGAATTCCTGCTCCGCAATCTCGGGGCCACCGACGAACAGATCGATCGCGAAGGCCAGCGCATGAGGTCGGAACTTTTCGGCGACTTCATGGCGATCGAGATTCTGCTACCCCCGCCCGCGCCCCGCGAGTCGACGAAATAATCACTTCATTTTCAGTTCATAGCAGGCCATTTCCTGAGGGTTTCGCAAGTAGAGCCTTCCACCGTGGAAGACGGGGTGATTCCAGGTCTTCCCCTCGAGGGCCGGGATTCGGGCGAGTTCCTTCGGCCCTCGGGGTGTCGCCTCGGAAATGGCCAGCGAGCCGTCGGCCGCGAGAATGATCAACAGCCCTTGATCGGTGAGCAAAAGCACTTGCCCGTTGCCATTTCTACCGCCGTCTTTCCAGATCAGCTTGCCGTTGTCTAGTTGCACGCAGACGAAACGGGACGTGTCGAAACCATACAGATGCCCGCCAAAAACGACGCCGTCGTTGAAGTATGCCTTCATGGCCCGACTCGTCCATTCGGGCTTGGCCGACCAATCAGCCTCTTTCTTGCTGACATGCAACCTGCGTGTTCCTTGCTCGGGCCCTACGCCCGTTCCGACAAGTAAGTCGGTGCCGTTAACGATTGCGGGCTGTGTCACGCGGTTCATCCCGGGAATGTTCCAATCGTGCCGCCACAACAGCTTGCCTGTGGCCGGATCGACTGACTCGACTCCGACTTCGCTCGAGAGCAGGACCTGCTCCACTCCGTCAAGCGTCGCCCGGTGCGGCGAACTGTAACTGTGGACGGCGTTGCCGGCCGTCCATGCGAGAGTGCCCTTTAACGAATCGAAGCCAGCGAGCCCCTTTCCCTCGCCACCGCCGACGTACGCAATGCAGACGCCCTTAACGACCAGCGGCGACGACGAGTAACCCCACTGCGGAATCGTGCCGTTAAGCGATTTCACAACATCTGCCGACCAGATCTCGCGGCCTGTGGCTGCGTCGAGGCAGGCGACGTGTCCCATCGCACCCATGGCGTATATTCGGCCGTCCGAAAACGTCGGCGTCGACCGCGGGCCGACGCCTGAAACCGCCTCCTCGAACCGTCCCGGGTGTCGATACTCCCACAGTTCCTTGCCTGTCCCGGTCGAGTAGCAGGTCACGCATTCCTGGTCCGCTCGCTGTTCCTGCGTGAAGATGTGGTCGCCCACAATCGCGAACGAACTCCAGCCGGGGCCCACACGCTTTTTCCAGACGAGTTTCGGTGGGTGAGATGTCCAGTCCGGGTCGATGGACACGCCCGTGACAATGGAGTCTCGGTTGCTCCCACGGAATTCCGGCCAATCGCCCGGCGCGGCCGCGATCACGGCCTTATCAGCCTGCTGGCCAACATCCGGCTTGACCACGCCGGCTAGGAACCGCTCTTCTTCGCTCGGTACCCATCGCCACGAAATGTTGGGCCGGAAATCGCCTTCCAGCCCGTCGAATCGTAATTGGCCAACAACGCCCCAAGCTATCATGATTGCAACGAGCAGCCCGACACGCTGAACCGACGGTCGTGTCGTCCGCGAATTGTCAGCCAGCCGACCCAGATGGCCAACACAAATGGAACCGCAAAAATCACGACGGCGAGCTCCGTCGATTTGTACAGGGTCAAAGCCAGTCCGATCGCAGGAAGCACGACGAACGCGGGCACCAGCCACCGCATCGGTCCCCGGACCTTTGCCAGGAACAACCACCAGATCAGCGCGAGCAACAGCCCCAGTGGCGGACCGGCAAACATACTTATGAAGTGGACCATCGTCTGCGGCACGACCAGTCGAGGCACGAACATCGCGATCGCGACAAGCGAGAGGATGCCAATTCCGGGCCATAGGCGGATCGCCGACGATTCAGAGGTTTGATTCAGGCTCATAAAAACCAGTTGAAGTGGGGTCCGGGCGGATCTCCAAATCAGTTTAGTCCTCACGGCAGAATTGGATTCGTCCGGCGGAAAAACTCCAACACGGCCCGAAAATACCGATAACATAAATGAGATCTTTCCCACCACCCCGGCGGCTTCCGCCGTCCACTGTGATTTGCAATGTCGATCTGTTAAACCGGCCCCGGAATCCCCGAGGTGTCCATTGAGTGTCCGCTGGCTGTTATGTTTGCCAGGTCTGATCGCCACAGTCGCGGTGTCGCGTGGATTAGCCGATCCGCCGCCGGAGAGTTCCGGGGAATTCACGTCCAGGGTGGCTGATACCATCAAGTCGTTTTGCGTTGAGTGCCATGGGCCGGCGAAGCAAAGCGGAAGTATGTCGCTTCACCAGCACATGACGCCGGATTCCGTCTCGAAGGATCGGGCGACATGGGAGTCCGTGGTGGAGCGCGTTCGCAACCGCGAAATGCCGCCCAAAGACAAGCCTCAACCAACGGAATTGCAACGAAAAGCTATGATTGAGTGGATCGAGGGGCAATTGGCGAAGAGTGACTGTGGCGGTACGGTCAAACCGGGTCGTGTGACCATCCGCAGGCTAAACCGGGTCGAGTACGCCAATTCCGTCCGAGATCTGTTTGGAATGACCGACCTGAACGCGGCCGAGGGGTTCCCGAACGATGACGTCGGCTACGGCTTCGACAATATCGGCGACGTGTTATCGCTGTCGCCGCTTCAGTTCGAAAAGTACCTGAACTCGGCCGAGGCAATCCTCGATCGCGTGTTTGCGAAGCTATCCAGAGTCAGGCCAACCTCGCGGTTCTATCAGGCGCGGGAACGCGATTTCACCGCGAGTGGCCGCAATCAGATTCTGCCTGAGGATCAGGGCCGAATCCTGTTCGGCGGGCAGATCGCACGAGTCCACAGATTCGAGTATTCGGGCGAGTATCAGTTCAAGATCCGCGGCTACGGTACACGAGTCCTTGATGCCGACCCGCAAGTCGCGTTGAGGGTCGGGGGGAAAGAGGTGGCCCGATTCGACATCAAAGCGCCGCGCGACGGGCAGGGCCAGCCCCATCGGCGTGCCAGGTCTTTCGATTTCACCGCTGAGGTGGCGGCAGGCGATCGCCGGATCGAGATCGAATTTCTTAACCCCAAGACTGACGATGCCGCCCCAGCCGACAAACCGAAGGATCGCGCGGTGGTAATGCTATCGATCGAGGTTTCCGGGCCGACCAAGGTTCCACCGCCGGAGCCGACCACTGGCTATTCCAGGGTGGTGATTTCACGGCCAGGGGGCGCTTTGACTGCGACGGACGCGGCCAGAACCATACTTAAGACCTTCTTGCGACGGGCTTACCGACGACCGCCGACTCCGGAAGAGGTGGAACAACTCGTTGGCCTTGTTGACAAAGCAGTCCATCGCGGTGAGACATTTGACGACGCAATTCGACTCGTCGTCAAGGCCGTTCTCGTATCGCCGAAATTTCTGTTCAAGGTCGAGTCGGATCCTAAAGGTGCGATCGCGGGCCAGGTTATCGCCATCAGTGACTTTGAGTTGGCGACACGACTTTCGTACTTTCTGTGGAGCTCCCTGCCAGACGACGAGTTGCTAAGTGTCGCGGAAGCAGGGAACCTTCGTAAACCGGATGTTCTCCGTGCCCAGGTAGTTCGAATGTTGAGGGACGGAAGATCGTCTGCCCTATCAGACAACTTTGCCGGACAGTGGCTCCAAACGCGATCGCTCCGCAGTCATCCAATCGACGCCCGCCGATTCCCTCAATTTGACGAAGTGCTACGTCGAAGCATGGTGGAAGAGACGACCCGCTTCTTCGACCATGTCGTCCGGTCTGACGCGCCGATTACGGACTTCCTCGAGGGCGAGTATACCTTTGTCAACGAACGGCTGGCTCGTCACTACGGCTTTGCCGGCGTCAAGGGGCCGGAGTTCCGAAAGGTGAGTACTAGCGGAATGCACCGATTCGGGATTCTAACCCACGGGAGCGTGCTCGCGGTGACCTCCAACCCGACGCGGACATCGCCGGTCAAACGGGGCAAGTTTGTCCTTGAGAATATCCTTGGGGTCACCATTCCGCCCCCGCCACCAGACGTACCGGAACTGGACGAACGCCGCGAGGCCCGGGGGACGATCCGGGAGCGATTGGCGCAACACCGCGAAAATCCCGGTTGCGCATCGTGTCACGACCGGATGGACCCACCCGGCTTGGCGTTTGAGAACTTTGACGCCATTGGCAGATGGCGGCTCAAGGATGAAGATCGACCCGTCGACGCAGCGGGCGTCATGTCGGACGGTACGAAATTTCGGGATATCGATGAATTTCGGGGTATTATTGTTCAACGGAAGAATGCCTTCCGTCGGACCCTGGTCGATCGGCTGATGACTTACGCGCTCGGCCGGGGGCTTGAACCGGCCGACCGGTGTTACATCGATCAGGCGTCCAAAATGACGGTTGACACGGGCGACAAGTTCTCCGACCTCGTACAAGCCATTGTCGCAGCCGACCCGTTTCAGAAGCGAACCGCGACCGGGACCAACCGCTGATGTTCTCCAACTCCAGAATACCTCGACGAACTGTGCTCCGCGGACTGGGGACGGCCATTGCCCTGCCCCTGCTCGATGCCATGCGGCCGAGGCTGGCTGTCGCCGGGCTTCCCAAGGCCCCGGAGGCCCCGCTTCGGTTCGGCGTTGTGTATGTGCCAAATGGCAAAAACATGAAGGTCTGGACTCCCGCAGAGGTTGGCTCGGAATATCGGCTGACGCCAACGCTGGAGCCTCTTAAGGACTTTCGACGCGATTTTCTCGTCCTGAGTGGATTAACTTGTGACAAAGCCCGGGCGCACGGGGACGGCGGAGGTGACCATGCTCGGGCAATGTCCGCCTTCTTGACGGGCTGCCAACCCAAAAAGACCTCCGGCGCGGACATTCGAGCCGGAGTCTCTGTTGATCAGCTCATCGCCCGACACATCGGGCAGGCAACGCGTTTTCCGTCACTGGAGATCGGTTGCGAGGGCGGACGGCAGGCGGGCGCGTGCGACACCGGATACAGTTGTGCCTACTCCTCCACGATTTCCTGGCGATCCGATTCGACCCCGGTGCCCAAGGAAACCAACCCGCAACTGCTGTTTGATCGACTGTTCTCAAAGGGCTCCGCATCCGATCAGGCCGGCGCGCGCGCCAAACGGCAGCAGGACAACAAAAGCATCCTGGATCTGGTCGCCGACGACGCTCGGCGACTTGCGCCGACGCTCGGTTCGGCCGACCAGCGAAAACTCGATGAGTATCTGACCAGTATCCGCGAAGTCGAACAGCGAGTCGCACGCTCCGGGCAATCGGCCGCTATCCCCGATACGAAGTACGTCCGGCCCGAGTCGGAATTGCGGTCGGTGGCCGACTATCCCCAGCTCGTTCGCGTAATGACAGACCTGATGGTCCTAGCCTGGCAGACGGATCAAACGCGTGTGACCACGTTTGTTTATGCCAACGAAGGAAGCACCCGAAGTTACCCATTCGTCGACGTGCCGGACGGACACCACGACCTGTCCCATCACCAAAACAACGCCGGCAAACTGGAAAAGATCGCCCGCATTAACCGTTTTCACGTCTCGCAATTCGCGTACCTGCTGGAGCGGCTCAAGAAGACGAGCGACGGCGACGGGGCACTGCTCGATCATTGTGCCGTTCTGTACGGTTCGGGAAACTCCGACGGAAACCGTCACAATCACGATGATCTGCCCGTTCTTCTTGCCGGGCATGCAAACGGGTCGCTGACTTCGGGCCGGCATGTCCGGTTCACCGATGAGACACCGGTGACCAATCTGTACATTGAGATCATGGCCCGGATGAACGTCACGGTGGATCGGTTCGGCGACAGCACCGGGCCCCTCCGCGGGCTCAAGGCGTAACCGTCGTGCGACGCTTCGGGGCCACAAACTCAATCGGAGCTTGGCATGACTCCCCTCGAAAGTCTCGTCGCGTGCGGTACCAAACTCTGGCTCGATTCGGTCGACCCTGACGAAGTCGCGAGAAACCTCGCATGGGGCGCCACTGGAGCGACATCCAACCCCATCATCATCTCCGACCTGATCAAGACCGGCCGATTCGACGCGGAAATTCGCCGCCTGATCGCCGAGGGCAAAAACGACACGTCTATCGCTTGGGCATTGACCGATCAGCTCGTTCGGCAGGCCCAGTCGGCGTTCCACCCGGCATGGAAAACATCGGCCGGCGATACCGGATGGGTCAGTTTCGAACTCGATCCGCTGATTGAAGACCCCGCGGCCAAAATTCCGGTCGCCGAGCAGGCCCGAATGTACGTCGATTCCGGGAAAAAATGGGCGGCCGGACATGACAACCGCATGATCAAAGTGCCCGCCACGCCGGGCGGCCTGGCCGCCCTGGAAGACCTCTGTGCAGCCGGCGTGACGCTCAATGTCACGCTCATCTTCAGCGAACGGCAATACCTCGCGGCACGGGAGGCGGTTTGGCGCGGGGCACGCAAACGTGCCAGCTTGACGACGTTCAAGAGTGTTTACAGCATCTTTGTCAGTCGGCTCGACGTGTACACCGAAAAGGTCGTGCCCGGACTCAGCCCGGCCGCGCAGGGAATGGTCGGCATCGTCAACGCCAAGCGACTCTGGGCGTTGAATCAGCAGTTCTGGGCAGACAAGAATGTTCCGCTGCGGCAGGAGATCATTTTCGCCAGCACCGGCACAAAGAAGCCGACCGATCCGCCCGGCAAGTACGTCGAAGCGTTGGCCGGCTCAGACATTGAAACCAACCCTCCGGCAACGAATGCCGCCGTCCAGGCGGCCGGGCGAACGATTACCCGCCATGTCGACGAAATGCCGCCCGCGTCGGTGCTCGCGGAGATTGATGCGCAGGTGAACATCAATCATCTCGAGGAAACGCTGATGCGGGAAGGCATCGCGAAATTCGCCGACCCGCAGAAGGCACTGCTGAACCTGATCGCTACCAAGCGGGCTCAGTCCTGAGGATGGTGTTCCCAATTCAGGACTGAGCCGAATGCCGCCATTACCGCTTCGGGTATGGCGGCACGGCCGGCAGAGATTTCTCCTCGGTCTTCAGTTTCTCAAGGATGATTGCAACGCCTCTGTTTAGCTGTTCATCGATGCCGGCATATTCGCGGGCCGGGTCGTTTTCCACGACGATGTCCGGTTCGACCCCCTTGCCCTCGATGATCCACTCTTTGCCGCCGAGGTCGTAGCGACTGAATTCCGGTACGTTGAGCGATCCGCCGTCTATGAGGGGCTGGGCGTTCCGGATGCCGATCACACCGCCCCAACTCCTCTTGCCGACCAGCGGCCCGAGTTTCATCTGGCGGAATCGCCAGGGGAACAGGTCGCCGTCCGATGCGGAGAATTCGTTGAGCAGGCAGACTTTTGGGCCGACTATCTGGTCGGAGGGTTCGGGCCGGGGCGTACCGTTTCGGGTGATGCCCACCATCATCATCTCCCGGCGTAACCTTTCGATCAACATGGGAGAGATGTTGCCGCCGCCGTTGCCGCGAACGTCGATAATGAGCGCCTTCTTCCGCAACTGCGGGCCAAAGTGCTTGACGAACTCCACCAACCCGGCCGGGCCCATGTCGGGCACATGAATGTACCCGCACTTCCCGCCCGTGGCCTGGTCCACCTTCCGGATGTTCTCCTGAACCCAGTCGTGGTAATACAGAGCCGATTCGTCGCCGATCGGGACGACGGTGACTTCTCGCGCTCCCTCAAGTTTCGGCTCGGAATTCAGAGAAAGAGAAACCTGCTTGTCTACGGTATTGACGAGTGCGGCATAAGGACTCGATAGCGAGTTGGTAGCTATCCCGTTGATCGCGACGATGTACTGCCCCACCTTGGCATCGACGCCGAGTTCCGTCAGGGGGGATCGAAGTTTCTTGTCCCAGTTGGCCCCGGGCAGGATGCGGTCGATCCGGATAAACTTGCTCGCGGCGTCCCGGCTCAGTTCCGCGCCAAGTAGGCCGAGCGGCGTGCGGGTCGCCGAGTTCAACGCGTCGGTGCCGCCCACATAGGCATGCCCGGCGTTGATTTCCCCGATCATCTCGCCGATGACGTAATTCAGGTCACTGCGATGGCTTACGTGTGCGATGAGGGGTTCATACTTGGCGCGAATCCCGGCCCAGTCGACCCCGTGCAGATTCGGGTCGTAGAAGTAGTCGCGCATTAGCCGCCAGCATTCGTTGTATATTTGCTTCCACTCGGCCTGCCTGTCGAGCGTCATCTCCATGCCCGAGACATCGAGTCCTTCGTTCAGCGTCACCGGCCCCTTTGGCAGATCGATGATCCCGAATCTGGGCCCCTGCTTGACCAGCATCTTCTTTCGATTCGCCGAGACTTCGAACCCGTCGACCGCTCCCAGCGAGGTTTCCTTGCGCGAGTTCAAGTCGAAGGATTGAAGTGCGGGGCCTGCGTCGCGCGTTCCGGTGCGGATGTAATACACCACACCGCCGACTGCCGCGATGTTTCGGTAATTGGCCGGCCGGATCGGGAGGCCTAGCGTTCGGCCGATGAGTCCGTCGAGATCCACCTTCAACGGTTCGGGTTTCGCGTCCTTTTTGGAATCCGGTTTCGGATCGGCCGGCTTCTCTTCGGCGACAATGGTCACCTCATCGGACTGAGGACGGAAGGGCGATGGCGTGGCCTGTGCCAGCGTTACAAAGTACACACGCTGCATGTCGCTGAACGAGTGATTCCACTCCGTCTGACTGTAAGTCGGATTGAAATCGCGGGCGGAAGTGAAAAACAGATACTTGCCGTCGTCCGAAAATGATGGACTCCCGGACGAATACCAGGAATCAGTGACCGGCGTTGATTGGCCGGTAACAAGCGAGTGCAGGTAGACCCGCGGCATCCCCTCCTCCTCGGGCTTGGCATAGGCCACCCAGTTGGAATCGGGCGACCAGACATACGAGCGGATCTCAAACGCGGTGGCTGAAGCAATCGTCTTGACCTCTCCCGTTGCCACATCGGCGACGTGCAGCTTCTGAGCCCGGTCGGAATAAAGGAGTTTTTTGGAATCAGGCGACCACACGACCGCATACTTGTAAGGCGCACCCGTCTTCGTCACTTGCTTTCCCGGTCCTTTGCCGTCGGCCGGGAGAATGTGGATTTCCGATTCACCGCTCGCATCGGAGACGACTGCAATCCACTTTCCGTCTGGAGACCAGGTGGCGTCGCGTTCGTGGACACCGGACGTACGAGTCAGGTTTCGCGTCGGGCCCTTCTCTGCCGGGACCGAGAATACTTCGCCATGAGCAACAAATGCCGCCCGCTTGCCGTCCGGGCTCACACTGCCGCCGGCCATTTCCTTGGCGACATTGCGGAGCCCACCCCGCGCGGTGGCGCGGTCGTCGGCGACTGTCACGGGAATTCGCCGAGCCTGCTCGGTCTTGTAGTCCAGGAAATAGATGTCTCCGCCGTTTTCAAAGACTACGCCCGAATCTCCGTGACTGGGGAACTTGACATCGAAGTCGGTGAACTTGGTAAGTTGCCGGGTCGATTGATCTTCGAAGTTAAAGACGTAGAGGTTCATTCGCATGGATGAATCGCGGTCCGACAGGAAGTATACCTTGCGGCCGTGCCACATCGGGATGATCTCGGCAGCTGGGGACGCGGCGATGACCTTCGACTCCTTTGTCTTGAAGTCGTAGACGCTGAGATCATCAGTCATGCCGCCCCGGTATCGCTTCCATGTGCGGAATTCCCGAAAAATCCGGTTGTAGACCAGTTGGGAATCGTCGTCGGAGAACGAGCCGAACCCGCCCCGAGGAAGTGGCAGCGTCTGGGGAAGATCGCCCTCGACGCTCACGACGAACAACTGGCCGATGAAGTCGTTGAACGACCGCATGCGTGAGCGGAAGAGAATGTGCCGGCTGTCGTTCTTCCAGCCGATTACGATGTTGTTCGGCCCCATGCGGTCGCCAATATCATCGCGGGACAAGGTCGGCGTGTACGTCAATCGCTTCGGAACGCCACCGGTGGCGGGCATGACGAATACTTCCGTGTTACCGTCGTACTGGCCCGTGAACGCCAGCCATTTCCCGTCCGGCGAGAACCGGGGGAACATCTCGTACCCCTCGTGGCTCGTCAATCGCCGGGCGACTCCGCCGGTCACGGGCACGGAATACAGGTTGCCGGCCGAGCCGAAGACCACGGTGTTCCCGTGGACCGTCGGAAACCGTAAGAGTTTGGCTTCCTCTGCCGGCGATGGCAGCGCGGCGGCAAGGAGCGCGATGATTGCAGGGAGTCGCATGAAAGTGAGACCCAAAGGGTTAGGTGAGACGTATCGATTATGTTGCGGAGTGGCGGTCGGATTCGCAACGGTGGCCTGACGGTTTTTTTGACGGGGGAGTTGCGAAGACTGCACGGACGCTGCGGGTCGCGCCACCCGGGGCGGCCGGTCGGTGTACAATCACCGGAAAGCCCGCGATTCCGCCGTGGGTCGGCCAGACCGGTCCAAACCGGCATGGCATGATATTTCCGGACGGTTGCGCTTCGCCCAGCCCTGCATCAGGATGAGGACCGAGTTCATGGGTAAGTCGATTTGGCATTCACTGTTCCGTCCGGCCCGCCGATCCCTCCCGGCCCGCCCCCGCGTGGAACGCCTCGAATCGATCATCAATCCGACCGTCAGCCTCGGGCCCATTACTGTGACTGGCGGGCCCGTCGTCGAAGGCGGGACGATCACAGTCAGCGGTACTTACACCGTCTTCAGCCCGATCGGATCGGCCCAATTGGTCATTGACTGGGGCGACAACTCGGGGACGCAGATCATCCCCGCGATAGAAGGCACAAACGTGCCGTTCTCTATCAGTCACGTTGTCTTGGACGACGTCCCTACGGCGACTCCGCAGGACACAGTGACGGTCAACGTCCGACTCGAAGACACCGGCCCGAGGACCTTGACGCCACTTGACGGCGGCAAGTATCGGGCTTACGACGTTCCGAGTTTGAACATCAATCTGGGCAACGCCCTGAATCTGGTAGGTACTGCATCCGGAGTGAAGTCGGCCGGCCTCGACGACGCCAATGATGCTATCGTGCAGGTGCCACTCGGCGGTTCGTTCCGGTTCTACGGGCAGGACTTCACCGCCACGAATGCCTCGGAAAACGGCCTGCTCTCGTTTAATGGCCAGAACAAGTCCGGCAACAACACAAGCCTGAACAGCACGGGTACTGTGGCCCTTATCGCCCCGTTCTGGGACGACTTGCAAACGAATACCAGCCTGACAGACCGCGTTCTTTACCGGAATGTGGACCTCGATGGCGACGGGGTCAACGACTACTTCATCATCGAATGGCACAATGTGCCGCACGCCGGCAACGACCCGACAAAGACCGCGACGTTTCAGGCACTCTTGCAGCTGAACACGGGTTCGGTCAATGGCGACATCATTTTCAACTACATCGATACCGATTTCGGCAACGCACTCTACAACTTCGGAGCGAGCGCGACGATCGGCATCCAAAGTGGTGGCACGCCGCAAAAGGGGTTCACGAGCCTCAACAGCTTCGGCCCCGATGCCTTCAAAAACAATCAGGCGGTCAGATTCTCCGCTCAGGACTTCACGACTAGCCGACTCGCTGGACCCGAAGGGTTCGGCTACAACGCATTCCCGACACCGTTCGAGCGGCGATTGGATATTACCTCGGCGACGGCGACAAATGGCGTCGTGCAACTCCTCGGTGGCGCGGGCGCGTTCGACGACATCTCGGCTAACGCCGCTCCGGTTCTGGGGCCGCTCGACACCTTTAATTTCTACGGTGTCGAGTACGACAACACCTCCACGATGAATGTGTCGGACAATGGATTGATCGTGTTTTCAGGCGTCAACAACAGCGGAAACAACACCGACCTGACGGCGACGCCCGCGCAAGCGGCCATCGCCGCCTTATGGGACGCGTGGGCAGGCGTGATGGACGTATCGAACGTCTTCGGACGTGTCATCGATTTCGACGGCGACGGGCAGGGCGAATTCCTTTGCATTGAATGGTCGAACATGCAGAATGCGGGGGCGACAACCGAAGCTGCGACCTGGCAGGCATTGTTGGAACTCAATACCGACATTCTCGACCCGGGCGATATCTACCTGAACTACCGCGACACAACGGTAGGCAGCGCGAGTTTCAATGCCGGTGCCAGTGCGACGGTCGGCATCAAAGACGCGGGGCCACAAGGCGGAGCAAACGCCCGGCGACTTGTTGTGCCGCGAGGTACAAACGGGGCGAACTTTGCAGACGGTCGCGCCGTCGGAATCTTTCAGACGACGACCCCGGCCCAGACCGGCACGGTCGTGGTCACCAATGTTCCGCCCACGTTGAATGTGGGATTCGATGTGACGATCAACGAAGGCGATCAGCACGTCCGGACGATAACGTTTGCGGACGTCAGCTCGGCCAACACCGGGTTCGGCGACACTTTCACCTACACGATCGATTTTGGTGACGGTTCCGCCATCCAGAATGGCAGCGTCGGCCAGGGCGGCAGGTCGTTTACCTTTTCCCACTTCTACGCTGACGATGGAAAGTACACCGCCAAAATCACCCTCGTCGACGATGACACCGGGGCGGCAGTTCCCGGCAGCTTCGTCGTGACGGTGCTCAACGTGGCGCCGACCATCACGTTTACGGCCGGCGATGTACTTATTCGCCCCCAATCGCTCGTTCAGTTCCCGACTATTGCATCCTTCTCGGACCCGGGTTACACCTACGCGCCGGCGGGGACGAAAGAAGTGTTCGAGACGCGGATCGACTGGGGCGACGGGTCCGCGCCGACAGTCATGAAGAACTTCGCCGGGGTACCCGGAGGTCCGGGCGTTCCGACGACCGGGTCGTTTGGCGGGCAGCACGCGTATCTAAGCCCGGGTACATTTACCGTGACTGTCACGGTGACGGATGATGACGGTGGTGTTGCCACGACTACGCTGCTCGTCGGCGTGGGCAGCCCGAAACTCACCGTGTTTGGTGCCGATGCCGGGGGCGGCCCGCTTGTCGTCGCGTTCGACAACAAGGTCAACGTGACCGAGCCTGCGTTTCAGTTCTACGCCTTCGATCCCAACTTCCGCGGCGGTGTTCGGGTCGCCTCGGGCGACATCAACGGGGATGGACTCGCCGACATAGTTACTGCGGCCGGTCCGGGTGGCGGACCGCATGTCAAAGTCTTCGACGGAAACACCGGAGACGTTCTGCAGAGTTTTTTCGCGTACGGATCGGGATTCACGGGCGGGGTCTACATCGCTGTCGGTGATGTCGACGGAGATTCTGTTCCCGATATAGTTACGGGCGCGGGGGCAGGCGGCGGACCTCATGTCAAGGTCTTTAGCGGCGCCACCGGTGCTGAAATTCGGAGCTTTTTCGCCTACACGGCGTCGTTCCTTGGTGGCGTCCGGGTTGCGACCGCAGATGTCAACGGCGACGGTTTCTCGGACATCATTACCGGCGCCGGCGCGGGGGGCGGGCCACACGTCCGCGTTTTCTCTGGCAAAACGGGAAGCGTCATCAGCGAGTTTTTTGCTTACCCGGCTTCGTTCCTTGGCGGCGTGAATGTGACGGCCGGCGACATTAACAACGACGGAGTCGTAGAGCTTGTGACCGGGCCCGGGTTGGGCGGCGGTCCTCTCGCCCGAGTCTTTAATGGATTGACCGGCCAACTGATCACTCAGTTCAACGCGTTCCCGCCGGGCGTTCCGGGACAGACGCCGCCGTTTCAAGGAGATCAACTTTGGTCGAGTGGCCTCTATGTCGGCGTCACTGACCTCGGTGGCGATGGAATTCTCGACGTTGTTGTGGGACCGGGGGCCGGTCGAAACAGTACGGTTCGCTTGTTCGACGGTCCTACACTCGCGCAGGTCCGCGAGTTCAGGGTCTTCGATCCTTCGTTTTTGGGAGGGGTGTTTGTCGGCGGGAATTGACCGCAAGCGACTATCGGGCCATCGCACGCCGCCCGGCGGCCGTGGCACGGTAGCTTGCGACGACGCGGTCCCGCTCGAACCGCGGAGCAGTAGCGGTCTGTTGCTCGATCCAATCGGCCGCCAACAGGCGGCCGTGCCATCGTGTCAGTTCCGCCGGCGGCACTTCCTCAAGGTACATGACACGGTCGTGCCAGGCCTGTCGGTCGGCCTGGCCTAACGCTAGATAATGTTCGAGCAGCCGGGCCAACCCCGGTTCGGATTGGAGCAGGGTACGGTCGTCAATTTCTATCATGGCCGGTGAAGGATCGGCTCCCGCTGCCTTACCCCTTGCCAATCGAATCTGAACTGTTTTTCCGACCCCGCGATTACGGTTCGGGTCGTACCGAAGTAACGGGTCATACAGGACAACCGGATGTTTGAACCGAAGCCGGAACACCTGACGGCGTCTGCTTTCGAAAAGTCTTACTCAGGTGTGCCCCCTTGGGAAATTGGCCGCCCGCAGCCGGAAATGCTCCGCATTCTCGACGCCAATGTGCTCTTCGGGCATGTGCTCGATACGGGCTGCGGGACCGGTGACCTTGCTCTGGAAATGGCCCGTCGTGGCCTGACCGTGACCGGAATCGATTGTGCCCCCACGGCTATCGCACGAGCTAGCGTGAAAGCGGCAGAGGCTGACATGCCTGTTGCGTTTCTTGTTCACGACGCACTGAGGCTGCCAGATCTCAATTCCAGGTTCGATTGCGCCGTCGATTGCGGTCTTTTTCATGTGTTTAATGACAAGGACCGCGTCCGGTACGTGACTGGATTGCACAAAGTCTTGAACCCGGGCGGCCGACTGGCGCTGATCTGTTTCAGCGACCGCGAAGTGCGAGACGGCGGACCTCGCAGGATCTCTGAGGCAGTCTTGCGGGAGAGTTTCTCGTCCGGGTGGGAAATCGCCACACTTGAGCCAGCCCGATTCGATTCGTTGATTCACGCCGGCGGAGCAGCCGCCTGGCTCGCCATCATCTGCCGGGACGATAAGCCAACGGGATGAGCCGCACAGTTCGAATCGTCGACGTCGGGTACACGACAGACGAAATCGTCTCCCGACCTTCCCGCCCGGGGCAATCGGGCCGGTCCGCAACTTTGATTCATGCCTGGCTAAGAGCCGAAGGCGAAGGCCGGGCAGCGATTGGCCGGGCCTCTGCGATCCTGGACCGCGAACAGGCGGGGCAAAAGCCGTCAGAAAACGGATCGCCGACGTTACCGGTCGCACGTCTGATTGCGGACCTGATGGGCGCCGAGTACTATCGTTGCCGATTTGCCGGGCATCCGATTGAAACCACGGCGGTTGTCAGCCACGCAATCCCGACGGTTTCATCGCAGGTTCGGTTGCAATTGGGACTTCCCGATGCGATTTCGTACTCGCAGGTCGCATCGGTCGCCGGCGTCTTCGATTCCGCATTGCATGATGCCTACGGAAAATGGCTCGGATTGAACTCCTGGTTGTGTCTGGGTGCGGAGTTCCTGACCACCGGAATCGACGAGTTTCTCGGCGACCAGTTCCGAGGTTTGCAATTGGGTGAATTCCTGTCCCCTACCCCTCGGTCTCGGATGGCTGTCCGGCATCGAATCGGGATTCATGATCCCCTTTCGCCTGCGGAATCTGTCGAGCGAATTGGTGACGGACTGCCCGAAACACTTGCTGATTGGATCGGCAGGGAAGGGCTCGAGGAATTCACAGTCGAGACGACGGGTGATGTTCGCGAAGACCTCGCTCGAATCCGTTCTATTGACGCGGCCGCCGCCAAAGTTCACGACCTGTTCGGAACCGATCGTCGGCGGTACGTTTTGGAGTTCGTGCATTCCGTGAATGGCGAACAATTGTCGCATGAGTTGCTTGGCCGAATCACGATGGAACTCCCGCACGTCTTCGATCGCATCAGCTTTGTCCGATGGCGGGGACGCGGCCCGGTTGCCAGCGGTGTCCCGGTGGCTTCACCCATCAAACCGGCATTCTGGTCGGGAGACGACAGCACTGTCGAAGAACTGAAGCGGCTTCGCGAAAGCGGGTTTTCGGGAATCGAAATTCAGTCGGGACTTGGGCCAACTCGGTGCATCATGGCGGCGCTGGTCGCTCGACAGCTCGGCATGGCAGTCGCCGTCGACGAAATCACCGGCCCGGGTGCCGCATTTGTCCAAGCGGCCGGACTCGCTGCTCGCCTACCGGGCGAGAACGCGATTGCCGCCAGTGCTCGCCAGTACTGGCCCGTAGCGCAGGCGACTTGGGCGGATTCCCACCCTGGCCTGATTCGCGTGGCCAACGGTGAATTAACTACTGAATCTCTCATCGGCGTCGGGCTCAGCGCGACGCCTCCCGATCCGGTTTGAACTCTTCCACCTGGACGAGATTGTCGAAAAAGGTCGCGCCCCCACCAAAGTCTGTGAGGGTGGTCGCGGTCGTCGCGTTGACGTTTCGGCCGTCCGGCATGTCCACCGCCCACCGACAACCGAGCGATACTGCCGTCCCGGGCGACACATTCTCCGAGATGCTAAGACGGGCTTGAAACGCCCCTCGGTCGTTAAACACCCTGACAACCATCGCTTCGCGAAGTCCACGCGATTCCGCGTCTGAACGGGACAGTTCAATCTGCTGAGGGCCGGCAGCTTCCCGCAAACTCGGAACGTTGGCAAATGTGGAGTTGAGTATTGCCGGGAGGGGCGGCGTCACCAGTTGGAGCGGGAATCGCCGCGCCAATTCCGGCTTCGTCTGCGGATCTTCTGCCGGTGGGACGTAGTCCGGCAGGGAATTGAAACCAAGGGCCGCTGAGCGATCAGATACGAATTCGCACTTGCCGCTGGGAGTCGGGAATCCGCCTTCGGCAAAAGGCTGGAACATGTCCGGCAATTGAAGTCGCTTGGGTCCGGAATGTCGCAGAGACTCGCGACTCATTCCTGCCATCGCGCCGGTCCCCGACAGGGCTATGTCGGCCAACCCTTCATCCGTAATTTCAAACAACTCGGGTTCGAGGTTCATGGCCTGTGCTAACAGTCGGAACACCTCGGTATTCGGCTTGGACTCGCCGATCGGGTCGATCGCTTTCTCGTTGGTCTGAACAAATAGGTGGCCGTAGGAGCCCAGGATGTCGAAGTGCTCGAACTGCGTGGTCGCCGGGAGGACGATATCGGAGTACCGGGCGGTGTCCGTCAGAAACTGGTCGTGAACGATTGTGAACAGGTCCTCTCGGAGGAGTCCGCGGATGATACGATTCTGGTCCGGGTTTACGGAGGCTGGATTGGCGTTGTAGACGTAGAGCGATCTCACCGGCGGGCCGGGTAACTCGCCGAGAAGTGCTTCGGCCAGTTGGACCATGTTAATCGTGCGGGTCCCGGGTGGCGAGAGGTCAGGCCGCTGCAGTGCGGCGCGATTCCACGGGTAGTTTTTGCTCGTGCTCAACAAGGCTCCCCCGCCCGGATACTTCCACGCGCCCGTGACCGAGGGAAGGCAGCACACGGTACGAACGGCCATTCCGCCGCCTCGGTGCCGCTGAAGGCCATAGTTCAGCCGGAGAAACGTTGGATTGTCGGTCGCATACATCCGGGCCAACTTCTCGATGTCGTTTTCGCTCAGCCCCGTGATCGAGGCGACTCGAGGTAACGGATAGTTGTTCAGGACGTGTTCCCGGAGTTCTTGACCACCCAGACAGTAGCGATCGATATAGTCCTGATCCTGCAGGCCGTCGCGAAAAATGACGTTCATCATGCCGAGTGCGAGCGCGGCATCAGTTCCCGGACGAATAGGAATCCACCAGTCCGACCGGGCGGCCGTCGGTGAGCGGTACGGGTCGATCGTGACAATGACCGCGCCGGTTTTTCGGGCTTCGTGCATCAAGGCCCACAGGTGCGAGTTGGTCACGCTGGTGTTCGAGCCCCAGTTCAAGATCAACTTGGCGTTCACGACTTGAAAAGGGTCGACGAATGCCCGGGTACCAAGCGTGAGATCGCAACCCACCGTACCGGCTGTCGCGCAAATCGTCCTGTCCAGCAGCGACGCGCCGATCCGATGGAAAAACCGCCGATCGAGGCTTCCCGACTGGATCTCTCCCATCGTACCGCCGTAACTGTACGGCAGAATGGACTGGGGGCCGTCTGGCGAATCGACCAGCGATTGGAACCGATTTGCGACCTCGGCAATGGCCTCGTCCCAGGTGATGTCGCGGAACTTACCGGACCCTTTGGGGCCCACACGACGAAGCGGCGTCGTCAGGCGGTCGGCGTGGTAAACCCGTTCCAAGTAACGAGCCACCTTCTGGCAAAGAAACCCTCGGGTCATCGGATGCCCAGGATCGCCGGCCAATCTGACGGCCCGGCCGTCGCGCACTGTGACGACCCAACCGCACGCGTCCGGGCAGTCATGCGGGCAGACCCCGCGGATCGTACGGGTTGTAGCGTCGGCCATGACCGGTCCTCCGATCTGCATTCTTTCAGGGCACCGGGCTGGCGAATTGTCCCGGCCTTCTTTCTAAACTAGGTTTGTACTGGAGAATCGACTTCACGGGACGGTGGCCGCCGATCCCGACGACGACGGATCCACGCCATCCCCCATGCCAGCACCGGCGTCAATCCCCGAGTTTCTTGATTTGCTCCGGCGCAGCGGCGTCGTCGACGAAGATCGCATCAAGGCTTATCTCGAACAGAACAAAGTCGAAGCCGGGGCACCGACGCGGTTTGCAGGGCAATTGGTCCGCGACGGCCTGCTGACGCATTTTCAAGCCGAACAACTTCTGGCCGGCAAGTGGAAGCGATTCAGCATTGGAAAGTACCGGGTTTTGGAAAGACTCGGCTCGGGGGGCATGGGGCAGGTCTTCCTGTGTGAGCACAAGCTGATGCGACGCCGGGTCGCCGTGAAAGTTCTTCCGTCGGCCAAGGCGGAGGACCCGGCTGCCCTCGAACGGTTTTATCGGGAAGCCCGAGCCGTAGCAGCATTGGATCATCCCAACCTCGTCCGGGCGTTCGACATCGATCAGGACGACCAGTTGCATTTTTTGGTGATGGAGTACGTAGACGGCGCGAGTCTTCAGGAGATCATCAAGAAGTCCGGCCCGATGGATCCGACACGGGCTGCGCATTACATGCACCAGGCGGCGGTCGGGCTGGACTACGCCAATCAGGTGGCGGGGCTGGTACATCGCGATATCAAGCCGGGCAACATCCTGATCGACCGGACGGGCGTCGTCAAGATTCTCGACATGGGGCTCGCGAGATTTTTCAACGACGAGACCGATGTACTCACACGAAAATACGACGAAAGCGTGCTGGGTACCGCCGACTATCTGTCACCCGAGCAAGCCATCGACAGCCACTCCGTAGACATCCGGGCCGACATCTACAGTCTTGGCGCGACGTTTTATTTCGTGTTGGCGGGACAGCCACCTTTTCCGGATGGAACCGTGGCGCAAAAGCTGATCTGGCATCAGTCCAAGGCCCCCCGGCCACTTGCGGACATACGACCCGGATTGCCGCCTGAACTCGTGCGTATTGTCGAGAGAATGCTGCGAAAAGACAAGTCGGAACGGTATCTGACTCCAGCGGAACTTGCGGACGAACTCGTACCGCTGACATCGTCGCCGATCCCCCCGCCGCCCGACGCCGAGATGCCGCAGTTGAGTCTCGCCGCCATGGTGGGGGTGTCGAATACCCCCGCCAATCCACGGGCAATGGCAGCCCGGCTTCCCGGTGGCTACCGCACGGCGGCCGGCGGGTCCAGTGGCGCACTTGTCCGCCCGCCGGTCAGCGGGTTTACGCCGTCATCGCCGCTGGCGAGGCCAGTCTCAGAGACGATCTCGGGTGGAGCCACCGATGGTGGTGACACTCCGGCCAACCCATTCAGTGTTCTGATGAGCGGGCAGGCGGAACCTGCCGCATCCGAACACGGAATACTCGAGTCGGTTTATGCCGCCCGGCCATCAATGGGGCCAACCGGTACGGATTCTCCCGCAGATCGCGTCGGCCGGCGGAATTGGCTAATGCTCGGCGCGGCCGGGATTCTCCTTGCCGGTGCCGTGGCTCTATGGTGGCTGAATAGCCGGTTGCCCGGCTCAAGAACCAAATCAGAACCCGAACCCGTCGCAAGCTCCGGGCGGATCCTGGTCGTCAATCCGCGGGGTGGCGCCGACGACTTTCGGACGATCAAAGACGCGGTCCGGCAGGCCCGTCCGGGAGACAGGATTCAGATCCGGACGCCGATGATCCTGGAGAATCTCCTACTCGATGGGCGATCTCAACCGCTGGCTGATATCACCATAGAATCCGGACGCAGCGAGGGACTCCCCGTCGTCTGGGCGCCGCCACCGAATACCTCACTCACGGCCCATCTGCTGGAGTTGAATTCCTGTGCCGGTTTGACGATTCGCAACATCGTTTTCGACGGTCAGGGCAAGATAGAGAATGCCGTGCGTATTGCCGGACATTCGCCCGGGCTTAAACTCGATCAACTGCTGTTTCGAGGTAATAGCAAGACCGGCGTACGGCTGAGCGATGCATCTGGCGAGTCAGGTCGGCCGGTAGTCGTCAGTGGCTGCCGCTTTCATGCCATCGGGAGCGCCGAGGGAGCCATCCGCGTCACCGCGGCCGATCCCGTCAGCGGCTCGAGGGAAATAGACTTTGTCGGAAATCAGTTCGACGGGCCTTTCGTGGCGGCCATCTTCGGCGAGGGACCTGCGGGAAAGCTTCGAATTGAACAAAACCGCATTTTCCGCGCAACGGACGGGATTCGCTGGCGCAATCTCACGGCCGGGCAGTCACTCACAGTGCAGATTCGCGGAAACACGATGTACGATGTCAAGTCGGCGGCGGTTCGCTTTGATCCGATGGCATCGTCGGACAAGTCCCAAGTCACATTGGCCGACAACCTGATTGTGAAATCGGGGGTTGTTCTATCTATCCCCGAGGGTGAGATAGCGAAATCCGTGACTGCCGTAGGCAATATTCGCGATCCTGCGACAAAGGACGGTGATCTTCCGCAGCCCACCAGACAGGAATCGCGCGTCGACTTCAATTCGATCGATCCTGCCGCTCGTGATTTCTTGCGGTATTCGCGATCTAGTCGCCTCGCCACGGCCTCGGCCGACGGTGGGCCCGTCGGCGCGCCGCCCCTCGAATAAAGCGGGGTAGTTACTCTTTAACCGCTGCAGGTTGCCACGATAGTCCAATTGCCGTCATTCGGTCTCGCTTCGCCAGCACTTCCCAGGGGGTCCCGGGATGCTCACGAATAATTTTAGCGAACAGCTTTCGGGCATCCTCAGCCTGATCCTTGATGTCGCGTGGGCTCGACATTTTCTCCACGGATGCAAGACGCCAACCCTTATGCAATTTTGAGTCAATGGGGGGCAGTTCGTCTTTCCGGATTTTTCCGAGAAGGAAGTTGTATTCGTTGATGTAGGCGAAGCGTGATTTGGTCATTGCCAGAACATAGTCGAAATGCGCAAGCCATCGCTGTGACTTTTCTTCCGACTTGGATCTGCCCACTTTCTCCAGCGATTTAACCAGATCCTCCAGTTCGAGATACATGGCCGCGGGTCCTTCCTGCTGTTCTCGGGCAATGGTCTTCTTGATGTTGTCAGAGCTCGGGCCTGTAAACTCCTCCCGCAACAACCCAACCTGCTTGCGGCTTGCGCCCACGAGTACGTCGCCGCGTGAATGCCTGTCGAGCACTTCGACGGCCTTGAGTACGGCAACTCGAAGGGGGTACTTCTGTGGATTCTCAGTCACTTCCTGAAGGTTCTTGTAATCCGCGGCGTATCTGGCGAGCGTTTCTGCCGAGAACGGAAATACGCCTTCCAAATCGTCCGTCGTCAGCGCCTTATCCGCCGAAGTTGCCCTGATCGGCGGGCAGCGAACTTCGTCGAAAATGGCTTTGACCACCGACGGGTCGGCCAACCCACCGCGAGCCAGCGAGCTGGGTTTGGGGATTACGACGCGAGTCGGCGATGGCTCCGCAGGATCGTGGGCGGCCCCTTCATTTGACGGGGTCCCTGCGAGAAACGGTGTCTGACTTTGTTTCTCGAGGCCCAGCACTGCCGATCTAGTCAGCTTGTTCACCCTGTCGACAAGCCCGTCGATCGGGATCGCATCGTCCGGTTTGCTGTCGGAGGCTGCGCCGGAAAGAAACGCATGGAAAAACGAGTTCAGGAACACGCTCCCTTCGAAGTCAGCGTTTTCGTGAATGGCATACTTGAATTCCAGAGATTGTTCTGTGTTCGAGCACGACGACCACACTTGCACACCGGCCGGTGGCGCGGCAAGTGCTTTACCCACAACCGGGTCGAGCGGGCCTGGCCCCGGCCGTTCCTGTCCACGGCCCGGATCGCGCCGTGCCGCATCAAAGATCAGAAGTTTCTGTCTGGCTGAGCATTTCGCCATCCGATCGTAAAGCCAATCGAGTCCGATCAGCGAATCCTTGTTGGTCAACTCACCATCGATCGGGACGAGATAAGCCTTCCCGTCAAGTGCGGTTGCGTGACCACACCAAAGCAGTACGATTCGGTCCTGTGGCCGGGAGGATGCCAGGTAAGACTCGATCGTGGCTTCGATGATCGGCTTGATGGGCGGAATGGAGCCGCGGTTGTTGGCCGCATCGGTCAAAAGGAAGATCTGATCTCGGGGGATGTTCCACTTTTCCGACACGCGTTCGACCCACGCACCTGTGCTTCGTTTAGGCGAGCCGAACAGCGTCGGATTCAGGAAAAAGTACTGGTGAATACTGATGGCAAGGATTCGACGCGGGTAAGAGGCGGCGATGCCTGCTTTTTCCTTCTCATTCGGTGCCGTTGCAGGTTGGCTCGCGGGCTTCTGGGCCACAGCCGGCTTGGTCGTCGGTTTACCGGACAGCGCCTCGCGGTTCGCGAATGCAACCCCCAGCGCGATGATCCCTAGCGTCGCGGCCACTCCGATTGCTATTCGCCCAGTCTTGCGCTGCTGTGGCTGATACCGACCGGCGCGGATCGATGCCGGCTCGGGCAATGTCCCCAATGCCGGGTCCATTGGTGGAGTAAATGCCCCCGGCATCGCCGGTCGTTCGCGAATCTGTGGACGCACACAGCACTGACACTCGCTGCATCGCAACGTCTCCTGCAACTGCGACTGCCGGAATCGAAGCCGTACACGGCAATTGGGGCAATTCGCCTCCAGCCAAACTTCAGCCATGCGACACCTCAAGAACCCGCCAGGACTATTCTACCGGCAGTAGCGATAGCCGCCGAATCTCCGGTGACATAAGTTCACAGGATCAGGTACGACGCCTAACTTCGCGGGCCACCAAGAGGGCGGCAATTGAATCGGCGTGTGATTCGGTTGATTGCCGGCCGTGAGCTTCAGGACCTGTTTCGCGACAGGCGTTCGGTCATACTCCTGATTCTGCTCCCGATCTTTCTGTACCCCGGATTCGGGATCATTGGCTTCCTTTTCGCGATCAAGCAACTGGAACAAATCACCGTCGTCGGGGCAGTCGGCATCGACTTATTGCCCGGTGGTGTTCCGCCATTTTTGCAGAATGGCCGCGTATCAGGTGAGTATCTGGATCCCACAACTGGCTTTGGTGAGTTACGCGTGATTTCGGTCACCGAACCCGCCGAACAATTGCTGAGCCTGCCGCCCGGCGACACGCATCGGATCGATGTCTTGATGATCATCCCTCCCGAAGCCAAAGCTGCATTCGACGGGGACCGACCATTTACGGTCGAGATTCGGAATCGCGCCGGAGATGACCTGTCGAAATTGGCGACCCGTCGTCTCGTAAAGGCGCTACAGGCGTTCGATGATGCACTGCGAGAGTCGCGATTTGCTAAGCGGCAACTGCCACGGGAGTTCGACCGCTGCCTCAAGGTCCACGAGCCGCGAGACGACGAGACGCCATTGCAGCGGGGAACGGACGAGATTCGCGACCGTCTAATCAAGTTTTTCCCGTTCCTGCTCGTGATGTGGGCGCTGGCAGGAGCCTTGCACCCCGCAATCGATTTGTGCGCCGGGGAAAAGGAACGGGGCACGATGGAGACGCTACTTATTAGCCCGGCTTCACGCCCCGAGATCGTCGCCGGGAAATTCGCCGCCGTTTGGGTTTTTTCAACGATCACGGCTTGGTGGAACTTGCTTTGGATGGGCGGCCTTTGCGTAGCCGGCTCGTGGTACTTTCAAGTTTCATTCTTTCATCCGGGCAACATCTTGCTTTGCTTCCTTTTGGTGCTGCCGCTCACTGCCCTGTTTTCGGCGTTGTGCCTTGCTCTCGGAGTGTACGCCCGCAGTACCAAGGAAGGGCAGTATTATCTGTTGCCCCTCTTCCTCGGCACAGTACCTCTCGTCCTTTTCAGCCTGATGCCCAGCGTCGAGTTGACTTGGCAGACCAGCCTGATACCAGTCACTGGAATGTGCCTGCTCATGCAAAAATTGATCGGCCCGGATGCGGTCAGTGCGTTGCCGTTCGTGCCAGTGGTGTTTGCCGGACTACTGGTAGGCGTGGTGCTGGCGGCCGTCTGGGCCGTTCGACAGTTTCACTGTGAAGACGTGCTCTTCCGCGAACCGGATGCCGGTGCGGTCAAGGGATGGCTTGCCGGATTCGGAGGACCACAGCCATGAATCCATACATGGTCGAGTTAATCACGCCTCACCCCGTCCGCACGGCTCGCTGGTTTCGCGACGTGCTTCGTCTCGAGGTGACTTTGGACGACGAAAAAACCGGGTTTGTCCTTCTCGAACGCGATGGCTGGCGGTTGGCGCTGCAAGAGGGCTGTCCTGCGTCGGCCGGTGTCAACCTCGTGATTCAAGTTGCCAATCTGCAAGAGGCTCGGGAACGGCTGGCGGCTCTTGATGTCATTACTTCCGAGATCGCCACCGTCCCGGCCGAGCGCTATCGCAAATCGGTATGCAACTCTCCGGACGGCTGGCTCGTCACGTTCTTCCAGTGGGATTAGTGACTGTCGAGGGGATTGAACACAAAGCCGGTCTGGAGTTTTGGGTAGAAATACGTGGATTTCTGGGGCATGCGTTCTCCGCCCCTCGCCAGGGTGGCCGTTTCGTCGACGGAAACCGGATGAACCAGAACCGCCAGATCACACTCGTGACGGGTCAAGGCCGAATCGACCTCGGCTAGCGAATGTACATAGTTGGTGGTCAGCGATCCCGTTGCTTTCGGGCTCAGGATCCGATCGACCACGAGTCGGTGCAACACACTCACCGAAAGCCCGCGCCAGGCGGCGGAATGGTCCGCAGCCACCCCTGCCATCACCTCGGGATTGCGCAGTCGGCCCACCAGCCAGGTATTGGTACCGGTGCCAAAAGCGAGGGCCCCTTGCCCTAGTTCCAGGGTTAATCGATCGTACGCGTCGCGGGTCGCTGCCACGCCAACAAGTTCAAATGACTCTCCGAGGAGAGATCGAACGGTCTCCAAATTGATCCCGGGCAAACCTTGAAACAGTCGGTGTGTCGGCAATACCAGCAATCCGGGATCGCTCGTGGGCACGAGCATCATCAGGGTGAATCGCCGGGGGTCGTCGGCTGCCGCGTCGGCACCAACGTGCTGGTCTCTGAAATGAAGGCAGGTCTCATACCGGTGATGCCCGTCGGCAATCAGAATCTCGCGTGGTCCCACGAGTCCGGCCAGCTTGGCAATGACCGACTGATCGCTGATCGCCCAAAGGCGGCCGGTCACCCCGAGGATGTCCGTCCCCTCGACCGGCGGCTTGCGAAGTATCGCCGACTCGATGAGTCGCTGCACTTCCCCATTGTCGTCGTCAAAAAGGCCGAACACCGGGCTCAGGTTGGCGGCCGTCGCCTCCATGAGACGCAATCGATCTTGCTTCGGGCCGGCAAACGTGTCCTCGTGAGCGAGGATCTTCCCCGTGCTCCAGGATTCGATGTGAACCCTTGCCAGGATTCCTCGGCGAACGAACGACTCGCCATCGACCGAAAACGACTGCTCGTAGACATAAATGCTGCGGGCCGAATCCTGCTGTATCATTCCCGATCGGGTCCAGTCCTTCCACATCCGCCCGGCGCGTTCGTAGCGATCTTCGCCGCCTACCGGCAGATCGACGTGAACGATGTTGCAGGCGTGCAGGCCGGCCAGTCGTTCCCGTAGGGCCGAGTCAATGACGTCGTACGGTGGTGCGATGACCCCGGACAACGGGCCCACGCGACCGAGGTCGTAACGAAATCCGCGGAACGCCTGAATCTCGGCCATGTATCTTATCCTCTGTTCTCGCTTCATTATCGGGATTTTGCGAATGACGGACAGCGAACTGATCGGGAAGCTCGCGAACAACCTGCGGATTGTGCGGAGTCGAATCGAATCCGCGTGCGTTCGGTCGGGCCGGCCGATCGATGGCGTGACGCTCGTCGCAGTGACCAAGTATGCCTCTTCTCGGATCGCCAACATGTTACTCGATGCCGGTGCCGAGGATCTGGGCGAAAGCCGGCCCCAGGAACTCTGGCGTAAATCCGCCGAACTCCCCTCCTACGCCCGTTGGCACTTGATTGGCCACCTGCAGCGCAACAAGGTTGATCGCACGCTGCCTTTGGTGACGATGATTCACTCTGTCGACAGTCCCCGCCTAATTGAAGCAATGGGATCGGCCGCGGCCAATCTTTCGCGCCCTGTCGATGTGCTCCTCGAGGTCAACCTAAGCGGTGAAGCCGCCAAGACCGGAATGCGGCCGGAAATGCTTGACGAAATGAAGAAGTTGG